>JAGRHQ010000084.1 GCA_020444905.1 Candidatus Competibacteraceae bacterium
CTGCAACGCCTGCTCGCTCCCTGGAATCCGCGAATGCGCGGTGATCAGAAAGCCGAGTTGGTCGCCGGGGTGTGCCGCGATGTCCGGGGCGGCCAGGCAATGCCGGAAGCTTTCGTCACTTTTCTGAAGATGCTGGCGGAGTTTCATCGCCTGCATCAGCTTCCCAGCATCGCCGTTCTGTTCGAGCGGCTGCGCGCCGAGGCCGAAAGCATTCTTCACGCCGAACTGATCAGCGCCGCCACCGTGACCGACGCCCAGCGCGATCGCGTCATCGCCTCGCTAAAAATTAAGTTTCAACGCGATGTCGCGCTCGATTGCAAGATTGATGAATCGTTGATTGCGGGCGCGGTCATCCGGGTCGGCGATCTGGTGATTGACGGTTCGGCGCGCGGCCGGCTGGACAAACTCGTCACGGCCTTGAGCCATTAAGGGGAATACCGTTTTATGCAACTTAAACCATCCGAAATCAGCGATCTGATTCGGCAACGCCTTGAGGGTTATCAGGCGGCTGCCGAAGCCCGCACGGAAGGCACCATCGTCAGCCTGGCTGATGGCATCGCCCGGATTTATGGTCTCGACAATGCAATGCAAGGCGAGATGATCGAGTTTCCATCCCCCCGGGAAGGCGATCCGGTCACCTATGGACTGGCTCTGAACCTGGAGCGGGATTCCGTCGGCGCCGTAATTCTGGGCGATTACGAGCATCTGGCGGAAGGCGATAAAGCGCTTTGCACCGGTCGCATTCTGGAAGTACCCATCGGTGAAGCGCTGTTAGGCCGCGTGGTCAATGCGCTGGGCCAGCCGATTGATGGCAAGGGTCCTATCGTCACGACCATGACCGCGCCCACCGAGGTGATCGCGCCGGGCGTGATCGAGCGCCAATCGGTCAGTCAGCCGGTGCAAACCGGTTTGAAAGCCATCGACGCTATGGTGCCGATTGGCCGGGGTCAGCGTGAGCTAATCATCGGTGACCGCCAGACCGGTAAGACCGCCGTGGCGATTGACGCGATCATCAATCAGAAAGGCACCGGCATCAAGTGCATCTATGTCGCGATCGGTCAGAAGAATTCCTCGATCGCCAATGTAGTGCGTAAACTGGAAGAACATGGTGCGATGGAGCACACCATTGTGGTGGCCGCCAGCGCTTCCGAGTCAGCGGCGATGCTGTTTATTTCGCCGTATTCTGGTTGCACGATGGGTGAATACTTCCGTGATCGGGGCCAGGATGCGTTGATTGTCTATGACGATCTGTCCAAGCAGGCGGTAGCCTATCGCCAGGTGTCCCTGCTCCTGCGCCGTCCGCCGGGTCGTGAAGCCTTCCCGGGCGATGTGTTCTATCTGCACTCCCGCCTTCTGGAGCGGGCCTCCCGGATCAATGCCGATGAGGTCGAACGTCTTACCAACGGCGAAGTGAAGGGTAAAACCGGGTCTCTGACCGCTCTGCCGATCATTGAGACGCAAGCGGGCGACGTGTCGGCCTTCGTGCCTACCAATGTGATTTCGATCACCGACGGGCAAATCTATCTGGAAACCGACCTGTTCAACGCCGGCATTCGTCCCGCCATCAATCCGGGCTTGTCCGTGTCCCGCGTCGGCGGCGCTGCTCAGACCAAGGCGATTAAAAAATTGGGCGGTGGCATCCGTCTGGCGTTGGCCCAGTACCGCGAGCTGGCGGCGTTCGCCCAGTTTGCCTCCGACTTGGACGAAGCAACCCGTAAGCAGCTTGAACGCGGTCAGCGTGTTACCGAGCTGATGAAGCAGAAGCAGTATTCGCCGATGTCCGTGGCGGAAATGGCGATTTCGTTGTTCGCAGCGGATCGTGGCTATCTGGATGATGTGCCGCTCAACAAGATCGGCCATTTCGAGGCGGATTTGCTGGCGTTCGCCCGGTCCAGCCATGCGGCGCTGATCGATAAGATCAACGCAACAGGCGATTACAACGACGAAATCGAAGCGGGCTTGAAGAAGGCCGTCGAAGATTTCAAGGCCAACTACGTCGGGTAAACGGGTGTCAGCATGGCAGGCGCCAAAGAGATACGAACCAAAATCAGGAGTGTCCAAAGCACTCAGAAGATCACCAAAGCCATGGAGATGGTGGCGGCGAGCAAAATGCGCAAGGCTCTTGAGCGCATGCAGGCGGCCCGACCTTACGCGAGCCGGATTCGCAACGTCATCTCTCACCTGGCCCATGCCCATACCGAGTATCGTAGTCCGGGGTTAGTGGAGCGCGAGATTAAACGGGTTGGTTTGATCGTGATCTCTACTGACCGCGGGTTGTGTGGCGGGCTGAACACGAATCTGTTCAAGGCGGCTATCACTTCCATGCAGGACTGGCGGCAGCGCGGTGTTGAGATTGATCTTTGCACCATTGGGACCAAGGCGTTCCAGTTCTTCCGCCGGTTGCGGGGCAATATCGTTGCCCATGTCTCCCACTTGGGCGACGCGCCCCGTTTTGAGGATGTGCTAGGGCCGGTCAAGGTGATGGTCGATGCGTTCGCCGAGGAGCGTATTGATGCGATCTATCTGGTGTATAACGGCTTTGTCAACACGATGAGTCAAAAGCCTAGCATTGAGCGACTGGTGCCGATTACCTCCGAGGTGCAGGACGCCGCGCCGGAGCATCGCTGGGATTACATCTATGAGCCGGATCCCAAGGAACTCATTGAGCTGTTGTTGCGGCGCTATGGAGAGTCGGTCGTGTATCAGGCCCTCGTGGAAAATGTCGCCTGCGAGCAGGCGGCGCGCATGGTCGCCATGAAGAGCGCATCGGATAACGCCGGTACGATCATCGATGAGTTGCAACTGATCTACAACAAGGCCCGACAGGCGTCGATCACGCAGGAATTGGCAGAGATCGTGGGCGGCGCTGCGGCGGTATGAGGTCATGGCTGGCGTCCGCTGACCGCGGACGCACGGCGAAACCAGTTTAAGGGGAACCCAAAACAATGAGTTCTGGCAATATTGTGCAAATCATCGGCGCGGTGGTGGACGTTGAGTTCCCGCGCGGGTCGGTGCCGAAAATCTACGATGCGCTACGCCTTGATGAGAGCGGGCTGATTCTGGAAGTGCAACAACAATTGGGGGATGGTGTCGTGCGCACTATCGCCATGGGCGCTTCCGAAGGCTTGAAGCGCAACATGGTGGTCTCCAATACCGGCGCGCCGGTGACCGTACCGGTCGGTAAAGGCACCCTGGGGCGCATCATGAATGTGCTGGGTACGCCCATCGACCACAAGGGTCCGGTGGAGACTGATGCGTATCGCGCGATTCACCAACCGGCGCCCAGTTATGAGGATCAGTCCGGCGCAACCGAGTTGCTGGAAACCGGCATCAAGGTGATCGACCTGCTCTGTCCCTTCGCTAAGGGCGGCAAAATCGGCCTGTTCGGCGGCGCGGGCGTGGGCAAGACCGTCAACATGATGGAATTGATCCGCAACATCGCTATTGAACACTCCGGTTACTCGGTGTTTGCCGGTGTGGGCGAGCGGACGCGCGAAGGCAACGACTTCTATCATGAAATGAAGGAGTCGAACGTGCTGGACAAGGTGGCGCTGGTCTATGGTCAGATGAATGAGCCGCCGGGTAACCGATTGCGCGTCGGTCTGACCGGCCTGTCCATTGCCGAATCCTTCCGCGACGAAGGCAGCGATGTGCTGCTTTTTATTGACAACATCTACCGCTACACCTTGGCCGGTACGGAGTGTTCGGCGCTGTTGGGCCGTATGCCGTCCGCAGTAGGTTATCAGCCGACTCTGGCTGAGGAAATGGGTGTGCTACAGGAGCGGATCACTTCGACCAAGATCGGATCGATTACCTCCATTCAAGCCGTGTATGTGCCGGCTGACGACTTGACTGATCCGTCGCCGGCCACCACCTTTGCTCACTTGGACGCCACGGTCGTATTGTCCCGGCAAATTGCCGAGTTGGGCATCTATCCGGCGGTAGACCCGCTGGACTCGACCTCGCGGCAACTGGATCCGCTGGTGGTGGGACAGGATCACTACGATACCGCTCGTTTGGTGCAGAGCACCCTACAGCGCTATAAGGAGCTGAAGGATATCATCGCCATTTTGGGCATGGATGAACTGTCCGAGGAAGACAAGCTGGTGGTGGCCCGCGCCCGCAAGGTGCAGCGTTTCCTGTCACAGCCGTTCTTCGTAGCGGAAGTGTTTACCGGCTCGCCGGGCAAGTATGTCGCCCTTAAGGACACGATTACTGCGTTCAAAGGCATCGTGGCCGGCGAGTATGATCACCTGCCCGAGCAGGCGTTCTACATGGTCGGCTCCATCGATGAGGCCGTGGAAAAGGCGAACAAGCTGTAAGAGGCCGGCGGTTCGGCGTGCTGAACCGCCTTCCACGAGCAACCGATCAGGAGACGCACCATGGCTATGACACTGCATGTCGATATTGTCAGCGCGGAGAAGGAGCTGTTTTCCGGCGCCGCCGAGATGGTGACAGCGCCGGGCGAGTTAGGCGAACTCGGTATTTTGCCCCGACACAGCCAGTTGTTGACCCGGTTAAAGCCCGGTCAGGTTCGAGTCAAGTTGCTGGGCGGTGAAGAGCAACTATTCTATGTATCGGGCGGATTGCTGGAGGTGCAGCCGCATGTCGTCACCATCCTGTCCGATACCGCCGAGCGGGCGCGTGATCTGGATGAAGTCGCTGCACAATCCGCCAAGCAACGCGCTGAGCAGATCATTGCCGATCATCAGAGTGATTTCGAATTTGCCCGGGCTAAGGCGGAACTCGCCGAGGCGATCGCGCAACTGCAGACCATTGAGAAAATGCGCAAGACGCGCAAGTCGTAACCCTTCAATAATAACAATTGTTTGAATCCTATTAGACCGTGACGCAAGTCACGGTTTTTTTATCGTTGTTGAGGTAATTGAACAGTTGTTAAGAGAATCCCCTGTTAATGGATCATTTTATCCTGCAGTTCGGGAGAAAGAGCTACCGCAAACCTCTCGGCGACCGGCGAAGGCATGCGCCAAGGTGCCGCCATCCACGTATTCCAACTCACCGCCCAGTGGTACTCCGTGGGCGATGCGGGTTGCGCGGATACCACGTTCGCGGGCCAGTTCGGCAATGTAATAAGCAGTGGCTTCCCCTTCCACGGTCGGATTAGTAGCGAGAATAATCTCGCGAACCTCGCCTTCATCTAAACGGGCTTCCAACACCTCCAGCCCCAGTTCCGCCGGACCAATCCCATCCAGTGGCGATAGATGACCCATCAGCACAAAATATCGGCCCTGAAAACCGGTTGACTGTTCGACCGCCAGCACATCCGCCGGCGTCTCGATCACGCATAACAGGGCAGGATCACGACCGGGATGAGCGCACAGGGCGCAAATTTCCGTCTCGCTCAGATCGTGACAGAGCTGGCAACGGCCAATCCGCTCCAGGGCCGTCCGTAATGCTTCAATCAGCCGCGCCGCGCCGTCGCGATCCCGCTCCAGTAAGTGCAAAGCCATGCGCTGGGCAGACTTCGGCCCCACGCCCGGCAAGCAACGCAGCGCCGCCATCAATTGATTCAGCAGTGGCGAAGCAGCCATAAAGCCCGTCAGAATGGCAGTTTGAGATCGCCCATCATACCTGGCGGCAAACCCATGCCGGCGGTAAGACCCGACATCTTGTCCTGCACGGTGCGTTCGACCTTATGCACAGCATCGTTGAAGGCGGCAGCCACCAAATCCTCCAGCATATCCTTGTCATCGCCTACCAGGCTGTCGTCGATGCTGATTCGACGAACCTCATAGCGACCGGTAATCACGATACGAACCAGCCCGCCACCCGATTCGCCATGGATTTCCATTTCCGCAATTTCCGCTTGCGCCTTTTGCAAGTTTTCCTGCATCTTCTGCGCCTGCTTCATCAGATTGCCCAAACCGCCTTTCATTGTCTTTCCTCCATAGATTAGCTATCGCTTTCATCAAGCGGGTGGATCGCGGTAATCCGCGCATCGAACATTTCCTGCATATCCCGCACATGCGGGTCCTGTTGGGTTCGCTCCGCTGCCGTCTGTCGCCGTTCCGCTTGTCGCTGTTTTTGCTGAGCTTCCGGTGTTATTCCTGCTACAGCGCCAATTTGAAATTTCAGGTCAACCGGTTTGCCAAGATGCTTTTCTAATGCGGCTTTTATCCGATCTTTCACATGCTGATTCAGCATCGGCTCCAGGTTAGGCTCTAGTCTGAGTTGCAAACAATGGTCCTCATACGCCACCAGCTCGCAATTTAGCGCCAGGTTCTTGTCTCGGGGATTCAAATCGAGCTGCTTTATCAATGCATCCCATTTCGAATCGGGCAGTGGCGAAACTACAGGCGGCGCTGGGACGGAGCGAGGAACGGATGCAGCAGCGGCAACCGGCAGCGATGCCGCATGGTGCGAACTCGTTACCGGTCCGGGGGATGCAGCGACCACAGTCTCCAGCGTCGCAGGCCGAAAACATAGCATCCGCAACAACGCCATCTCGAAACCACCACGCGGATCCGGCGCCAGAGGTAGATCGCGCCGACCCAGCAGCGCAATCTGGTAGAATAACTGCACGTCCTCGGGCGGCATTATTTCCGCCAATCGTCGCACTGCTTCCGGGTCAGCAACTTCATCATCCAGTGGCGCATCCGGCACGACCTGGACTAGCGCCACTCGTTGCAACAACGACAACAACTCAGCCAGCACCATGGCATAATCCGGAGCATGTTCGTCTAACGCGGCAATCTGTTGGAGTAAACCTGGAGCATTGTTAACCGCCAGTTTCTCCAGCAAACCGGTGACTTGTCGCCGATCAATACTGCCCAACATGGCGCTGACCGCCGCCGTCTCCACCTGACCGCCGCCGAAAGCGATAGCCTGATCCAGCAGGCTCAAGGCGTCGCGCATACTGCCATCACCGGCGCGGGCCACCAATTGCAGCGCCGCAGGCTCGTGCGGAATGTCCTCCTGTGTTAGCACCTGACTCAAATACCCGGCGATCATGCTGGACGGCAGGCGCTTTAGACTGAACTGGAGACAACGCGACAGGATAGTAACCGGCAGCTTCTGTGGATCAGTGGTCGCCAGCAAAAATTTCACATGCGGCGGCGGTTCTTCCAGTGTTTTCAACAGCGCGTTGAAACTATGATTGGAAAACATGTGGACTTCGTCGATCAGATACACCTTGAAGCGTCCGCGACTGGGCGTATACTGCACGTTTTCCAGCAACTCCCGGGTCTCATCGACTTTGGTGCGGGAAGCGGCGTCGACTTCGATCAGATCCACAAAACGGCCCGCGTCGATCTCCTGACAGGCGCTGCATTCACCGCAGGGTACGGAAGAAACGCCGACTTCGCAATTCAGCGACTTGGCGAGGATTCGGGCAATCGTTGTTTTACCCACCCCCCGAGTACCGGTGAACAGAAAGGCGTGGTGCAGGCGTTGCCGATCGAGGGCATTCGTCAGGGCGCGAACGACATGCTCCTGACCTACGAGTTCATGAAAGGTGCGTGGCCGCCATTTGCGGGCCAGAACCTGGTAACTCATACCAATCCCCAGTGATGTGGGAAGGCGGTGGTTCCCTGGCCTTTCACCCTGTGCCTTTCACTTTTCACGTTGAGAAGGGCGGCGACCCCGATCCGCCACACCCCGGCGCCCGAAGCCACTGCTGCCGCTGCTCCCTTCCGGGCCTGACGGGGTTCACAGCTTTTCGTCGCGAGGGGACTGAACGGGGCCACCATAAAAAAGATTGGCTAATCGTAACATTAAGAGCGGCTACAATCCACGCCTTCATGCTGTAACAGCCAACGCTTGATCCCGAGCGGATTACCGGTGACCTCGCCGGCGTAACCGCCCAGCCCTTGCCGACCGACTACGCGATGGCAGGGTACCAGAATCGGGATGGGGTTATTCCGGCAAGCGCCGCCAATGGGACGGGCCGCAGTGCCGAGTTGTTGCGCCAATTCGCCATAAGTCATCACTGTTCCTGGCGAAATGGTTTGCAACGCCGTCCACACCCGTTGCTGAAACGTGGTTCCCTGCAGAGTCAGGGAGACTGTGAATGGCGCATGGGGATTATGGAAATACGCCTGTAATTCATCGATAACCCGCGCCGTCGCTGCATCTTCCGGAGACTTTTCAGGCCGGTCAACCGGCAGGAAATCCAGCGCGGTCAACATTGCGCCCTGTGTGCGAATGCCAATCACACAGCCGAAGGGCGCGGCGATAATGGCTTGATAGGCGTTGTCGAGCATCTTTCAGGCATTAGGGATTAGGGGGAACATAGCTCAACCAATCGCGACTGGCGTCACCGTAAACAATGAAATAAGGGTTCAGTAAGGAATCACGGGTATTATAACGCAAGGATTCCCCGGTTTCGGCTGAAACGACCCGACCACCGGCGGCTTCAACAATCGCTTGGGCGGCGGCGGTATCCCATTCCGAGGTCGGCCCCATACGGGGATAGACATCCGCCGCGCCTTCCGCAACTTGGCACAATTTGAGTGAACTGCCAATGGTAACCAGTTGATGCGAACCCAGGGCGGCAACAAACTTTTGCAAGCCTGCGCCCCCATGCGATTTACTACCCACTATCCGCACCGGTCGATCAGACGCCAGAGGCTTCACCGAAATGGCTTGCGGCGGTTGGCCCGGTTCTTCACGAAACGCCCCATGGCCGTGAACAGCAGAGTAGCACAGTCCAGTTACCGGAACCCGCACCACGCCCAATACCGGTTCATGATCCTCGATCAGCGCGATGTTGACTGTGAACTCGCTATTGCGTTTCACAAATTCCTTGGTGCCATCCAAAGGATCCACCAGCCAGTAGCGGCGCCATTGGCGACGCTCGATGAACGGAATGGCGGCGGATTCCTCGGACAGCACGGGAATATCGGGTGTTAGAGCGCGCAAGCCGGCCACGATGGTTCGATGGGACGCAAGGTCAGCAGCCGTCAATGGGCTGTTATCATCCTTGGCAGTCACGTTGAATGCTGTGGAATAAATCTCCAGAATTCGGCTGCTCGCTTCCGCAGCAAGCGCCCGAACCGGCTTCAGCCAGGTTATTCTCTCATCGTCCATATCGCCACCTGTTTTAAAACGTAGAACTCAAAACTTAACGCAACTTCTCCTTAATCCGCGCCGCTTTGCCCTCCAGTCCACGCAGGTAGTACAGTTTGGCGCGGCGTACATCACCCCGACGCTTGACGCTAATGTCGGCGATCGCTGGACTATGGGTCTGAAACACCCGTTCCACACCCTCGCCGTGAGAAATCTTGCGTACTGTAAACGCCGAATTCAAGCCACGATTGCGCTTGGCGATCACGATGCCTTCAAAGGCTTGCAGGCGCTCACGATTGCCTTCTTTGACCTTAACCCGCACGACCACGGTATCGCCGGGGTTGAATGGAGGAATTTCACGGGTCATCTGCTCCCGTTCGAATGCTTCAACCAATATACTCATGACACTAAACTCCACGTTGCTTGGGAAAATCGCCGGCAGCGCCAGCCTCTCCCTTTTTTTCTCGATGTTTCTGAATAAATTCAACCAGTAATTGCTGGTCCTGGGTGGTCAGTTCCAAGCGCGCCAGTAATTCGGGGCGTCGCAGCCAGGTTCGTTCCAACGCTTTGCGTCGCCGCCACCGGGCGACCGCGGCATGATCACCGCTCAACAGCACCGGCGGAACGCGCCGACCGTCGATTTCCTCCGGACGGGTATAGTGCGGACAGTCCAGCAGTCCCTCCATAAACGAATCTTGCTCCGCCGATTCGTGATCATTCAGCGCTCCGGGCAACAAACGCGCCACTGCATCAATGACCACCAAAGCCGCTAGTTCGCCACCACTCAGCACATAGTCGCCGATGGACCATTCCTCGTCCACCTCGGCCTCGATTAAGCGCTCATCGATGCCTTCATAACGTCCGGCGAGCAGGATCAAACGCGACTCCACCGCCAGTTGCCGCACACCATCCTGGGTCAAGGGTCGTCCCTGTGGGCTGAGATAAAGCGTCTTCCCCGCAGGTTCCACCGCTGAGCGCGCCCGGCGCAGGGTATCGCGCAATGGCTGTACTTTCATCACCATGCCAGGTCCCCCTCCGTAAGGCCGATCGTCCACAGTGCGATGCCGGTCGCCAGCGTCATCGCGCGGGTTCCAGGTCGCGACTTCGAGCAAACCGCGCTCGACCGCCCGACCCGTAACCCCAAAACGCAGCAAGGTTTCGACCATTTCTGGAAACAGGGTCACGACATCCACACGCATGGCAGCAGTCCTGGTGTCCCTTTTCCATTCCATTGAAAGAAAGGGGCTGACAGAGAGAGAGACAACGTAAGTGAAGAACGGGACGTTTAAAAGTCCGGATCCCAGTCGACCCGCAACCTTCCCTGTTCCAGATCAACCTCGACGACCACCTGGCCCTTTACAAACGGCACTAACCGCTCCCGTTCACCCTTGACGACCAACACATCGTTGGCGCCAGTGGCGAACACCCGGTCGACTGTGCCCAGCGCCACTCCTTTCAGCGTCACGACCTGCAATCCGGCCAAATCGGCCCAGTAATACTCACCCGGCGCAGCCGGCGGCAGTTGTGCGCGGCGGATGGCAATGTCGCTCTGGACCAGCGTCGCCGCCTGATCACGGTCGTCATAACCGGCAAACTTCAGCACTACTCCTGCGCCATGAGCGCGGCCTTCCTCGATGTTGAAGGGTTGCCATTTGCCCTGTCGGTTCAAAAAAACCGGGTTATAGCGAGCAATACCGTGCCGTGGTTCAGTATGGGAAAAAACCCGCAACCAGCCCTGTAAGCCAAACAGACCCGAAACCCGGCCCAGCACGATCCAGTCGTCGCTCATAACAACAGCGCCGAATTCAAGTCTTCGACTTACTCAACCGCTGCGCCGGTTGCTGGCTGTTGACGAGCCTGTTCCTTCATCAGGCTGATCACGCGCTCCGAGGGCTGCGCGCCGGTGTTTAGCCAGTATTGCAAGCGTTCCCGGTTCATGTTCAACCGCTCTTCCTTACCGCTGGCAATGGGGTTGAAAAAGCCGAGCCGCTCGATATAACGACCGTCGCGCCGGTTGCGGCTGTCAGTTACGATGATCGTGTAAAATGGGCGCTTCTTGGCGCCGCCACGGGACAAGCGAATGCTAACCATGCGCTGTGCATACCTCTTACGAATTCCGATATCCATGTGAAAAAGCCGCCTGTACGGGGCGGCCGGATGAAACTAAGTATGATAGCGGAAATTTCGAGTGTTTAAAACTTTTTAGAAATACTATCCAGGGCAATCGCGCTATATGATGGGTTGACAGGAGGCTGCTCGCTCGGGAGTATAAAAACCATGTCTGGAACACTACCCGAGGATTGAGTGGACATGGAAGCATTTGCGTGAAGAATAAAGAAGCGTGGTTACGAAGCTTTCTATACCTGCCTGTGAACTTGCGGCAATGGAGCCATTTCAATTGCGGCGTAATGGAGCTAATGAATTTTCGGCATTAAGGAGCCACTTCGTTGCTTAAACTGTTGTCCGATTTTCAGGGTTCACTATAGTGAACATACGCCATAAAATTGTGGAAACACCTATGCACTGGAATCGCCTGCTGTCCCGCGTTCGTCCTGGGTTGCCCTACCTGCATCCAGCTAATGAAGCGCGTACGGATTTTCAACGCGATTTTGATCGCATTGTCTTTTCATCGGCTTTTCGTCGGCTCCAGGACAAAACCCAAGTCTTTCCCCTCGCGCAGAGCGACTACGTCCGCACCCGCCTGACGCATAGTCTGGAAGTGTCCAGCGTCGGGCGTTCGCTTGGAACGATGGTCGGCGACAGCGTCATCAAACGGCATGGCTTGAAAAGCGTTTATCCACAGGATTTTGGCGCGATCGTCGCCGCCGCCAGCTTGGCCCACGATATCGGCAATCCCCCGTTTGGTCACGCCGGTGAAGACGCCATCCGTCTCTGGTTTACCGCCTCCGCAACCGGCCAGGCGGTGCTGGACTCGCTGACCGAAGCAGAACGCCAGGATTTCCTGCGCTTCGAGGGCAACGCTCAGGGCTTCCGCATCATCACCCGCCTGCAAAGTCCCGATAATCCTGGTGGGATGCAACTAACCTGCGCCACCCTCGGTACGTTTACCAAATACCCTTGTGCCTCCTGGTTGCCCGCTGAACCTCCTGCTGGCAGCGCCTTTAAAAAATTCGGTTTCTATCGGGATGACGCCGACTTGTTTGCCGAAGTGGCCGGTCAACTGGGACTCGAACCCGTATTGCCGGGCGCCTGGAGTCGCCATCCGCTCGCTTACCTGGTTGAAGCAGCGGATGACATCTGTTATCGAATTATCGACGTGGAAGACGCCTTTCGGCTTCAGCAACTGCCCTTCGAGCAAGTCCGCGATTTATTGCTACCCCTGACCGGCGAAGCGCATCGCGCCGAACGCAAGATGGCGCATATCACTCGGTCTAAGGAAAAAATCGAATACCTGCGCGCCAAAGCTATTGGCGCCATTATCGACCAGGTCCATCAGTGCTTTATGCAGCATGAGGATGCTATCCTGGCCGGCGCGCTCCCAGGGGAACTGCTCGATATCATCCCTGCCGCCGGAGCGATGCGCGCCCTGAAGGATTGTGGCGAAAATCAGGTTTATGTTTCCAGGCCCGTGATCGAAGTGGAAGCCGCTGGCTTTGAGGTGCTTGCAGGGTTGCTGGAAGCGTTTGTAACGACGGTCAATGATCTGGCTGTGCATGGCGCGAACGCCTCGCCTAAAAGTCGAATGCTGGTTTACCTAATGCCGGAGCAGTTCGCCGGTCCTGGACGTTGCCCAGCCGCCGATCCCTATCGCCGGGTGCTGGCTATTACCGATTTTGTGTCCGGCATGACCGATTCCTATGCCGTGGCGCTGTTCAAGAAATTAACGGGTATGTCGTTGCCCACCGCGTGAAATCCTCTTGCCTTCCTTTTTCAAAGGGGGAATCAGCGATCGCTAATTAATGGCACGAACACCACCGGCAACACGCTCCGACTGCGCACCACACCCTGGGCATCCTTCTCCAGCACACGCAGATCCTGGGTGCGATGAGGCGGACCGACGGGAATGACCAACCGCCCGCCTGGTTTCAACTGTTGCACCAATGCGGGGGGTACTTCCGCCGCCGCCGCTGTGACGATGATCCCATCAAAAAGCGCCTGTTCTTCCCAGCCCTGGACACCGTTACCGGCGCGAACCACTACGTTGGCAACGCCAAGTTCTCGCAAGCGCTGCGTTGCAAGATTCGCCAATTCGGGTATGCGCTCCAGCGTGTAGACCTGCTGGACCAGATGGGCCAGCACTGCCGCCTGATAGCCTGACCCTGTACCAATTTCCAGCACGATATCTTCTGGCTCCGGCGCCAACAACTCGGTCATCAGCGCTACAATGAACGGCTGGGAGATAGTCTGACCACGCCCAATAGGCAGCGGCATGTCAGCATAGGCCCAGTCTTGCTGTTCGGGCGCAACGAAACAATGCCGAGGCGTTGCCGCCATCGCTTCAATCACTCGATCACTGAGTTCGTTAAGACCCGTTGATCGCGCGGTCTCGCAGGTTTCCGCCCTCACCCGCTCCAATAGCCATCGATGCGCCTCGGCATGATTCTCAGTCTGTCTGTCGCTCATACATAATTGTCCTTCAGACCATCACTGCAACGAGCTGCGCCGGAATGCCATGTCCAATGTCAGAATCCGCGCGATGGGATCGCCTGCGCATAACAGGGGTTGCCGACGCAGACCCGCCAGCAAACCTGCGACCGGCGCTATCACACGCATCTGGATGTTGCCGGTAATACCGTCATGGATTTGACCCAGTTCCTCACCCGCTTGCACCCAGCGACCGACTTCCAGGCGCGAGGTGAAAATACCGGATCGATCAGCGGGCAGGTCGCACACTTGTTGTCGGCCAAAATAATGCAAATCTTCTTCACAGTCAGCCATTTGCAGACCATCAATAATCCCGGTGCGACTGAGGAACGCGACCAGCGCGCGAAACAGAATTTCACAATGCCGAGTTTGCAGGCTACCTGACTGCCCCGCACGAATGATGAAATTTTCGCCACGGCGTGGTCGCCAGATGCGCGCCAGTTCACCCGCCTCCTTCGAGTCCGCCGATTGTTCGACCACCGCTGGTAATCCGAACAGGCAGGCGCTGGCTCGTTCATCATCATTCGGCGCATATAGCCATACCTGCGGCATTTCCTCAAGGCTGCTATTTACGGTGTGTACATTGACCCGGTAATAAGCAGCCTGGGTGAGGGTCATTACCGTTTCGCGCATGGATTCCATAGCTATTGGACGGCGGCGCGGGTCGACGCGCCAGGCGTGACTCGATACTCCTCGTAGCGCTTCAACGCTGGGAATAATGACGACTCGTTCACACAAGTGGAGTTCATGCCGTTCCCCGGCCTCGATGCTTTGCAGAAACGCCGCCAAGCGTGACAGGACAAACAGGCCGTTCAATTCATTACTCTCAAGATCTGCGACCAGCGCCAGCTGTGGTGTGCGCTCCGGCGGACCAATATCGGGACGCAGCATCGCTTTGTGACTTTGCAACTGGATCACCCGTCCTGAATTGATCATATTGATCAAGAGCCTGCTCCATAGAGTCCATTGTTATTGAATGAATATTCTTTAAGTTTTCGCCAGTCAAGGATAGTTCAATTTTTGAATTTCGCGTGGTGAATTCTTTCAACGGTGATTTGATATGCCTGAACCTTGGCGATCGCTTTATCCTGGAT
>JAGRHQ010000085.1 GCA_020444905.1 Candidatus Competibacteraceae bacterium
CGTCTCAATCATATGCACCGGAATACGGATGGTCCGGGCCTGATCGGCAATCGATCGGGTAATCGCCTGGCGAATCCACCAGGTCGCATAGGTCGAGAATTTATAACCGCGCCGGTATTCAAATTTATCCACGGCTTTCATCAAACCAATGTTGCCTTCCTGGATAAGATCCAGGAACTGCAAACCCCGATTGGTGTACTTCTTGGCAATCGAAATCACCAGCCGTAGGTTCGCCTCGACCATTTCCTTTTTTGCCCGCCGCGCTTTGGCTTCGCCGATGGACATGTGGCGGTTTATGTCCTTGATTTCATGAACTGATAATCGCGCTTCCTGTTCAATCGCCTGCAAATGGCGTTGCGCCTCCCGCACCTTCCCGCAACAAACAGCCAAAGCCGCCGAATATTTCCTGTCTGCCTGGATCTGTTCATCAATCCAGTCCAAGCGGGTTTCATTCTGTGGGAAAGTCGTGATGAACGTTTTGCGCGGCATCTGCGCCTTGCCCACACAGAGAGACATGACTTGTTTTTCATGGGTGCGGATGCGCTCGGCCATCTCATGCAGCTTGGCAATCAATTGATCGAGGGTTTTGGGCACGAGCCGGAGTTCCAGAAAACGTTCGCCTAAGTGCTGGCGCAGCGCTTGAGTCTGCGGATCCTGAATGCCCCGTTCATCTACGCTGGCCAAGGTCTGTTCAAACAGCGCGCGCAGGTCGATGAAACGACGAGTGGCCTCTTCTGGATCAGGACCGCTCTCGATCACGGTATTCTGGGTCCCTTCCTCTCCTTCGCTTTCGTCATCGCCGTCCACTACTTCCTCATCTTCCTCTGGCGTTTCCGACGTTTCCGGGGCTTCCTCCGATGATTCCGAAACCACTTCCGACGCTGGCGGCGTCTCACTTTTCTCTTGCCCTTCTTTCTTCTTACCGGTTACGTCCGGTTCTTCGCCGATAACCGGTGCGTTCTCCTCCGGCAGTGGTGGCGCAGGTTCCTCAATATCATTGAAACCGCTGATGACATCGGCTAATCGTGTGCCATTTTCACTGATGGATTCATAAATTTTTAGCAACTCGCCAGTTGTCAGAGGATAGCTGGCCAACGCCGATAGCACCTGGCTCATGCCTTCCTCAATCCGTTTGGCGATCTGAATTTCACCTTCGCGGGTTAACAACTCGACGGTTCCCATTTCCCGCATATACATCCGCACCGGGTCCGTGGTGCGGCCAAATTCGCTATCCACTGCTGCTAACGCGGCGGCGGCTTCCTCGGCGACTACATCATCATCGGCGTTGACCGGATTTTCGTTGAGCAGCAAAGTCTCGGTGTCGGGTACGAACTCATGGACTTCGATACCCATATCATTGATCATGGCGATGATGTCCTCGATCTGTTCTGGATCGACGATATCATCGGGCAAATGGTCATTCACCTCGGCATAGGTCAGGAATCCCTTTTCCTTGCCGCGGGCGATCAACTTCTTCAATTGTGACTGTTGCTGCTCGCTCATGACCTGTTCACATGCTGAATGGGTAAAAAACTTAAACTAATAATCATATCATGAGATTTCCATTTTACTTATAAAAGGATTATTGGACTTTTCTGAATTGTCCAAAGTTCCGCAACGCTTCTGCGCGCTCTTCTCTGCTCAGAGGGCCAGGTATTCCACGTTGCAGCACTGTTTCCAGCCATTGTTTCGCCGGGTCGGCGCGTCGCCGCAAATAATCCAGAATATCGGCAAACTCGGCCTCAAATTGATACTCTTCTTCCGGGGTTTCAGCTTCCAGGCGCCATTGCGCCAACCGCTCCAAAATGGCGCCCTCGCGCGTGTCGCGATAGCGTTCGAGTAAGGCGGCGGCAGTCAGTTCGGGATGGGCGCGCAGCGTAGCGACCAATTCCGCTAATAATTTTATGCCGGGTTCTCGACTATTGCGTAATACCGGGTCATCGTCCAGCGTTGCCTGTTGCGCTAGTTCTGGTCGATACAACAGCAGGGCAATGGCTTTGCGCAACGGCGTGCGGGCGAGCTGCGCATTATTGTTGTTCCTCAGTTGTGAGACTAGAACCGGAGGACGTAATCGGGTGTTAACTAGTTGTGCTTCTTGTTGCAAGCGTGCACTCATAAGATCGCGAAAATGCCCCTCAGGCAGCTTTTCTAGGAGTGGCTGGGCCAGTTCGGCCAGGCGAGCGCGTCCCGCCAAGGTGTCGGGATGGGCGCGGGCGCGCAATTCGGTAAACAGGTAGTCCGCCAGTGGCGTCGCATTTTCCAATCGGCGCTCAAAGTTCGTGGATCCTTCCTGGCGAACCAGGCTATCCGGATCCTCGCCCTCAGGTAGAAACAGAAAGCCAATCTGCCGGCCATCGCGCAGGAAAGGCAACGCTGCTTCCAGCGCCCGCCAGGCGGCTGTTCGTCCCGCCGCGTCGCCGTCAAAGCAGAACACCAGATCGGCAACCATTCGGAACAAGCGTTCGATATGCTCGGCGCTGGTGGCGGTGCCCAGCGTAGCAACGGCATAGGGGATATCATATTGGGCAAGCGCTACCACATCCATATAACCTTCGACTACGACCAGGCGTTGCAAGTGCTGGGTGCGGGTGCGCGCTTCATGGAGTCCATATAATTCCAATCGCTTGTGAAATAATGGCGTCTCTGGCGAATTGAGATATTTCGGGTTAATATCGGCATCCAACGTCCGGCCACCGAAAGCGATAGTTCGACCCCGTTGATTGCGGATCGGGAAGATAATTCGGTCCCGAAACCGGTCGCGCAGGCGATTTCGTTCGTCGCGGCTGGCCAGACCGGCGCTGATGAGCTGTTCGGGCGTAGCGCCGGCCCGGCGCAGGGTTTGGCTCAAGTGATCCCAGCCCGGCGGTGCGTAGCCAATGCCGAACACGCCAGCAATCTGGCCGGTTAGACCGCGTTGGCGCAGATAGTCCACTGCGCGCTGGCGGGCCGGATGTGCTCGCAGTTGTTGGCGGAAATAGCGGTCGGCCTGGGCCAGCCATTCCAGCAGGGCGCGGGATGGATCGCTCTCGCTACCACTGCTTTTCGGCATTTCCAGACCCGCCAGCCGGGCGAGTTCTTCAACGGCGTCCAGAAATTCCAGTCGTTCATAGGCCATCAAAAAACCGATAGCGTTCCCGTGAGCGCCGCAACCGAAACAATAATAAAATTGCTTGCGCGGACTGACCGAAAATGAAGGCGTTTTTTCGGCATGAAACGGACAGCAGGCCATGAAATCATGACCTGCGCGACGTAACGGCGTCCGGGTGTTGATTACCTCGACCAGGTCTACCCGGTTGAGTAATTGATCGAGGAACTCTTGGGGGATACGGCCAGCCATAACCCCAAAGCCTAGTCGAAAAACGTCAGTCCGCCAGTCAATGGAGACAAGATGCGTGATCGTTGAAGGATGCGAATTCAGCCGCCGAAGCGGGCTTTAATCCGGGCGCTGACCGTACTCATGTCGACCTGGCCTTGCGCCTGGTCCTTGATGATGGTCATGACCTTGCCCATGTCGCGCATGGATTGGGCGCCGGTCACCGCGATTGCATTAGCAATCAGCGTTTCCAGTTCAGCTTCGCTCAGCGGAGCAGGCAGATAAGTCTGAATTAGATCGATTTCGAACGCTTCCTGACTGGCCAAGTCTGCGCGACCGGCGTTTTGATACTGCGTCAGGGATTCCCGGCGCTGCTTGATCATCTTCTCCAGCACAGCCAGGGTTTGCACATCGCTCAGTTCAATGCGTTCGTCCACCTCGCGTTGCTTGATGGCGGCCAGAATCAGGCGGATAACGCCCAGGCGATTTTTATCCTTGGCGCGCATGGCGGTTTTCATGTCATCCTGAATACGGTCTTTGAGGGACATGCGGACAGACTCGCGATGTGCTTGGAATAGCGGGGGGAGAGGTAGGGCGGCCAGACTCAATAGAGGCGGGTGCGGCGGGCGACTTCCCGGGAAAGTTTTTTCAAATGACGCTTGACGGCGGCGGCCCGCTTGCGCTTGCGTTCCTGGGTGGGCTTCTCGTAAAACTCCCGGCGGCGGACTTCGGAGAGAACACCAGCTTTTTCACAGGAACGCTTGAAACGGCGCAATGCAATGTCAAACGGCTCATTTTCCTTAATTTTCACGGCGGGCATTAAGACGTCACCTCATTCATTTAGAGTCTGGATCAGGGAAAAAGTGGATTATCAGAAAACATTGTATTGTAATCATACCCTCTACTAAATGCAAAACAGAAAACCGTATGTTAATCCTCGGTATTGAAACATCCTGTGATGAAACCGGCGTGGCGCTCTATGACAGCGAACGCGGGTTGCTGGCCCATGCCCTGCACAGTCAGGTCAAACTACATGCGGAATATGGCGGGGTCGTACCGGAATTGGCCTCGCGCGATCATGTCCGCAAGACGTTGCCATTGTTGCGGGAAATCTTCCGGCAAGCGCGCATCGAACCACGCGATGTCGAAGGCGTGGCCTACACTCGCGGGCCGGGCCTGATCGGCGCATTGTTGGTAGGCGCAGCGATTGGGCGCAGTCTGGCCTGGGCTTGGGGCGTTCCGGCGATTGGCGTTCACCATATGGAAGGTCATCTATTGGCGCCGATGTTGGAAGCCGAGCCGCCGGAATTTCCTTTTGTGGCGCTCCTGGTGTCTGGTGGACACAGCTTGCTGGTGCGTGTGGAGAGCGTGGGCGGTTACCGAATTCTGGGCGAGTCCATTGACGATGCGGCAGGCGAGGCGTTTGATAAAACCGCCAAGCTGTTAGGACTGCCGTATCCGGGCGGGCCAGCCTTGGCCAAGCTGGCTCAGAAAGGCATTCCGGGGCGTTTCAAATTCCCGCGACCGATGACCGACCGTCCAGGTTGCGATTTCAGCTTCAGCGGATTGAAAACCGCCGCCATTAATACCTGGCGGAAGCTGGAGCCGACGCCCGAGAATCGGGCCGATGTAGCCCGCGCGTTCGAGGAAGCCGTGGTGGAAACCATGGTCATCAAATGCCGACGGGCGCTGGAGGAAACTGGGTTAACGCGGCTGGTCGTGGCGGGCGGGGTCGGCGCGAACCAGCGGTTGCGGGCGCGGTTGCTGGAATTAGCAGAGGAACGAGGCGGCCGGGTCTATTATCCCCGCCTGGAATTCTGCACCGATAACGGCGCAATGATCGCATACGCGGGCTGGCGGCGGCTGGCGGCGGGCCAGGCGGCGGATACCGCGATTGACGTGCTGCCGCGCTGGCCGCTGGATCATCTGTCAGCGGTGGATTGAAATCGATCGTCATTTTCGACCTATTGCCTGACCCAGGGACATCTTCTCTACAGCTTCATCCGATATGGAGCACATCAACCGCGATGCAGCCAATACATGAGCGCCAAATTCCCAAGCAGCGACAGTAGCGCTATGCCGCGCCAGAAACCGATGGGATTACGCTCCAGTAAAGGCCGAAGGGGACGTTCGATGAAATCCGGGTTGGGATAACGCAAATCGTAGATTAACTCGGTTTCAACCACGTAGCGGCGCTTTGAATCAAGCCGCACGGCTCTTTCCAAAGCGCCATCCACCCAAACCGGTAAATCCGGTCGTTCGTTTCGCGCCGGGATATAGCGCAACCGGTTCATCCACTTGGCGTTGACCTCCCGGCCTAACCGTTCGCCGTAGGGCAAATGACCGGTCAGTAACTCATAGGCGATCACGCCAAAAGCAAACAAATCGGCGCTGGTGGTGGCCGGTTCGCCGCATAGAACCTCCGGGGCGACGTAGTTCTTGGTGCCGAGCAGGTCGGTTTGTGCGATCGGCGAGGCAATTTCAGCAATGCCGGCGATTTTTGCCGAACCGAAATCAATGATCCGCACGATACCATGTTGGTCGATATGGATATTCTCCGGCTTCAAATCCCGGTGCAACATATCCAACCGATGAAAGGCCCGGATGCCGCAGGCGATTTGCTGCAAAATCTCTCGCACTTTTTCCAGCGAAGGATGGGGATGATCCGCCATCCATTGCCGCAAAGTCTGACCATCGAGGTGTTCCAGGATGTGGTAAAGAAAACGCCGCCGCCGCACGGGTTCAATGATTTTCAAGACGTGCGTACTGTTAATACGCCGACCCACCCACTCTTCATGGCGGAAACGCTCCAGATAGCCGGGGTCGTCCTCAAAATTCACAGACGGCGTTTTCAGCACCACCTGTTTCCCGGAATCCTCATCGCGCGCCAGATAAAGCTGGCTGGTCGGACTGGCGTGGATTTCCCGCAGAATGTGATAGCCGTCCAGAATCATGCCCGGCTCTAACGGCGGTGGGAATGGCAATTCGGTCAATTCCCGAAAGACCGAGTCGACATCTGGGACCGGCAGGTCATCGATGCACAGCAGTTGGCAGGTCAAATTATCCGGACTGCCGGCAGCGCGGGCGGCGGCGGTCAATGCGCGGCAGGCGGCATCGAGATTGTCCTGGTATTCGCTCAGCAGGCGCTTGATTTGCAAAGGCGGCACATATTCATGAACGCCGTCGGTGGTGAACAAATACCGGTCGCCAACCTCAACCGGCAGGCTGCGATAGTCGATTTCCAGGTGCGTGTCGATGCCCAACGCCCGGTTCAGGTAAACCCGCTGAGCGCTGGCCCAACTGTGGTGATCCTGCGTCAACGGCTCCAGCGTGGCGTCGCGCCATTGCCAGATGCGCGTGTCGCCGATATGAAAAATATGGGCGGTGGTGGATTTCAGCACCAGGGCGCTGAAGGTAGTGACCATGCCCCGTGCGGGGTCATGCAATGCGACGCTCTGTCCGCACAACCAGCGGTTGAGTGCGCTCAGAACCCGTTCACCGGAGTGCCGCACCGTCCAGGAATCCGGGGTGGCGAAATAATCGTTGAGAAAGTTCTTGACGGCGTATTCAGACGCCAAGCGGGCAAATTCGCTGGAACTCATCCCGTCGGCGATGGCAAACGCCGCGCCTTTCAGCGCCAGCGTTTCGCTTTCCGGGATGCGCGCGCCATGAAAATCCTCATTAGCGGGTTTAACGCCCCGGTCGGAAAATTGACCGAGGCGAATTTGCAGGGTGCGCGTCATGCCTGACTTTAGGCAACGTCAATCATTTGCACGGTGCCGTCCGGCATGATCTCGGCGATCTGTCCAGCGGGTTCATCGAGCAATTGCGTGATGCCGAGCACCACCACCGCTGAACCGGCGATCACCAGGAAAAAGATCGAAGCATCGACGAAAGAAAGCACGGTGAGGAACAGTACCCCGCCGACATTGCCATAAGCGCCGGTCATACCCGCGATCTGGCCAGTCAGGCGACGCTTGATCAGCGGCACCATGGCAAAGACCGCGCCCTCACCCGCCTGCACGAAGAACGAACAGGCCATGGTCGTAATGACCGCAACCGTCAGCGACCAGGATGAGTCGATCTGGCTCATGGCGAAATAGCCGACCGCCAAGCCCAGCAGCAGAATCGTCAGGGTCTTCTTGCGGCCAAAATAATCACTGATCAACCCGCCGCCCGGACGCGCCGCCAGGTTCATGAAAGCAAAGCCCGAGGCCAGCAAACCCGCCTGGACCAGCGACAGGTTAAACGTGTCCTTGAAAAACAGCGGCAACATCGACACCACCGCCAACTCTGATCCGAACGTGACCAGATAGGCCAGATTCAGCACCGCGACCTGCTTGAACTTGTAGCGGTGAATTTCGGGGATCGGCTGCGAGAGCGCCTCGCTATTGACATGAATGATTTTGTAAACGTTATAAGCGAACAGGATGACCAGAGCAATGTAAATGCCGGTCGAAATATCCTCACTGAGAAGCTTCAAATTGACAGGGGACAATTTCCAGGTCAGCAACGCCAGAGTCGCGTACATAGGGATATTCATGATGATGTACAACACCATGTCGCCCTTGCTGGTGACCTCCATCGCGCCCATCTTCTTGGGTTTGAAATACGTTGAACCCTTCGGCGTGTCGCGCGCCGCTAGATAGAAGATGCCGGAATAAACCAGCGCAATAACGCCGGTTAACGCCAGCGCATAGCGCCAACCGTCTTCTCCACCGAACATCAGCGCAATGGTAGGCAACGTCAGGGCAGCGCCTGCCGAACCAAAATTGCCCCAACCACCGTAAATACCTTCCGCCAAACCGACCTGCTTGGCCGGGAACCATTCGCCAATCAGTCGAATGCCGATCACAAAGCCAGCGCCGACGAAACCTAGCAGGAAACGCGCAAGGGCCATCTGCTCGAAACTGTTCGCTATGGCGAAAAAGAAGCAGAGTACGCTGGAAATCGCCAGTAAGAAGGAATACATGATGCGCGGCCCGAAGCGATCCACCAACATGCCGATCACGATGCGGGCAGGAATCGTCAAGGCGACGTTAAGAATTAGCAGGGTTTTCACCTGCTGATCGGTCAACCCAAGCGCCTCACGAATTGAGGCCATCAGGGGCGCATGATTGAACCAGACGAAGAAACTGATGAAAAAGGCGATCCAGCCCAAGTGCAAGGTGCGCACACTGCCGCTAAACGATAACAGGTTGATTTTTGGGACGCTCACAACATGACGCTCCAAGATAATTGAAAGGGTGAAGCGTTATATTTCAAAAACCAGGCCAAATAGATTAAATCCTTATTTTATTTATTTAAACAATCCAGTGCTCTCACTGATTGACCCATTATTTTGGTGCAACGCACCATCTTGAACGGAAATGCCATGCACCAAGGACGCTTTTGGTGCAACCCCAAAGTTCGAAATCCATGAGTTTTTTGTTAATATATAAAAAAATTATAATAAACAATATATTATGATAAAATTATAAATCGGCACAGTCATTGCAGTCGCCCATTCTTCAAGAAAGCATTTGGTTTTTCGACATTTTTGCAAAAGAGCCGAAATCTTAACTTCCCTACTTAACCAACGAGGAAACAACTGTGTCTTATCTCGACCCCACTGAATTCGTGACCAAGATGGTCGACCAGGGTGAATCCAAGGTCTACATGTCCACGAAGGACACTCTGATCCGCGCCTTTATGGCGGGCGCCACTCTAGCCTTGGCGGCGGTATTCGCCATCACCGTGGCCACCAATACCGGCTCGCCCCTGGTGGGATCTATCCTGTTTCCGGTCGGCTTCATCATGCTCTACCTGATGAAATTCGACCTGTTAACCGGCGTATTCACGCTGGTGCCGCTGGCCCTCATCGACAAGCGCCCCGGCGTAACTGCGGGACAAGTCCTGCGCAACTGGGGATTGGTCTTTATCGGCAATTTCGCCGGCGCCCTGACGGTCGCCTTCATGATGTCCTTCATCTTGACCTACGGCTACAACACTGACGGCGGTGCGATCGCCGAGAAAGTCTCCAAGATCGGCGAATCCCGCACCCTCGGCTACCAGGCATACGGACTGGGTGGCTGGATTACCATCTTCATCCGCGGCATGCTATGCAACTGGATGGTCTCCATGGGCGTCGTCGGCGCCATGATCTCGACCTCCGCGAGCGGTAAGATGATGGCGATGTGGATGCCGATCATGCTCTTCTTTTTCATGGGCTTCGAGCACTCCATCGTCAACATGTTCCTGTTCCCCTTCTCCATGATCATGGGCGGCGGTTTCACCTTCATGGAGTACATTATCTGGAACGAATTGCCCACGGTACTCGGCAACCTGGTCGGCGGCTTCGTCCTGGTCGGTCTGCCGCTCTACTACACCCATGTGCGCACTGGCCCTGAGCGCATCCTCAAGGGCCACAAGGCTCAGAAATTCGCCGACGAGACACGGGGTGACGCAGATCATACTCTGGCGGCTCGCCTCTGATTCCGCCCACAGTGAGATGGCGCGGTCCCGCAAGGGACCGCTGTTACGCCCATGACCAGCAAGTTACGTGTCGCTATCGGTCATTATTCCGATAAGGGGCGCAAACCTATCAATCAGGATTTCTGCGGGATACTGGTCCCAAAGGAGCCGTTACTGAGTTCGAAGGGCGTCGCGGTGGCCCTCGCCGATGGTATCAGCAGCAGCGACGTCAGCCACATTGCCAGTGAGACCGCGGTCAAGGGCTTTCTCGAGGATTATTACGCCACCCCCGAATCCTGGTCGGTGAAGACCTCCGTACAGCGCGTACTGTACGCGACCAATTCCTGGCTCTACGCCCAGACCCGCAACGGCCCCAATCGTTACCTGATGGACCGTGGCTATGTCTGCACCTTCAGCGCGATCATCCTCAAGTCCGCCACGGTGCATATCTTTCATATCGGCGACACCCGGGTCTATTACCTCGCCGGCAATCGTCTCGAGCAACTCACCGAGGATCACCGACTGTGGGAATCGCGCGAGAAAAGCTATCTCAGCCGCGCCATGGGCATGAGCGAGTGGTTGGAGATCGATTATCAGTCCTACCCATTGGAAAGGGGGGATACTTTCGTCCTGATGACGGACGGCGTCTACGAGTTTGCACCGGAGGTCTTCATTGTCGATGCGATCGCAAGGCACCCGGACGATCTCGATCTGGCGTCGCGCCTGATCGTAGAGGAAGCGCTGGAGAAGGGAAGCACGGACAACCTCTCGATCCAGGTGGTGCGCATCGAGGAGTTGCCCGAGCGCGCCATCGACGAACTCAATCAACAGGCGTCGGCCCTGCCGATGCCGCCGGAACTGCGGCCGCACATGCTGTTCGACGGCTACCAGATCCTGCGTGAGCTGCACGGCAGTAGCCGTAGTCACGTCTACCTGGCTCTGGACACCGTCACCGAGCAACGGGTCGCGCTCAAGGTTCCCTCCATGGACCTGCGCGGCAACGCTACCTACTTGGAGCGGTTCCTGATGGAGGAATGGGTTGCCCGGCGCTTGGACAATGCCCACATCCTTAAGGCGTGCGGGCAAACCCGAAAGCGCAGCTACCTTTACACAGTCACCGAGCACATTGAGGGCCGGACACTGACCCAGTGGATGACCGACCACCCGAATCCCGATCTCGAATTGGTGCGCGATGTCATCGAGCAGATTGCCAAGGGTTTGCAAGCACTGCACCGCCAGGAGATGCTGCACCAGGACCTGCGTCCGGACAATGTCATGATCGACCGCAACGGCACGGTGAAACTCATCGATTTCGGTTCCGTGCGGGTGGCTGGAGTCGCCGAGCTTGCGCCTACTCTCGAACACTGGGCAATCCTCGGCACCGCACAGTACACAGCGCCCGAGTATTTTCTTGGGGAGGCCGGGAGCAATCGCTCGGATCTGTTCTCGCTCGGCGTCATCGCCTACCAGATGCTGTCCGGGCAAACGCCCTACGGCACGCAGGTCGCCAAGGCCACCACTCGCGCCGCGCAGCGTCGGCTGACCTATCGTTCCGTGCTTGATGACAAGCGCACCATCCCCGCCTGGATCGACGGCGCTCTGCGCAAGGCGGTTCACCCCAATCCTGACAAGCGCTACGACGAGCTATCCGAATTCGTCTATGACTTGCGCCATCCTAACGAGAGCTTCCTGCGCCAGGGGCGCGCGCCTCTGCTGGAGCGCAATCCGCTACTGTTCTGGAAGGGTGTTTCATTCATTTTGCTTGTCCTCGTCGTTGTCCTGTTGAGCACCCATCCCGCTATTGGTCGCTAGGATCCCATTTCACCCACCCTCTGGAGTTAAGCATGAACAAGTTAGAAATGACCGAAACCATTATCGCGGCTAAGGGAAAATCCGGCCTTGGCTGGGAAGAGATCGCCACACAGGTCGGGCTAGCGCCGGTATTCCTCACCTCCGCTTGCCTGGGCATGAACAGCCTTGTTGCGGAACACGCGGACCAACTGTGCCAGGTTCTCGGACTTCCCGCCGAGGTCTCGGGCGCTTTGCAAGCCTTCCCGCACAAGAGCTGGGAGAAGAGCGTACCGACCGACCCGGTGATCTACCGTTTGTACGAGATCATCGGCGTCTATGGCGAGACCATCAAGGAGTTGATCCATGAGAAGTTTGGTGATGGCATCATGAGTGCGATCGACTTCACCATGTACATCGACAAGGAGGAGAATCCCGCCGGGGATCGCGTGAAGATTTCGATGAACGGGAAGTTCCTCCCCTACAAGCGCTGGTAGCGCACTGGCGCAGCCTCTCCGAGCCTGGGCGTCGGCACGCGGGCTGGGGCAGGTTGCGTCGTTCCGCTTAGGGAGATGCTGATTTATTGACCCATCCTCGTTCCATTAATCTCATTGATTGCACCCCTTATTTTGTTGCGTCGCACTATCTTAAACCGGAGCCTAATGCACCAAGAACGCTTTTGGTGCAAATCGAAGCTCAAAATCCGTGAGTTTTTCGCCAATATATAAAATAATCATAATAAATAATATATTATGCGAAAATTACAAATCGGCGCGGTTATTGCAATCAACCATTTTTTAAGAAAACTATATTGTTGGCGTCGTTCACTCAAGTTCAGTCTTTGTGCATCGATCGACATCGATTTTCCAAGCAATTGAGATCCTAAAATACTATGAGAGAAAGACTCGTCCTAATAGGCAATGGCATGGCCGGGATGCGGACCGTAGAGGAATTGCTCGCACTGGCCCCGGATAAATTCGATATCACCGTGTTTGGAGCGGAGCCGCACGGCAACTACAACCGGATCATGCTCTCGCCGGTGCTGGCGGGCGAAAAGACCGTGGATCAGATCATGATCAACGATCTGAACTGGTATGCGGAAAGAGGCATTCGCTTACACACCGGCTGGGCGGTCGCCGAAATTCACCGCACGCGGCGTGAAGTCAAATCCGCCGACGGAACCGTAGCGCCCTACGACCGGCTATTGCTGGCGACCGGCTCCAACCCGTTTATTTTGCCGATCCCTGGTAACGACTTGCCCGGCGTGATCGGCTTCCGCGACATTCATGATGTGGATACCATGTTGGCGGCGGCGCGCACCGGCAAAAATGCGGTGGTGATCGGCGGCGGCCTGCTCGGTCTGGAAGCAGCGAATGGCCTGATGAAGCAGGGAATGCAAGTCACGGTTGTGCATGTACTGGATACTTTGATGGAGCGGCAACTTGATCCGGTCGCGGCGGATATGTTGCGGGTGAGTCTGGAAGAGCGCGGTCTGCGTTTTCTGATGGGTGCGCAAACCGCCGCCCTGCTCGGCGAAGAACGAGTGCGCGCGGTGCATTTCAAGGACGGTCTGGAAATCCCGGCGGATCTGGTGGTGATGGCGGTCGGCATCCGGCCTAACATCGAATTGGCCAAACAATCCGGGATTTATTGCGAACGCGGCATCGTCGTCAACGACACCATGCAGACCTACGATCCGCGTGTTTACGCCGTTGGCGAGTGCGTGCAGCATCGCGGTCAGTGTTATGGCTTGGTCGCGCCCTTGTGGGAGCAAGCCAAAGTCTGCGCCAATCACTTGGCCCGTTACGGCATCGGTCGCTATCAAGGCTCGGTGACTAGCACCAAGCTCAAGGTTACGGGCATCGATCTGTTTTCCGCTGGCAATTTCAATGGCGGACCCGACTGTGAAGAGATTGTCCTGCGCGATCCGGCGCGGGGCGTCTACAAGAAGCTGGTGGTCAAGGAAAACCGCGTGCAGGGCGCGGTGCTGTATGGCGATACGGTGGACGGCAGTTGGTATTTTCAGTTGCTCCGGGAAAACACCGATATTGGCGCATTCCGCGAAACCGTGCTGTTCGGCCACGCCCACATGGCGGATTCGGGCCGTGAAGGCTTCAGCGTAATGAGCATGGCCGATGATGCCGAAATTTGCGGCTGCAACGGCGTGTGCAAGGGCGCGATCACCAAGGCGATTGCCGACAAGAAACTGTTTACGCTTGACGAAGTGCGCGCCTACACCAAAGCGTCGGCCTCCTGCGGTTCCTGTACTGGCCTGGTTGAGCAAATCCTTGCCGCCACTGTCGGCACCATCGGCAAGACGCCCGCTGAGAAACCGATGTGTAAATGCACGGAATACAGCCACGATCAGGTCCGCCAGACGATCCGCGAACAACGTCTCACCAGTCTGCGCGCGGTGTTCAAATTCCTGGAATGGAAAACGCCCGATGGATGCCATTCCTGTCGTCCCGCGATCAATTTCTATCTGATCTCTACCTGGCCGGGCGAGGCGCAAGACGATCAACAGTCGCGCTTCATCAACGAGCGCGTCCACGCCAACATCCAGAAAGACGGCACTTACTCGGTCGTGCCGCGCATGTGGGGCGGACTGACCAATCCCAAAGAATTGCGCGCCATCGCCGATGTCGCCGACAAATTCCAAATTCCCACCGTGAAGGTGACCGGCGGCCAACGCATCGACCTGCTCGGCGTTAAGAAGGAAGATTTGCCGAAAGTCTGGGCGGACTTGAACACCGCTGGCATGGTCTCCGGCCACGCCTACGGCAAAAGCCTGCGCACGGTGAAAACCTGTGTCGGCACCGACTGGTGCCGGTTCGGCACGCAAGATTCGACGGGGCTGGGCGTCAAGCTGGAAAAGATGACTTGGGGTTCCTGGACGCCGCACAAATTCAAAATGGCCGTGTCCGGCTGCCCGCGCAACTGCGCCGAAGCGACCATCAAGGATTTCGGTGTAGTCTGCGTCGATTCCGGCTATGAAATCCATGTCGGCGGCAACGGCGGCATCAAGATTCGTGGTACCGATCTTTTGTGTAAATGCACGACGGAAGAAGAGGTCAAGGAATACTGTTGCGCGTTCATGCAACTCTACCGGGAAGAAGGCCGCTATCTGGAA
>JAGRHQ010000086.1 GCA_020444905.1 Candidatus Competibacteraceae bacterium
TCCCCGGCGGCAATCGCCCGTTCATGGGTATGCAGTCCGCGAAATTTTGGCAGCAACGAGGGATGGATGTTAAATAACCGTCCCCGGTAGTGCTCGGTGAAGCCCGCCGTCAACACGCGCATGAATCCGGCCAGAATCACCAGATCGGGTTGTTGGCGGTCGATCAACTCGATGAGCGCCGCCTCGAATTCGGGCCGATCAGGGAAATTCTTGTGATCCAGCTCCAGCGCTGGAACTCTGGCTTGTCTTGCCCGCTCCAGGCCATGAACGCCAGGCCGGTTGCTAATCACGGCAGCCACTTCAACTAGTAGTTCGCCACTCGCCGCCTGATCGAGAATGGCCTGCAAATTACTGCCGCGTCCGGAAATGAGCACCACCAGTCGGCATTTTCGTTCCGCGTTCACGACCGGAACTCCACAACCGGCTCCCCTTCACCAGCCACGATTTCACCGATGCGCCAAACTGTTTCCCCAGCCTCGCGCAACAAAGTTAATGCTCGTTCAACATCTGCCGCTGCAACGCAAACCACCATGCCTACCCCACAATTGAAGGTTCGCCACATTTCCGCTTCGATGACGCCGCCTTGCTGTTGCAACCATTGAAAGATCGCTGGACGCGACCAGCTTTGGGTATCAATGAGCGCCTTAACGCCGGCAGGTAGAACGCGCGGCAAATTTTCGGTCAGACCGCCGCCGGTGATGTGGGCGATGGCGTGGACTGGAAGCTGTCCCAATAATTTCAATATGGGTTTGACATAGATGCGGGTCGGCGTCAGCAATGCCTCGCCAAGTGTGCGGCCATCGACGACGGATTGATTCAGCTTTGCGCCGCTGACCGCCAGAATCTTGCGGATCAGCGAATAGCCGTTGGAATGGGGGCCGGAGGAGGCCAGGCCAAGCAGGACGTTGCCGGGTTTGACCTGGCCATGGTCGATGATGTGCGCTTTTTCCACGACCCCGACACAGAAACCGGCGAGGTCATAGTCGCCTTCGCTGTACATACCGGGCATCTCAGCGGTTTCGCCGCCCACCAGCGCTGCGCCGGCTTGTTCGCAGCCATCGGCGATGCCTTTGATAACCTGGGCGGCGACATCCACATTCAGTTTTCCCGTCGCGTAATAATCAAGAAAGAACAAAGGCTCAGCGCCAACCACCAAGACATCATTAACGCACATGGCCACCAGATCGATGCCAATGGCGTCATGCTGCTTGAGTTCCAGCGCCAGTTTAAGCTTGGTGCCCACGCCGTCTGTGCCGGAAACTAGCACCGGCTGGCGATAGCGATCCAGCGGCAACTCAAACAACGCGCCGAAGCCGCCCAGGCTACCGAGAACGCCCGGTCGCAAGGTGCGGCGGGCATGGGGTTTAATGCGGTCTACTAAACGATTACCGGCGTCAATGTCGACGCCGGCGTCGCGGTAGCTGAGTGAGGACGACGGTTGGGGCGAGTCATTCACGAAGAAGTTACCTCAAGCGATTATGATTTCTAAAACACACGACAGCCGTTTTTCGATCAGCGGGAAAGGTGATCGCCCGAAGATCAGGTACGATTCTCGATTCTGTGGAATTTCAATCAATATACAAGGCGTGGCGTCCATGTACGAAGGCGAACGGTTTAATAGTATCAGCCACCTGGTGGGCGCGGTAGCGGCACTGGCCGGTTTGGTGGTGGTGGTGGCGGTTGCTGCGCAGCAGGGCGATCCGTGGAAAATTGTCAGCTTCAGCATTTATGGAACCACGCTGTTTTTGCTGTACGCTATCTCCACGCTTTATCACAGCCTGCGCGGTCGGGCAAAGCGGATTTTCCGTAAACTAGATCATTTATCCATCTATTTCCTGATCGCCGGCACTTACACTCCCTTTACCCTGGTGACCTTGCGCGGCGCGTGGGGATGGACCATCTTCGGGATAATCTGGGGACTGACCGCCTGCGGCATTGTCCTGGAAGCTCTGCCGCAAAAGGGCAATCGCATCCTATCGGTTATCGTATACATCCTCATGGGCTGGCTGGTGCTGGTAGCCCTCAAACCCTTATTGGCGGCTTTGCCGTTCGCTGGCTTCATCTGGTTGTTGCTGGGCGGCATTTTCTACACGGGCGGCGTAGCGTTTTATCTGTTCGACGAGAAGATCCGCCACTTTCATGGCGTCTGGCATTTATTTGTTCTGGCGGGCAGTGTTTGCCATTATGTAACTATTTTGCTCTATGTGGCCTAATCTGAGATAATGACGACCTCTCTTCGGCTGTTTGAGAGACCGCCGTGCTTTGAAGAGGTTAATTTATCGGCAGAACTGGCCTATAAACGGAGCACCCAAAAATTCATCGCCACCGATCTGCACAGTTCCTTTGACGCTCCAGAACAATCCGTTGGCTCCAACGGCCACTAGTTGTTCCTGAGTTTGTCCATCGCTCAGATTGATCAAGCCGGTATCTTGAAAATAGATAGCGCCGAGTGAAATCCCGCCTTGATTTTTCAAAACAAGCGTAGTGGCTGCTGAAAAAGCAAGTTGTCCAAAACCAGTAAGAGCCGGGAAGTTGTTAGTGGTTTGCCCTGAATATGATTCACCTGTTACTGGTTGGTTATTCAACGTTCCATTGATTTCGCCTGTGAAACAAGTACCCGGGAAGCCCAGAAACTGGGAAGGACTGCTAGGACTTAATAAATCCGGGAAATACACACGAGTGTCAGATCGGGTCAGAATTTGACACTCTGGATCAACAGATAGAACAATCGTACCTTCAAAATTCTGACAGATGGGGGCCGGAAGAGCAGCCAAAGCCTGATGGGCGCAGGCCAGAGCCGCCAGGATTCCGAAGGCTGAGTTCAGAATCAGTTTTTTCATTCAAAAATCTCCAATGGAATGACTAAGAGGTGTGTCTGGGTTGGCATTGTCAACACAAGTCACATTTCAATATTCAACATAGCAAGTTACATTCTAAATTAGATTAGATCACTTGCAAGATTAACTGTAGACTATGCGCCCGCTGTGGAAGGAATTTTTCCACTCATCACCACCGCGGTTTCAGCCTCCCGATCATGCGCGTGGTCCCTGGCCAGGAGCATGTACAGCGCAGGCACCACGAACAGAGTGAACAGCGTCCCGATCGCCATGCCGCCGACCAGCACCAGGCCAATGGAATTGCGGGCCGCTGCCCCGGCGCCGGTAACCAGAGTTAAGGGCAGATGACCAGCAATCGTAGCGGCGCTGGTCATTAAAATGGGCCGCAGTCGAATCAACGCCGCTTCCCGCACGGCGTCCAGCTTGCTCAAGCCGCCATCGATTTGCCGGTGATTAGCAAATTCGACGATCAAAATGCCATTTTTGGCGATCAACCCCATCAGCGTTACCAACCCAACCTTGGAGTAAATATTAAGCGTCGTGGTCCAGCCCTCAGTGAACGGGAAAGCAACCTCTGGATTGGGCATTTTCAGAAATGTGAACAGCAGCGCCCCAAACATAGCCAGCGGCACCGAACCAAGCAGAATGATCAGTGGATCGCGGAAGCTGTTGAACTGTGCAGCCAATACCAGGAAAATTAGCACCACGGCCAGCCCCATGGTCGCAAAGAACTGGCTGCCGCCCTCCAGCCGCAATTGTCGAGATTCGCCTGTATAATCGATCACATAGCCTTGGGGCATCAGCTTAGCCGCTTCGTCTTCCAGGAAGCGCAACGCCTCATCCAGCGGGCGAACGGCAACGCCGCTGATTTTCACTGCGTTCAACTGCTGAAAACGATTCAGCGAGCGTGGCGCGGTCTGGTTGCGCACCGTGGCGACCGTGCTCAGTGGAACCAGCTGACCGTCCGGTCCTGTAACGTAGAGATTCTCCAACTGTCCCGGAGTCAGCCGGTCCACCCGCTCGACCTGTGGAATAACCTTGTAGCTGCGCCCGGCGATGTTGAAGCGGTTCACGAAATTGCCGCCCACCGCCGCCGCCAGATCGGCGCCCACTTGTTGCAGATTCAAGCCGAGATCGGCGACTTTGTCCCGGTCAATGACAATTTCCGCTTGCGGCTGGTCGATTTTGACATCAATCATCGGCGGGAAGGCGAACATACCGCTTTGCATCGCCTTCAACTGTACCTGTTTGGCGATCTTGAGAATTTCTTCCGTGTCAGCGGTCGAGGCAATCAAGAACTCAACCGGGAACTGTCCGCCACCGGGCAACGCCGGTGGGGTGACCGGGAACATTTCGATACCGGGAATTTGCCCCAGTTTTTGCTGCACCTCGGGCAGAATCTGGAATACGGTGCGTTCGCGCTCGCTCCAGGGTTTAGTCACCATGCCGCCGAAACCGGATGTGGGAAAGGTAATCTGGAAGGTGAAATCGGTTTCCGGAATTCCCAGAAAAACCTGATTGGCGGCGTTGGTGAATTGACTGGTTTGATCGAGCGTGGCGTTGGCCGACGCATTGACGATGCCAAAAATTACCCCCTGATCCTCGCTGGGCGCCAGCTCCTGTGGCGAAAACATCCACATCGGCGGCACCAGGGCAAACAGAGCAGCCCAGATCAGATACACCGCCGGGCGAGCGTGCAGCGCTCCATTAAGTAAGCGGCCATAGAACATTTGCAGCCGGTCGAAGGCGGCGTTGACATGCGCCGGCAACCAGTGTTGCTCGTCCTCGGCGCTGAGCAATTTCGACGACATCATCGGCGACAAGGTCAGCGCCACGATACCGGAGATGGTCACCGCGCCCGCCAGGGTGAAGGCGAATTCGCGGAACAACGAACCGGTGAGTCCGCCCTGCAAACCGATAGGGGTGTACACCGCGATCAGGGTCAGCGTCATGGCGATGATCGGCCCCACCAGTTCCCGCGCGCCCAGAATCGCGGCGTCGAATGGTCGCTGGCCCTCGCGCAGATGACGCTCCACGTTCTCGACCACCACGATGGCGTCGTCCACCACCAGACCGACCGAGAGCACAATGGCTAACAGAGTCAGCAGATTGACCGTAAAACCAAAGACCTGCATCAGAAAAATGCCGCCAATCAGCGAAATGGGAATCGCGATCACCGGCACGATGACCGAGCGCAGCGAACCGAGGAACAGGAAGATGATCACCACCACGATCAACAGGGTTTCGGTCAGGGTCTTGATCACCTCGTGGATGGCGTTGTTGATGTAGTCGGTGGCGTCGTAAGCCACGCGAGCTGACAAGCCGGTCGGCAGATCCTTCTCGATCAGCGCCATTTCAGCGCGCACCCGCCCAATCACGTCGATAGCGTTGGCGTTCGGCAACGGGAAAATGCCCATGAAAACCGCTGTTTGCCCGGAAAAGCGCACCTCGGCATCGTAATCCTCGGCGCCCAGCGCCACATCGGCAATGTCCTTGAGCCGCACCAGCGCTCCGTCCTGCTCACGGATCACCAGGTTTTCGAATTCCCCCACTGAGCGCAGATCGGTGTCAGCGGTCAGATTGACCTGCACCAGCGATCCCTTGGTCTGACCGATGGCCGCTAGATAATTGTTAGCGGCCAGCGCCTGACGCACCTGCGCCGGGCTGATATTCAGCGCAGCCATGCGGTCGGGTTTCAGCCATATACGCATGGCGAAGGTGCGCGCGCCGAGAATTTCCGCCCGCTGCACGCCTTCCAACGCGGTCAGGCGCGGCTGCACCACGCGCACCAGATAATCAGTGATCTGGTTCTGGCGCAGAATATCCGAGGAGAAGCTGAGATAGGCTGAGGCGAATTCACTATCAGCAGATTCGATGTTCAGTACGGGCACCTCGGCTTCCGGTGGCAGGTCGCCGCGTACTTGATCCACCTTGGAGCCAATTTCGGCCAGCGCCTTGGTTGCGTCATAATTCAGCCGGAGGCGGGCGCGGATCGTGGATAACCCCTGGGCGCTCTGCGATTCCAGGTATTCGATCCCGTCGGCGGCGGCGATGGCCCGCTCCAGAGGCGTGGTGATAAAGCCGCGCACCAGTTCGGCGCTGGCGCCGACATAAGCGGTGGTTACCGTGACGCTGGCGTTATCGCTGCGCGGGTACTGGCGGACGTTGAGCGTGAAAATCGCCTGGACGCCGGCGATGATGATGATCAGATTGACCACCATCGCCAGTACAGGCCGGGAAATGAACAGGTCGGTAAAGGATTTCATGGCGCGATCAGGAATTGGCGGGCTTGGGAGCAAGCTGGAAATTCGGGGCCAGCTGGTTATTCACTACGGCTTTCATGCCGTTGCGCAGCTTGAAGACTCCAGTACTGACTACGGTCTCGCCGGCGGTCAATCCCGAATTCACGACGACAAAATCTCCGCGAGATGGACCGAGTTGCACAAATTTCTGTACGAGCGCCAAGCCACCAGCGCCGGTTTTTTCGTCCGGTTTCTCCTCGACCACAAACACTGAATCGCCGTAGGGCGCGTACAAAACCGCTGTTGCCGGGATCATCAAGACCTGTTCCTGAGCGGGCAGCACGGCGGCGACGTTGACATACATGCCCGGTTGCAGGCGTCCATCAGGATTGGCCAGCGCGGCTCGTAACCGAACCGTCCGGGTCAGGGCGTCGACTTCGGGACTGATCACACTGAGCTTGCCCTCGAAAGTCTGACCTGGCGCGGCGTCAGTAGTCACTCTCACAGCCATCCCAGCGCGCAACTGCGGAAAATTCTGTTGCGGCAGGGCGAAATCAACATAAATAGGATTCACGGTCTGCAAGCTGACAATGGCTGCACCGCTGTCGAGGAACTGACCCAGGTTGATTTGACGAATGCCCAGTCGTCCGGTGAAGGGCGCACGAATGCTTTTCTTGGCGATGACGGCGCGAATGTTGTCGACCTGCGCGTTCGCTTGCTTGGCCTGGGCTTCGGCGCTGTCAACATCGGATTGCGCGACCATGTTGCGGGGCCGCAGATCGCGGACTCGCTTCAAGTTAAGCTGGGCCAGTTCGGCGCTGGCAATGGCCGAACGCAATTGCGCCTGTTCCACCGCGTCGTCCAGCTCCACCAGCAATTCGCCAGCGCGCACGGTCGCGCCCGATTCGAAGGCGATCCGCTTGACTGTGCCGGCGACTTCGGCGCTGATCGTGACGCCCTGGACCGCAATGACTGAACCGACGGCGTTGAGGGTGGGTTGCCAGAAATCCTGTTGAACGACGGCCGTCGTGACGGTCGCTGGCGGTTGCTGGGAATTGGCGTCGGCAGCCGCCATGGTTTGAAACTGCCAGATTTTCAGACCGGCCAATACCCCGACTACGAGCAGGAGACCGACAAGAGTCAGAAGGATTTTCTTGATCATGCGAATGAATTTCCCACGTTTGCGAGGCCAGGATTGAGATGCGTCCAGTCATTGCGTATCATACATACATTCATGAATGTATGTAAATAGCAATTTGCCGCCCATCGACCCGCTCAGCAGGCGTTGCTGGAATGGGGAGAAGACTGTCCCGTAACAATAGAAGGGAAGGGTAAGCACATGGTGAGAAAGACAAAAGAGGAAGCTCAGGAAACTCGTCACCGGATTCTGGATGCGGCTGAACAGGTTTTTCAACGCCAAGGAGTGTCTCGCACCTCGCTGAATCAGATTGCCGCCGAAGCCGGGGTGACCCGCGGCGCAATTTATTGGCATTTCCGGAACAAGGCCGATCTGTACGACGCCATGATCCGCCGGGTGTTCGATCTGGAGGAAGCGCGCAGTCAGGCGGATATGCAGAGGCAGAATGACCCACTCAACATTGTCCGCGATCTGGCGGTCGGACTCCTGCAACAGTTGGCCTGTAATCCTCAGTATCAAAGGGTTCTGGAAATTGCCTGGCATAAGTGCGAATACGTGGATGAAATGGCTGTTATCCGCGATAGCCATCTGGAATGTGGGCGCCGGTTTATCGCCCTGCTGGAAGAAGCGATGCGTCGCGCTCAAACCTGCCATCAATTGCCGGCTATGATCTGCCCCCACCAGGCGGCAGTCGGCGTAATGGCCTTGGTCGACGGATTGATGGTCAACTGGACGTTGGAACCCAGCTTGTTTCCACTGGCCGAATACGCGCCAGTGATCATCGATGCTTACCTGGTTGGGTTGTGCGCTGGGGAGCAGGTTCGTAACTGAGAAAGTTTTTCAAACGATCTGAAAACTGTTTGACTATATGAAGTTATCTAGCCTTGGCATAGCGCAGCGCATACCACCCGCGCCCCAACCACTCGTAGCAACCGTAATGAACCTCCGCAGTAGCGCTCACCGAGGGCAACCAGGATTGGGGATCCAGTAGATCAAGTTGATCGTCGAAGAAGAGCGTCGGTGCGGGAATCACCTTTAACCCATGCGCTTCAAAGGCTCTAATGGCTCGGGGTTGATGCATGGCGTTGGTCACCAGCAGGATTGTATCAATATGGCGTCGACGCAGAATCGCTGCGCTATAGGCAGCATTTTCCCAGGTGTTTTGGCTTCTGGTTTCAGTCAGCACCGGGCCGATCCCGAACTCCTGCTCCAGAATCGCCTTCATCAAATCAGCCTCGGCGGGTTGGTCTTCCTTGACATGGCCACCGGTCGCCAGCACCGGTAGTCCGGTTCGCCGCGCCAGCCGGGCGGCATAGCGCACACGACCCAGTGTGCGATCATGCACCGTCGGGCCGTCGCCATACTCCGGCGCGTCCTCGTGCAAACCTCCCCCGAGCACCACGATCGCTCCCAGTTCATGCACGGGTAAAAAATACTCATTAAGCGGTGGCTCCGTTTGCAAGGAACGGCTAAACAGCGCAGCGGTTAAGGGAATGCTTAACAGGTAACCGGCAACGACGCCGACAATTAGTAAACTCAACCCCAAGCGCGGGCGCCAGCGCCACAGGAACACGCCGAGCAGGCTGATCAGAAAAGGCCCGCCGGGCGGCAACAGCAGGAGTTTGATGAACACCGACGCAAGACCGCTGGATAGGATGGATAAGCGTAGCATAATCCAGCCTAATCTATCCCTTTAACAAAGTTGCCTCAGCTCTCCCACTATTTGTCATTGACTCTGGTTGAAGAAACAAACTTGCACTATCTTCATAAGTAACTATACGTTCATGATGCAGCAGGATGATTTGGGCTATCTCTTTTGAAGCCTTCAAAATATTCTTTCCTGTAGCAACCAATATGCTCAGTTGACGATCACAATGATAGATACTGATAATAAAGTAAAATCATGCGCCTGCTATGGATACAGGCCGGGGCCTGTGGCGGAGATGCCCTGTCCCTTGCATTGCTCTCCCTGACCCAGCACATGAATCAGATCATCGAAACCATGCAAGCGGAACGCAATCGTCTCGACCAGGAGGTCAAGCGTGAGCGGGAACTCTCGCGGTTCGTGCAACAGATCCTGGCGAGCATGCAGGATGTATTGATCGTGGCCGATCCAGACGGTGTGGTTATTCAGGTCAACCCCGCCGCTTATCGGGAACTCGGTTTCGAGCCAGAAACCTTGCTGGGCGTTCGCATAGATACCTTGTTGCCGCCAGAGGCGCTCGCCATTTACGAACGGAGCCTGCCCGCGCAGCGAACCCGGTCTGCTTCAGTTTGGGTGGAAACCATCGCTCGTCGAGGAAGTTATCTGGCGGAGCACAGCTTGCGGAAACAAAATGGCGAATTAGCCGGCTTCTTTCAAGTGGGTGCTGAATTTCTTTATAACCCTCAAGGAAAATTCGAGGGCGTGGTCATCACCGCCAGCAACTTTACCGAGCGTAAATGGGCGGAACAGGAGTTGGCAGAAAGCGAAACCCGGTTGCAGCACATGTTGGACGGCAGTCCAGTCGCGTTGTTCGTCATTGATCTGGAGCACCGCATCACCCATTGGAACCGGGCCTGCGCCGCGTTAACCGGTATCTCTGCCGATCAAATGGTCGGCGCCAACCATCAATGGCGAGCATTTTATGATGCGCCGCGACCGGTGTTGGCCGATTTGACTTTGGATAATGCGGAGCAGGAAGAACTGAATCGCTATTACCCAATGGGCATTCGCGAGCAGGAATTAGCCGAGCGCGTCCTGGAGGGAGAGACTTTTCTGCCGAAACTGGGCAAGTGGCTCTACTTCACCGCTGCGCCGATCCGCGACAGTCAGGGTCGCGTCGTTGCCGCTATGGAAAGCATTCAGGACATCACGGAACGCAAAGAGAATGAACAGGCTTTACAACTTGCAGCCAGCGTTTTCGAACATGCGCATGAAGGCATTGTCATTACCGACGCCGAAGGGACCATCATCGAGGTCAACAGGACCTTTGAAGAGATCACCGGTTACTCCCGAGGAGAAGCTATTGGTCAAAATCCAAGACTCCTCAAATCCGGACGGCATGATGAACTTTTTTACAACGAGATGTGGGGAATCATCGCTGAGCGTGGCTATTGGCACGGCGAACTCTGGAATCGGCGTAAAACGGGCGAGGTCTATCCGCAAAGCGCGTCGATTTCCTCCGTCTATAGCGCGGACGGTGCAGTGATCTATTATGTGGGGCTGTTCGCCGATATTTCGATTCTGAAGGAAAGTCAGCAACGTCTGGAGCGTATGGCCTATTACGACCCACTGACCGGGTTGCCCAATCGGGCGCTGTTGGCGGATCGCCTGCGCTTAGCGCTGGCTAAGGCGCAACGGGATCATCATACGCTGGCCATCTGTTATCTGGATTTGGATGGATTCAAACCGATTAACGACCGCTGGGGTCATGCCGCCGGCGATGAGCTACTTGTCCAGGTCGCGCAACGTTTCCAGCAGAGCATACGCGGCGGCGACACCGTCGCACGCTTGGGCGGCGACGAATTTGTATTATTATTCAATAATCTTGATAGCCTTGAGGAAGGTGAGCGCGTCATCGAACGATTTTTGCGAGTACTAGCGGCTCCCTTTGCCTTGAGCGCAACGGCGGCGACGGTTTCGGCGAGCATCGGGGTCACGTTCTTTCCCAACGACGGCGCCGACCCGGATACCCTGATCCGCCATGCTGATCAGGCCATGTACCGGGCCAAGCAGGGGGGACGTAATCGCTATCACCTGTTCGATGCGGAGCGGGATCGGCGGGTGCGGATTCATCGAGAGCTGCTAGGGCGTATTCGCCGGGGCTGGATGGATGGCGAATTCTGTCTTTATTACCAGCCCAAAGTGGATATGCGTCGGGGACGAGTCATCGGCGTTGAGGCGCTGGCGCGCTGGCATCACCCTGAACAGGGCGTTCTGCCGCCCGCAGCGTTCATCGGAGCAGTGGGGAACTCCGATTTCTCGCCGGATTTCAACAACTGGGTGCTGGAGACCGCGATCCGGCAGATGGCGGTCTGGCACAGCGCCGGACTGATCCTGCCGGTCAGCGTAAATCTGTCAGCGCGCCACTTGCAACAACCGGATTTCGCCACTCAGATTCAATCATTGCTGGCCCATTATCCCTATATCCGCCCCAATTGGCTGGAGATTGAAGTACTGGAAACAACGGCGCTGGATGAAACCCAGCGGGTCTTCCATATCATCTCGGCGTGCCGGGAACTGGGCGTCCGGTTCGCTATCGACGATTTTGGCACCGGCTATTCCTCGTTGACTTACCTGAAGCATCTGCCCGCACAGATTTTAAAAATCGACCAGAGCTTTATCCGCGATATGCTGTTTGATCCAGGCGATCTGGCGATTGTGCGCGGCATCATCGGCTTATCCAACGCATTCAAGCTGGATGTCATCGCTGAAGGCGTGGAGAGCGTGGAACATGGAGTACAATTACTTGATCTTGGCTGTGATCATGCCCAGGGTTATGCGATTGCCCAGCCGATGCCTACTGAAGAAGTACTGGATTGGGTGCGAGGATGGCGCAAACCCGCAGCGTGGAATGAGGTCGCTAAACGGGTTCTGCAAGATCATTAATAGCCTGCCGCTAACCCACCCGGTCGCCGCGTATCGGAAAACCCATACCAGCCTTCCGGTCCACGGACGATGCTTTGCGTGCTGCCCATCGCATCCTTGACAACAACGGTGTGGCTCATCCCCTCCAGCAGGCGCACGGTGTCTGGACTCAGTCCTTCCTCGACCCGCAACTCATCGGGCAACCACTGATGATGGACGCGCGGCGCGATCGTCGCTTCGGCAATGTTCATTTGGTGATCGATCACGTTCAGCACGATTTGCAGCACGGTGGTGATAATGCGGCTGCCGCCAGGACTCCCGGTGACCAACACCGGTTGCCTGTTCTTGAAGACCAAGGTGGGGGTCATGGAGCTGAGGGGACGCTTGCCGGGACCGACTGCATTGGCGTCGCCGCCAATCAGTCCGTAGGCATTGGGAACGCCAGGCTTGGCGGCGAAATCGTCCATCTCGTTGTTTAGCAGAACACCCGTGCCCGCCGCCACAATCCCGGAGCCGTAGCCAAAATTCAGGGTATAGGTCACGGCCACGGCGTTGCCCTGGCGATCCACGACCGAGTAATGGGTGGTTTGCTCGCTTTCGTAACGCTGCGGCTGACCGGGCTTAATCTCGGTCGACGGTCGGGCTTTCTTCAGGTCAATTTGCTTGACCAGGTCCTGGGTATAAGCCTTTGCAGTTAAACCCGCGACGGGTACGTTGACAAAATCCGGATCGCCCAGATATTCGCTACGGTCGGCGTAGGCCAATTTCATGGCCTCGGCCAAGCGATGAATCGTCGCGGCGCTATTAGACCCCAGTTCCGCCAGCGGCCAGGTTTCAAGCATATTCAGAATCTGGATCAGATGGACGCCGCCAGAACTGGGCGGCGGCATTGATACGATTTCATAATCCCGATAACGCCCGCGCACCGGTTCGCGCACCACCGCCCGGTAGTTTTTCAAATCGTCCAAGGTGATCAAACCGTCATGCGCCGCCATGTCGGCGACCAGTTTCCGGGCGATCTCGCCTTCATAGAACGCTTTGGGACCTTGCACGGCGATGCGCCGGAGTGATCGAGCCAAATCCTTTTGCGTAAGTCTTTCACCGGGTTGATAGGCAGCGCCATCCGCTTTGAAGAAGACTTTCAAGCTGGCTGGCCACCGTTCCATACGCGGACGGGCTTCCTGAAGCGACTGGGACAGTTCCGCGCTGATCGGGAAACCCTGTTCAGCCAAACGAATCGCGGGTTCAAGCAACCGCCGCCATGGCAGGCGGCCATGCCGTTCATGAGCCAGAGCCAGTCCAGCCACTGTGCCCGGCACGCCCGCCGCCTGGTGACTGAAACGAATCCGCTGCTCATCCACGGCGCCTTGTTTATTCAGATAATGATCCCGGCTTGCCGCCGCCGGGGCAGTTTCCCGAAAATCCAGTGCTTCGCTGTCCCGGCGCACCGCGTTGTAAACCACCATGAAGCCGCCGCCGCCCAGGTTGCCGGCCTGGGGCAAAGTCACCGCCAGCGCGAAACCGACCGCCACTGCCGCATCGACAGCGTTACCGCCCTGCTTGAGGATAGTCAATCCTACCTCGCTGGCCAGCGCTTCCTGGCTGACCACCAGACCATTGCGTGCAAAGACCGGGTGAATGCGATCGCGAGCGCTGTAAATTGCGGTGGGTTCGGCGAACGCCGGTTGAATAGGTTGTGGTAGTGGCAGGCAACGCCAGCCTACCAGGAACAGGAAACTGAGGACATACGGGAAGAAGCGAAACATGGCGGATTCCAGGAGAACGAATAGTTATAATGGGGTTCGTAGGTGAGTCTTGTAATCTATAAAAATTCACTTTTATGTAATTTGGCGTCTGGCCGGAAATCCACGATTTGGAGAACCGGTTCAGTTGCTTATTGATAAATTATACGGAACCAGAGCCGGGTTGAGAAAAGAAAATGAAATCAAGATTGGCTTTTGCCCTGGTGTTTGTCGCCATTGCCGTGATGGCCTTGGCGGCGGTATTGGCATCGCTTGGATTGGCGTTGTCGGAAATGGTCCGGCGCGGCGAACTGGCTCAGCCTGCTACCTTCGATCCCTGGGGCTATATCATGCACTATGGCGCGGTCTCCGGGTTCTTTCTGATCGCCGTCATTGCCGCCGCCTGGCTCTTTTTCGATCAGAGCCTGGCTGCGCCACTGGCCAGCCTGACGCGCAATTTACTGAACACCCTGCGCACTAATCCTGATCACGAAATCCAGTATGCCGGACCCAATCAACTCGACCCGTTATTCCAGGCGATTAATGAATTGACCCGCCGCCTGGCCGCTCATCATCGTGAGTTGCTGCAAGCCATGACCACAGCCACCGCCCGCGTCGAGGAGCAGAAAAACCGTCTGGAAGCTATTCTGCGGGACTTGCAGGAAGGGGTGGTCGTCTGCAATCTGAACAACCAGGTCTTGCTCTATAACCAGTTGGCTTTGAAAACCCTGCATGTCACCGGCGAACTGGGTCTGGGCCGGTCGCTGTTTACCGTGGTCAGCCGTGAACCCGTGTCCAACGCCTTTCGTCGCTTGCGCCTGCGCGTAGCCGAAGGCCGGCACCACGATCATCCACTGGGCATCACGACGCGTCTGGTGTGCGCGACCACCGATGGTCTGCATACCCTGCATGCCCAAATGACCCTCATCCTGGGCGCGGAGGATCTGCCGACCGGTTATGTAGTAACCTTTAA
>JAGRHQ010000087.1 GCA_020444905.1 Candidatus Competibacteraceae bacterium
TGGAGTCACGCGAAATCGAAGCGGCGGTGGGTATCGTCGCAGCATTTGGTTTGGCGGCGCTGCTCTCCTGGTTGCCGTTTCTACTAGCCGGCATCGCACCGCTGGCGGCTCTGTTCGAGGTGACGTCAGCGCTGGCGACTTGTGGTCTGAGCGCCGGAGTGACTGCGCCGGATTTGCATCCCGCGCTGAAGCTGGTGCTGTGCCTGGATATGTTGATGGGGCGACTGGAGATTATCGCGCTGCTGGTTCTGGTCTATCCTCGCACTTGGTTAGGCAGGCATTCGGAGGAGCAATGAGAGTCGCATTCGTGGGAGCCGGTCCGATCACGGTCGGTGCAGCGGACATTCTGATTCGCCGACGGATCGATGTGGTAATTATCGAAAAAGACAAGGAGCGCATCGAAGCACTGGCGGAAGTGCTGGATTGTGGTTTCATTCATGGCGATGGCTCCAAACCGGCCATGTTGCGCGAGGTAGGTCCACAACACACGGATGTACTATGCTGTCTGACCGACAATGATCAATCCAACATTCTGGCCAGCCTGGTCGGGCGTTCGCTGGGGTTCAGCCGGATCATCACCCAGATCGAGGATGCCGAATTCGAGCATGTCTGTCTGGAGCTGGGTTTGACGGATCTCATCATTCCGCATCGGCAGGCGGCACAGGCGCTGGCCGATCTGGCCTGCGGCGCACTGCCGGAAGATTTTGCCAATTTTTTCAAAAATGGCGCGCGACTGTTCTCTTTCGCAGTGCGCGAGGAAGAAGTCGGCGCAGTAGGGGAGTTGCCCTTGCCAAAACGGTGCATGGCGATTTGCATCTACCGTTACGACAAAATGATTTTTCCTGCAAAGGATTTTCAGCTCGAATCGGGCGATGAGGTGGTTTTACTCGCGCATGAAAGCAGTCTGCGGGAATTGCGGGATCACTGGATAGGCGCCCCAACCGAGACGGAATCCGGTTGATCCCTTTTGAGCGATTCCTTCTGAGGTCCGGGCATCAAATTTCTCAAGGCTGCCTAGGCGCTGTCACTACCTGGTCATTCTCGTCAAGCGCGCCCAGGCAACGTTCCGTTGGCGAATACGTCAGCCAACCGGGTTGCCTGATAACCGGCAAAATCCCCTGGCTCTCGCCCCGTTCCTGAATGAGACGGGCAATCATCCCCAACCCGTTAGCGGACAATGGATAAAAATGCTCCAGGCTCAACAACTCGCCATCGGACGCAAAAGTCGCCAGGCTGTAAGCAATCACATCCAGCTCTTTCTCGGTGTGTTGAGTCGCCACCATTCGCGCCGGCGGCGTATTACCGGCCTGCGCGTAAGCCGTTTCAATCAAATAATCCTCGTTTAAAGCCGGCGCCGCCTGAAGAGCGGCCAGGACGGCGGCGGTTTCCTCCTGTTGAATCGCCAGCGTGCCCAAAACCCGCCGCAAAGGCAACCCATAGGCGGGCAGCGCCACCGCATACAACCGGAATTGTCGCAACCAGCGCTGATAACCCTCGCTTAACCAGCCCGTTGAAACTCCCCGGCCAGGGCCAAAACGCGCCCAATCATCAAAGGTATAAAACGGCGCCCAAGCCACATCATCCATCAGCAGATAGCAGTTGCCACCGTCCGCCAGCGTGATCTGATGAGGACCGGGCCGCTCAAACAGGGCCGGCTCCAGCAATTGCCACAGTTCCCGCAAGTCGTTATTTTCCATCTGGGTTCGCAGCCAGGCGCATAAATCGCCCAGGGTTGCATAGAATAGATTGATCACCGGGACGCCAAACGCGCTTTGCAGGGTTGCATGAGTGGCGGGGGAGGCTTGCCCATTCCGGGTCAGGCTCTCTTCCATATCCAAAAACAAGCGATCCATAACCTCATTGGTTCCCACCAAACAGAACGGCAACAGCGCCAAGGGTCCAAAACTCGATTGGGGCTGGGGGTTGAGGGCGTCAATCGGAAAGCGGTCACCGTTTGCGCCCAGCGCCAGGCGGGGCGGCGGGGCGGCGGCGGGGCGGGGGGCGCGACGCATGAAATCGGCCAAGGCGCTTAACAGCGGAAACCCGGGACGAAAGACATCGGTCTGGTCATAAAGCGCCCCGGCCAGCACCAGGCTGGCAGGGGCGATCCCTTCCTCCAGCAGACGATTCAAGTCGTCTGCAACCCGGTCGGCCAGGTCATTAGCGACTTTAGGGGTCAGTAAGGGCGGCGCCTTACCGGTAAAAAAGGGCGACTGGCTGCTCAGCTCGATGCAAAGCACCCCGGAACAGAAATCCAGGTTATGCGCGTTGGTCTGATTATCCAAGAGATTGACCTCACAGTAAGCGATGAAAAGCTAATTGTCTCGCATGGCCATCAGTGAACAACGGGAAGAGGCATCGGCTGCACTGGATGCGCCTTCTGTCTCTATGTCGCAGATGCGATTCGCAAACTGATGGTCCCTTGCGAACTTTACTCAATTTCTCTCATGGCGACTTCTTCGGATCGATTGGGTTCATCGGATGCCGGCGCAAGCAGAGGATGCCGCCGTTGTTTACCTGCCAGAAACACCAGTGCGCCTCGCGGCGGCGGGGGTTGAGAGAGTAGTTGATCGATTTCGCGCTCCGCCTCCAACCAGTCCTGGACAGGACACCCTCCCTGAAACCCCCGGTTTTCAGCGCGGAAATAAGCAGCCTCTGCAATCAGATGGTGTCGCTCCTCGGGAGGAACAATTCGGTAGATTCGCTTAGGTTTTGACACGGTGCAGGCTCTCGAAGGTCGCAAGAAAAATAATGCCCATGCTACCAGATTGAAAATTGAATCGACCAGTCTCCCGAAAATGGAAATTTCATTGAGCTGCGATTGTCTATACTAAAATAATAAAAGCAGACTGGTATTATTCTCAAGCAGTTATTGAGCATGAATGAATGAAGCTTTAAATTCGAGAAATGGCAATGATTGGCAGCATCAACTCCAGCGATTCTTCCTACATTCCACGGGTTCGTTGCAGCGGGGGTGAATCGTCATGCGGCCCACAAGAAAACAGTGACAAATCCTTATCCGCCAACGATGTGAATAGCAAGAACAATGTTGAGCTGGACAAGGAAAAGGCGGAGACCGGGGCGTCTAAATCATCCAAAGCCCCAAACCCGCTGAATGAAGCAGAGTTGGCGATGGTGCGCGAATTGAAGCAGCGCGACCGGCAAGTGCGTCAACATGAAATGGCGCACCTGGCGGTCAGCGGTGGTTTAGCTCAAGGCGGGCCTCGCTATACTTATCAACGCGGTCCGGACGGGCAAAACTATGCTATTGGCGGTCATGTGAATATCGACACTTCGCCGGGCAAGACGCCTGAAGAAACCCTGCAAAAAGCCCGAACCATCCAGGCAACCGCCATGGCGCCCGCCGATCCTTCCGGCCAGGATCGCGCTGTCGCCGCCAAAGCCAGCCAAATGGCTATGCAAGCGCGCCTGGAGCTGAATCAGCAGGAAAGTGCGGAAAAAAATGGGCTATCCCAGCGCGATGAGGATTCGCCAGCCCGCCGACTGGCGCAACGATTCCTGTCCGCGGTGACGCCTCAACTAGAACCCTTCATTCAATTGGCAGCTTGAGTCTATGCAAACCCTAACTGGAAAAACGGCTATTATCACTGGCGCGTCACAAGGCATCGGCGCCAGTATCGCCAAAGCGTTAGCCGCAGCAGGTGCAGGCGTGGTGGTGAACTATACGCAAAATCAGAGCGCTGCTCAGCAGGTTATCTCCGCTATTCAGTCGGAGGGCGGTGAAGCAATTGCCTGTCAGGCGGATGTCAGCCAGGCAGAAGAAGTGAAGGCGCTTTTCGACACAGCCATTCAGCGCTTCGGCTCTGTGCATATCCTGGTCAATAACGCCGCCATCATGATTAATCAGGCCCTGGCAGATACCTCTGACGAGACTTTCGATCGGACCTTCGCGGTTAACGTCCGTGGCGTATTCAACGCCTTGCGCGAAAGCGCGCATCGATTGGCTGATAATGGACGCATTATCAACCTGTCGACCACCGTGACTCGACTGATGCTGCCCAACTATGGCGCTTACGCCGCATCCAAAGGGGCTGTGGAGCAATTGACCCGGGTATTCGCCAAGGAGATAGGAATCCGGGGAATCACCGTAAACGTAGTCTCGCCGGGACCGACACATACAGAGCTGTTTACTCGTGACAAGAGCGAGGAAACCATCCAGCGCATGGCGGCAATGTCTGCGTTTGGCCGTATTGCCGAACCCGAGGATATTGCCCGTGTCGTTGTATTCCTCGCCAGCAACGAAGCCGCTTGGATCACCGGGCAAAATATCGGCGCCAATGGTGGTTTTGCATGAACGCTCATTCCGGGACAAGGCCCGATTGAGCAAGCAGCCCCCCCCGTTTACAGCGTCACCCCTAAAATGACGCCTGTAGACTTGAATACGGCGATGGCCTCGGTGCCTTCGCTGAGTTCCAAGGCATCCATGCTCTCGTTCGTAATAATAGCGGTCATTGTCTCGCCACCCGCCAGTTGAATAGCTACCTCACTATTCACTGTTCCCTTTTGACACTTTACTACTATGCCCCGCAATTGATTACGCGCGCTCAGTCGCAGAGGAGTACCCGCGGCCATGACCATCACCGATGACGCCTTGACCAAAGCATAGACGTCTACTCCATCCCGTATCCCCAGGTACTCCAGACTCTTGCTGGTGATCGAGGCGGTTATGCGATCCCCACCGCCGATATCGACACTGACATCAGCGTTGATTTTGCCAATATGCAGAACCGTTGCTCGGCCTTTGAACTGATTTCTGGCGCTGATTTTCATCGTCGATCTCCGTGTGAAATTTCGCTTTCACCGCCAGTGCGCCGCCGGTTAACGGCTCACGCCGCTCCCAGTCAGCGCCCTGAACGATGGGCAATCTACGGGAACCGACGATGCCCCCGTGGCGACTACTTCACGCAGCCAACGGCAATGCAGAATGTGTAAAGCAGGCTTTAGGGCAAACCCGCGAGCAAGCTTCGCAGCCGATACAGTCCATGGCGTTGGAGAGCGTCATAAAAGAATTGTCGCTATCGTCATCATCATCATCGTCATCGTCATCATCCAGATCAACATCGTCAATCGCCCGCTGCACGATCGTCAACACATCGCGCGGACACACCTTAAAGCAACGCCCGCAACCAATGCACTTCGTTTCGTCTAGTTCAGTAACGAATTGAGGAATCCAGGACGTGCCGCCCCGGGTGACGCCGGTGATATTGGGTTCTGCGCCCATAACATGCTACCTCGCTTACTTTGATAAGCCCGGCGCGGACGCGCCGTCGGACCGGGCAATGAAAAGAACCGTTATCGCTTTCAATCCTGCCAACCTTCGGCTTCCATCGCGGCGAAACGCGCTTCAACCGGGCTATCAATCTTGTTTTGCCGGGTAATCGCGCGATCCAGCCAGGTGGGCCGGTCGCCTTTGAGAGCCGCTTGCAGATCAGCGAGCAGGGAGGCGATGGACGCGCCCGAATCCACGCGGAGCGGCTGGACGCCCAGCGTCAATAACTGCTGGATGGCGGAACCGCCTACGGCTTCGCAGTAGATCACGGCGCAACCACGCAACATTGCCAGTTTGGCGGCGAGCTTGTCCTCATGACCATCGCGGTCGAGCGCCCCAAATTGAGCGAATTCCACCATCGTCGCTTGATCAGGGGTCACGGTGTAAATCAAAATGCCACTGGCCGCGCCGAAATGCTGGTTAACTCGCTGGCGGTCGCTGGTCGCGAACGCAGCCTTAATCATGAGACGCATACTCGGCTCCTCAGTGCTGCCGCCAGCCAGAATCCGCAGATGCCTGAGCAGCGCCATAGCACGTCTCCCATCGTTCGTCAGACTTGAGTGAGTAAATCGAGTGATAAGGCGCTACGGCATGTTCAGCATGGGCCAGCAGCGCGTTGGCCAAGTCAAACAGCGCCTGGCGAGCGCCCCGATAACCAATCCACGCGCGCTGATAACCGCCAAATTGATCGTGAAGCGGATAACCTGCGCGTAATAACGGCAATTCCAGTCGTTGAGCGATTTCAGCGACATGGGAACTACCAACCAGCAGTTCGGCTTCGCGTTCATCGGCTAGACGCTCCAAATCCGCCAAATCGCCAATGTGGACCTGCGCTAGCGGTAATTGAGAGAGAATCGGCGCTGCGGCTGGCGCGATCGCAGCAACCACTTCAGCGCCCATGTCCGCCAACAATTGGCTGAAACCATGTAATAAATCGGATTCGGCAGCGATCGCTATCCGCGCCTGGCCCAGTAAAAAATGAGTATCCAGCATGGCGTCCTGCAACTGAGCGCGCTGTCGGGCCACCGGCGCCGGTACTGAATGACCTGTAATCCCCGCCAGCGTCATCACCAGCCGGTCGGTCGCATCCAACCCAAACAAGTGCGGGAAGCGATGCGTCGGTACGCCAGTGCGCTCCTGCAACAAGTCAGCCGCCGGATACAACGAAGCGCCGATCACTAGGGTTGCAGCCGCATCGTTCAAACTCGTGAAAGCGGCCAGTGGCGTACCGCCGGTCGTCAGCGGATGATAATCCTCCACATCGAGATGCCCATCCAGGGAGTCGGAGAGATCGGGAATCAGCACCGGGTGTAGATCAAAATGCTCAATCAACTCGCGCAGAGCCTCCAGATCGCCTGGCGTTAACGAAGCTCCACACAGAACGTTAATTTGCCGAAAGCTGTGATCAGACCCTCTGCGTTTGATCCGGGTCACCGCCAATTCCGGCGTCCATTCGGCAATCATCGTTTTTACCGTTGCGGCGAAACCGCTTTCCAGAGAGCCGTTGAAATCAGGGGTGTTAACGGCAACGATGCGAACCGCTTGAAATTCTGGATGACGCTCCCGGAAAGTCTTCAGCACACGCTGAATATCCGTGCCTTGCGCTTCGGTCAGACCCGTCGTCAGCAATCCGACCGCAGCGGGCCGATGTTTTTCACAAACCGTGCGCAAGCCATCCAGCAGGCTGTCGTCAGCGCCCATAATGGCGCTGATCGGGTCCAGAGCGCTGGTTTGCAACGGAATCGGTTCACGGAAATGCCGCACCAGGAACACCTTGGCAAAGGCGGTGCAACCCTGCGCGCCATGCAGCAAGGGAATGGCTCGATTCAGTCCCAGAATCGCCAGACTTGCGCCCAACGGTTGGCTAGTTTTCAATGGACTGACCGACAGCGGTTTACTGCAACGGATGATCTCAGCCATGCGCTTTCTCCAGTTCGCAGACATTCCCGCCCTCACCCACCACGGTTTTCTGACCGAACGAGGAGAGGACATTCCAGGGCGCGGGCCGGCGCACGGCATCCCAGATCGGGCTTTCCAGGGAACGGGTCAACTCCCGGGCCAACGTGACCAAGCCCTGATAACCGGCATAGCCGTGTTCTCGTTCCTGATTGATGTCCAGGAAAGGCAGGCGCGCCTTAAGGGCTGTGTATAAATTACGACCGCCAGCGACCAGAATGTCGGCCTGATAGGTGCGAGCCAAGTCGAGCAAACCGCGAGGATTGCCGTCTTCAATTAGGTGCGCTTCCGCGCCCATCAGTTCGCGAATGCGCGCCTTGTCCTCCTCAGTCGACTTCTTAGTCCCGGTTGCTACTACGGTGACCCCTAACTCCTGTAAAGCAGAAACAATCGACCAGGATTTCACGCCGCCGGTATAGAGCAGGGCGCGCTTGCCGCGCAACCGCTCCCGCCAGGGCGTCAACTCGGCGTCAATGCGCGCTTCCTCACGCTCAATGAGCGCTTCGGTGCGTTGGCGCAAGTCAGCATCGTTCAGTAATTCGGCAAACTGGCGCAGACTGTTGGAAACTTCCTGAGCGCCGTAGAAACTGCCTTCAAACCAGGGCGCACCATAGCGCTCCTTCAATTTGCGAGCAACGTTGAGCATAGCGCGCGAACAGACCACCATGTTGACTTCGGCGCGATGCATGGTCTGAATTTCCCGGAACCGGGCGTCGCCGGACAGGGAGCACAGCACACGCAAGCCCAACTCATCGAACAGTGGCAGGGTGTTCCACAACTCACCGGCAATGTTGTACTCGCCGATCAGATTAATATCGTGGACTTTCAGCGCAGGCCGGGCCGGATCAACCGGCGGCGGTTCCGGCTCGCGTCCGCCCACCACATACTTCACCATCGCTTCGCCGGCGATACGGTTACCCAGATTCTTGCTGCCATAGAAACCAGCGGAATCGATGGGAATGACCGGCACCCCCCAGCGTTCAGTCGCGGCCTTGCAGACCGCGCCCAAATCATCGCCGATCAAAGCAGTCACGCAGGTGCTATAAACAAACACCGCCGCCGGAGAATACTGGTCAATGGCTTGTTTAATGCCGTGAAACAGGCGTTTCTCGCCCCGCCCCATGATGACATCCTGCTCATTCAAATCGGTGGTCATACCCAATTTGAACAAGGTTGGACCGCTGGAGCGCGTCCCCCGGTTATCCCAGGAATTGCCAGCGCAAGCGATGGGCCCATGCACGATATGGGCGACATCGGCAATCGGCAGCAGGGCGATCTGCGCGCCATCAAATGCGCATCCCCCAGCCGCCGCACCAGGTACAGGGCGGGCGCAACCGGATTTAGCAGCTTGCTGATTATGCGCACAAGCCGGTTCGTCACGTAAGGCGGCAAGATCGCTGGCTTTCATGAGATTAAAGGCCAAAGGTTAAAGGTTAGGTACACATCCCCCTTTGAGAAAAGGGGGTCGAGGGGATTTTGCGGCGGTGGTTTTTCAGAGCGGCTTAAAATGCAACGGCCTGAACCACACTGCATCATCAACCCGCCACGGCTTCGCCCAACAGCTCCGGCTTGACCAAATCCAGCCATTCTTCCAAGCGCTCTTCAGTGAGATCCGCCTGGTTATCCTGGTCGAGAACCAGTCCTACGAATTCGCCGTCACGCAACGCCTTCGATTTCTCAAATTCGTAGCCTTCCGCCGACCAGCTCCCGATAAAACGGGCGCCCAGCTTCTTGAGTTTCTTGTAGGTAATACCCAAGGCATCGACAAATTCAGTGGGATAGCCAACCTGGTCGCCCAGTCCGAACAACGCAATGGGTTTTCCTTCCAAGTGGCTGGCCTCTACTTTCCCCAGGAACTCCGCCAAGGGTTCAGGCAATTCACCATCGCCCAAAGTGGGCATGCCCATAATCAGAGCTTCGCAATCCAGCATTGCCTCGGGAGTGGTCTTTGCTACATCGAACAGCTCAATTTCATCTTCGGCAAACTGCTTCCTGATCTTTTTGGCGATCTTGCGGGTATTGCCGGTATCGGTGGCATAGAACAAACCAATTTTGGCCATGATTATTACCTCACTGAGTTAAAAATCTTTTCGATCAGGAATCTACACATTCCGTCGTGACCGCGAGCACGACCCCGGTCGCAATCTGAGGATCATCGGTCAACCGTAAACAGTGCTGCCGGCTATCGACCAGATACACATTGACGCCTTCGCCCTGCAACACTGGCTCTGCATCATTGATGTCATCATCCAGACATTCCGTGAAATACAGATTGGGGTACACCTGGCGCAAGTGACTGAGCGCCGCGTAATCAACCCCGTGCGTTGAGGCCCACTGGGCAATGTCGTTCAGTTGGCGCGAGGTGATCATGACGCCTCCTCAACCTCAACCGTGGGGGATTGAACGGTCGAGGCGCGGCCAATGATCCGGGCCAGCCAGGGCGGCGGATCACCGGCCAGCACGGCTTGCAATTCATCCAGTACCGGCTGCGCCTGACCGGGCCATGCGCGCTTGATCGGATGAATGCCGCTGTTGACCACCCGGGCGGCGGCGGGACCGCCAATCGACAACACACATAACAAATCGCAATCCGCAATCAACGCCACGCGATCCGCGCTGTGATCGATACTAAGCCGGGCGACGTTGGAAGCAGACCGCACCGCAATCAAGCGTGTCTCGGTCGCTGAAACCTGATAGATCAGAAACCGCGCGCAGGAACCGAAATGACCGTCCAAGCGCTCGCCGCCATTCGAGGCGCAAGCAACCCGGATCGAATGCGGTATATCGCCCTCACGATAAGGCTGAGGCTGTGGGATTTCCGCCGCCTCATCGACCTCGTTCTCACCTTTCAGATCACTCAACGCCTGGCGCAACAGCGCGCCATCGACTTCCTGCAACGCGCCATCGGCGGCCATTTTGAGGTCCTTGACTGTCAGACTGTTAAGCTTGTCCTCAGTCAAGGGTTCACCCAGCGCGGTCAGCAGGATGCTGAGCAAGCGGCCAGAACTGGTGTCGGGCAATCGTCGCGCCGCCAAAGCAATGCGCAGCGCGATGCAACGCGGCAGTGAATCGGCGACGGTCATAGCCGCTTCACTCTAACAGTTAAGGGTAATTTAGGCGGCTGCGCGAACGGCTCAAGATAAAAACGTGAGCCATCGGCCAGTTGCATTTCTCCGCCCCAAGTATCGGGGCCGGAATGTTCCAGCGCCACGACGGTCTCTTCATGATCCTTTTTCGTGATATAAAACACTAACTGACCGGCTGCGTTATTTCGCAACATCACATTGGGCATGACTGCATCTCCTGTGAACGGTGGGACGGACTTCCTGCCCGTTAAACCGGCTGAATGTCCGTCCACCTGCGGGTCAACGAATCAGGTCGAAGGCATAGTCGGTTTCGCCCATCGTCATGGTGTCCTGATCGAGTTTCTCCATCACTGCATTCACCAACGCCTTGAGGATATACATCGCGCCTTCGTAGCCCAGCGTGGTGTCTCGGTGCAAGTGATGACGATCAAACAACGGGAATCCCAAGCGAATCAGCGGCACTTCAAATTCCTTGCCTTTATGCAAGGTGTCGCGCTGGATGAACTTGCCATAAGAATTGCCGATCAGGAAATCCGGTTTGTCCGCGAACACCAGCGAACGCAAGTGCCAGAGATCCTTGCCAAAATGGACTTCGGCGCTTTGACCATAAGGCGAGTCCTTGAGCCGCTTGGTCATTTCCTTGGCCCAACGCTTGCTGCCATTGTGACACAGCACATGCAAGGGTTCGGCACCTAATTCCATGAGAAACTCGCACAACCCCAACACAAAATCAGGATCGCCGAAGACCGAGAAGCGCTTGCCGTGCAACCAGGAATGCGAGTCGGTCATCATGTCCACCAACCGGCCCCGCTCCAAGGCCAACGACTCGGGGATGGGCTTGCCAGTTAACTCGGAGACTTTCATCAGAAATTCATCGGTTCCCGTTAAACCCATCGGGATGTCAATGGCGTTCGCCGGTTGCTTCCAGGTGTCTTGGACAAACTTCTTGGTCTTAGCCAAATGCCAGGGTTGCAGCAACAAGGTGTCGATCGCATTGGGCGCATCCTTGATTTCGGCAATCGTTGTGCCGCCCGCGTACATACGGAATTCACCGTCGGTCGGGGTGTCGAGAATCTCCTCGGGATCGCACAGCATGGTGTACTCGACGTCCATTTCCTTCAGCATCCGTTTGATGACGCGGTAGTTGCCCAAGTAGGTCTCGAAGCCGGTCACGATGTTGAGCTTGCCGTTGGATCCGACCGTCTTGCCTTCCATCTCGTTGAGAGTGAAGTAACGCAGGATGCCTTCCAGCATGTTGTCCCAGCCGGTGGTATGGCTGCCGACAAAGCTGGGGGTATGGGCGAATGGCGTGGGGAACTCCATGGGCACCCGCCCGTCCTTCTTGGCGTTGTTAATGAAGGCGTTCAAATCATCGCCGATCACTTCCGCCATACAGGTTGTGGAAACTGCAATCATTTCCGGTTTATAGAGGGTCATGGAATTTTCCAGCCCCTCGAACATATTTTTCTGTCCGCCGAACACCGCCGCATCCTCGGTCATCGAGTCGGAGACCGCGGCGACCGGTTCACGGAAATGCCGGTTAAAGTAAGTCCGGAAGTAGGCCACGCAACCTTGGGAGCCATGAACGTAAGGCAGGGTCTTGTAAAAGCCCAGTGCACACAACACAGCCCCGAGCGGTTGACACGCCTTGGCCGGGTTGATGGTCAGCGCCTCACGCTGGAAATTTAGTTCCTTATAAGCCTCAGTGGTCGTCCACTGAAAAACCTCTTCCAGTTTTTGCGTGGGAGGGGCTTCTTCGAACACATGCTTGCGGGCGAATGCCTGTTGGTATTCATCACTGTTAAACAGCGGATAACCAGGATTGATCGCTTCAACGTCTTGCATGATACCTTCCTCGTTTAGACCAGGCTGATCAGGCGACGGCTTGCAGCACGGGCGTGCTGGCGCGTTGCCAAGGTGCTTGCAACTTCTTCCAGCAAGGGTTATTAATCGTCATGTCCATATCACGGGCGAAAATGGCGAAACCGTCATAGCCGTGATAAGGACCGGAGTAATCCCAGGAGTGCATCTGCCGGAACGGAATCCCCATCTTGTGAAAGACATACTTTTCCTTGATGCCGGAGCCGATCAGATCCGGCTTCAGGCGCTCCACAAAGGATTCCAACTCAAAACTGGTCGCGTCATCGTAAATCAGCGCGCCATCCTGCACTTCCTTGAAGGTGCGGTCATAATCGTCGTTGTGAGCAAATTCGTAGCCAGCGCCGATGACTTCCATTCCCAAATCCTCATAAGCGCCAATGACATGGCGGGGGCGTAAACCGCCCACAAAAAGCATCACGCGCTTACCTTCCAACCGAGGGCGGTACTTGGCAATAATCGCATCCATGGTCGGCTGATACTTAGCGATCACCCGTTCAGCGTTTTCCTTGATCGTATCGTCAAAGAAGGCGGCGATCTTACGCAGGCTTTCCGCAATCTTGGTCGGGCCAAAGAAGTTGTACTCCATCCAGGGCATCCCATACTTCTCTTCCATGTGCCGGCTGATGTAGTTCATCGAGCGGTAGCAGTGCAGCAGATTCAGCTTGGCATGGCGCGTGTTTTCCATCTCCGGTATTGAACCGTCGCCGGACCATTGGGCGATCACCCGCAGGCCGATTTCTTCCAACAGAATCCGTGAACTCCAGGCGTCGCCGCCAATATTGTAATCGCCGGTAATCGCTACATCGTAGGGAGTGGACTCGAAACCTTCCTGTTTGTCCCGGTTATGCAACACCCAGTCGCGTAGCGAGTCGTTGGCGACATGGTGACCCAGGGATTGAGAAACGCCCCGGAATCCTTCGCAGCGCACTGGCACGACGGCCTTACCAATTTCTTTGGCCGATTTCTTGGCGACCGCTTCGATATCATCGCCGATCAAACCGATGGGGCATTCCGATTGAATCGTCACGCCCTTAGCGAGAGGGAACAAAGTGTCGAGTTCGCTGATGATCTTAGCCAGCTTTTTATCGCCGCCGAACACCACATCCTTTTCCTGAAAATCGGAGGTGAAGTTCATATCGTTGAAGACGTTGATCCCACTATAACCGGTTACATAATTGCGGCGACCGGCCCGGGAAAACTGACCACAACCGACCGGTCCATGGGAGATATTCAGCACATCTTTAACCGGCCCCCACACGACGCCCTTAGCGCCCGCGTAGGCGCAACCGCGCGCGGTCATAACGCCCGGCAAAGCTTTCTTATTAGCGACGATGCACTTGTTGGATTTTTCCAGGGCCGGGTCATTCGCCATCAGATGTTTGGCGCGTTGCTTACCAGTGGCTTCCGGGTAAACTTCCAGCACTTCCTGGATCAATTGTTCAGTTTCTTGGCGATTCATAGTCATGATCAATTCCTCGCATCAGTTCTAACACCCTCCCTCTGGAGAGGAGAGAGGGTTAATATGTTGGTTCAGGCGGCGCACAGTGCTTCGTCAGCCGCAGTCTTGCCGACAATCGATTCGTCTTCTTCATCGAGAATGCCGAACTCCAATAACAGATCTTCCAGCTCGTCCATGGTCAACGGGGTAGGAATCACCAATTTTTTGTTATCGACGATTTTTTGGGCCAGTTCACGATATTCGTCCGCCTGCTTGCAGTTGGGGTCATACTCGATGACGGTCATGCGGCGAATTTCAGCGCGCTGCACCACATTGTCGCGTGGCACGAAATGAATCATCTGGGTGCCCAGCCGTTCGGCCAACGCCTCGATGAGTTCCGCTTCGCGGTCGGTCTTGCGCGAGTTACAGATCAGGCCGGCCAGCCGCACGCTACCGGAAGTGGCATATTTGCAAATACCCTTGGCGATGTTATTAGCCGCATACATCGCCATCATCTCGCCAGACACCACGATGTAGATTTCCTGGGCCTTATTTTCACGAATCGGCATGGCGAACCCACCGCACACCACGTCGCCCAGCACGTCATAGAACACAAAGTCGAGTTCTTCGTCGTAGGCGCCTTCCTCTTCCAGGAAGTTGATCGCAGTGATGACACCGCGTCCGGCGCAACCCACGCCTGGTTCCGGACCACCGGATTCGACGCAACGAACGCCGCCATAACCGACCTTCAAAACATCATCCAATTCCAAATCTTCAACCGTGCCTGCGTCCGCCGCCATCTGCATAATCGTGCTCTGGGCTTTCGCGTGCAGCATCAATCGAGTCGAGT
>JAGRHQ010000088.1 GCA_020444905.1 Candidatus Competibacteraceae bacterium
TCCAGCACCGCGCGGGCCATGGTGGGGATCGGGAACTGCTCGGCAAAACGCTGCAGGATCGGGGCGAGCAACAAGGTCATGAGGGGGCCTCTGGTAGAAAAGCACTTAACCTATCAGGGGTCGGCTCACCTTCAAAGCCCTGATGTCCCAGGTCTATCCTTTCTGTAGCGATCCTGCGGACCCGACGCAATTTCATGTGCGGATGTTCGCGCCAGCGCTAGGGGTCGCCGAGGACCCGGCCACGGGCGCGGCGGCGGTCGCCTTCGCCGGTTATCTGGCGCAACAGGCGGGAAGCAAAACGGGACGGCAACGCTGGCAACTCATGCAGGGTGAAGATTTCGGTCGCCCCAGCCGACTGACAGTGGAGGCGGAATGGACGGAGGGCCAGCTGCAGAGCGTGTGGGTCGGCGGCGCGGCGGTCTTGATGAGTACGGGGGAAATCGATGTTCCTGAGCTACCCGCCTGATGAGAAGTCTGCCCGGTTTGAGCTGAACCAGGGTCTGGCGGAAACTCGTCAACGAGAAGGTCTGACGGATGTGGATTACGCGACTGAAACTGAAAAACTGGCGCAATTTTAAGCAAATCGATATAGCCCTGTGGGATCGGGTGTATCTGATTGGCCCGAATGCATCCGGTAAATCCAATCTGCTGGATGTGTTCCGGTTTCTGCGTGATATTGCGAAAACGTCGGGCGGCGGGTTACAGAAAGCGGTCAAAGATCGCCACGGGATTACTAAGTTGCGCTGTTTACAAGCGCGCACCGATCCGGAAGTGGCTATTGAAGTAGCACTAGCGGAATCCTTGGACAGTGCCGCCCCGAAATGGACTTACGCGATTGGCTTTAAGAGTGAAGGCAAAGGTCCACAGCGGTTGTTGCTGAATTATGAGCGCGTATCGCACCAAGGCCAAATCGTTTTGAATCGGCCGGATGCGGACGATCAGGCGGACCCGGCCCGGCTGACCCAGACCCATTTGGAACAAATCAACGCTAATGCCGGGTTTCGCCCGATTGCCGAATTTTTCGCCAGCGTGACCTACCTACATCTGGTGCCGCAATTACTCAAATATGGCGACGCCATAGGCGGCAAACGCTTGGACGATGATCCTTTTGGCCAAGGTTTTCTGGAACGGATCGCCCGCTGTACCCCCCGAACCCGCGATGCGCGCCTAAAACGGATTCAAACGGCGCTGCAAGTCGCCGTGCCGCAGTTTAAGGAATTGCGCTTCGTCAAGGATGAGGTCAATGGTCATCCTCATCTGGAAGCGTTCTATGAGCACTGGCGGCCCAGCGCCGGCTGGCAGCGCGAGGAGCAATTTTCGGATGGGACGTTACGGTTGTTGGCGTTGTTATGGAGTCTGCTGGACGGCGATTCGCTGTTGTTGTTGGAGGAGCCAGAGCTATCGCTGAATGAGGCGTTGGTGGAGAAGATTCCGCTGTTGCTGGATCGATTGCAACGGCAGGCGCGGCATCAGCGGCAAATTCTCCTCAGTACCCACAGCGAGGCGTTATTGCGTAATCCGGGGATTGATGGACGTGGGATTTTACGGCTGGAACCGGAAAAGGAAGGGACGCGCATTGTGGAGCCGGATGAGGCCGAACAGCGCATGATGGAAACCGGTTTGTCCGCCGCCGAAGTGTTGCTGCCGAAAGCCCGGCCGGCCCGGCTGGATCAGTGGGCGCTGTTCAAGTGATCGAGATTGCCATTGCCACGGAAGACGCGTTGAGCGAAGCCGTGCTGGAGACGCTGGTGCAGCACAGTGGCCGACCGGTCCAGATTGCGGCGCGTCTGCGCCGGCAGGGGTTCGGGTATCTGAAAAGCCGGATGGCATCGTTTCATCAGATGGCCCAGTGGCGGCCAGTGTTGGTGTTGACTGATCTGGATCAGGCGCATTGTGCGCCGTTGTTGCTGCGGGACTGGTTACGGCAGCCGCCCGCGCCGAATCTGCTCTTGCGGGTAGCCGTGCGCGAAATAGAAGCCTGGTTGTTGGCGGATGGCGAGGCGTTTGCAACCTTTATGGGCATCGATCCAGGCAAAGTGCCGACGCAGCCGGAGAGGTTGCCCGATCCCAAGCAACGATTGTTGAGCTTGGTGCGTCAATCGCGCCAGCGGGATGTGAAACGGGACCTGCTGCCCGCGCCGGGTTCGCGAACGGTTCAAGGACTTGGCTATAACGAGCAACTGATCCGATTTGTACGGGACCATTGACGGGTGGATTGCGCCATCGCCCAAGCGCCCAGTTTAGCCCGCGCCTGGCGCCGTTTGCAGGCTTGGCCCACCCCCTGATTCTTCCCTTAAAACTTAAAACTTCCAGAGACCTTGCTGAAGCGCTGGGCCGCATCCATGCCACTCGGTGCTTTCGTCATGACTCGCAACGTCGCCGGCCATTTCCAGCGGGCCGGGTTTGCTCCCGAGCAGGTCTATGAATGCCACGATAGCGCCCCCACTACGGGATCGCCGGGCGCGCTTATTCCCGATAGATCATTTTCCGAGTCATACCTCCATCCACCATGAAATTCTGACCGGTGATAAAGCCCGCCTCGGCGGACAGCAGGAACGTCACCAGCGCCGCAATATCGTCAGGCTGACCGACGCGCCCCACCGGATGCTGCGCATGATCCGCCGGGAGCAACGGGCTGTGCCCCCCATCGATCCAGCCGGGGCTGATGCAGTTGACCCGGATGTCCGGCCCCAGACTGATCGCCAAGGCATGGGTCAAGGCAACCAAGCCCCCCTTGGATGCCGCATACGCCTCGGTGTGCGCCTCGGATTGCAGGGCGCGGGTCGAGGCGATGTTGACGATGGCGCCCCGACAGGCCCGCAACAACGGGACGCTGTGCTTGACCATGAGCAGACTGCCCGTTAGGTTGACGCTGATCACCTGATTCCAGAGCGCCAGATCCAGGACGTCGACGGGCTGCCGGGGCGGGTCGGCGATGCCCGCATTATTCACCAGCGCATCGAGACGGCCGAAGGTTTCGGCCACGACCGCCACACTGTGCCGAACCGCCGCCTCATCGGCCACATCGGTGGCCACGAACTGGACCGGTCCCCGCGATCGACCGGCGGCGCAGGCGCTTTCTCCGCCCTCAGCGTCGTGGTCTGCGATGACCACCGCATACTGCCGTTCAAGGAGCCGGCGCACAATGCCTTGGCCGATCCCCCGGGCTCCGCCGGTCACCAGCGCCACGGGCGTTGTCGAATTCATCACTCTTTATCCTCCGGTGAGCACCCTGTCCGCTAAACTGAACAGGAACAATTGAATAGGCCCATCCCTCTTCTCCCATGACCGACCTTTTCCTCCCCGATTACGGACTGTATCTGTTGCGCAAGGGCCTACGCCCCGAGACGCGCCTGGTGTTCTTCGAGTTGCCGGTCGATCACCTCACCCGTCCGGCCTTGCGCACGGTCAGTATCACCCTCAGCACCGAAGAACAGGGCCAGGAGTATGCGATTTCCTTCGACTTCACCGGCCCGCGCATCGATGACTTATTGGCCACCTTCCCGGAACCGGCGTGTGAGGAATTATGGCAATGGCTGGAAGACCCCACGACGGTGGGCGAACACTTGCAGTTGTCACCCGCCGCCACCCTGCATACCGTGGAAGCCACTCTGGGCGTGATGCAACGCGGTCTATAGGAACGGTTTGCGCCCTTGATCGTCCAGCGGGTGACGACACCGCCGGCGCCCTGAACCGCCGCCGAGATTTCCATCGCTGTCCGTCCAAGCGCTATACTCCGCGCTATCATTCCACCCCCGTCGCGTCTGCCGCCCTACCGATCGCCCGTATTCCCCTATAACGAGATGTTAATCCCATGCCTACCCTGTTTGATTCACTCCAGGTCGGCGCGTTGACGCTGCCCAATCGCATCCTTATGGCGCCGCTCACGCGCTGCCGCGCCGAAGCGGAGCATGTGCCCGGTGATCTTATGGCGGAATACTATCGCCAACGCGCCCGCGCCGGACTGATCATCGCCGAAGCGACGATGGTCATGGAAGGGCATTCCGCCTTCTGGCGGGAACCGGGCATTTACTCGGAGGCCCAAGTCGCTGGTTGGCAGAAAACCACCGCTGCGGTGCATGCCGCCGGGGGGCGCATCGTCCTTCAACTCTGGCATGGAGGCCGCGCCTGCCATCCGTTGCTCAATCAGGGTGCGCAACCCGTCGCGCCCAGCCCCCTCGCCATTACCGGCGATGAAGTGCAAACGCCCCAGGGCAAACAGCCCTATGTCGTCCCGCGCGCCCTGCGTGATGACGAACTCCCGGGCATCGTCGCCGGTTTCACAGCGGCCGCAGCGAACGCCCGGGTGGCGGGCTTCGATGGTGTGGAAATTCACGGCGCGAACGGTTACCTGCTGGATCAATTTTTACGCGATGGGTCCAATCAACGTACCGGCCCCTATGGCGGTTCCCTCGAAAACCGGGCGCGGTTGCTGCTCGAAGTGTTGGAGGCCGTCTGCCACGTCTGGGGGAGTGAGCGGGTCGGGCTGCGCCTCTCACCGCTCAATAGCTACAACAGTATGCGAGACAGCGATCCCATCGGTCTCGTGCAATGGCTGGCTACGCGGTTGAATGCCTTCGACCTCGCGTATCTGCATCTCATGCGCAGCGACTTTTTTCAGCAGCAACGCGGCGATGTGCTCACCCCTTGCCGCACGCACTATACGGGGACTCTCATCGGCAATATGGGCTATACCGCTGAAGAAGCCACCGCCGCGCTGGCCGCCGGCGCCCTGGATGCCGTGGCCTTCGGCACCCCGTTTCTCGCCAACCCGGATCTCCCCGCCCGGATTCACGCCGGCGCACCATTGAATGCGCCGAATCCCGCCACTTTCTATTCCCCAGGACCCGAAGGATACACGGACTATCCCACCTGGAGCGCCCCGGAATAGGCACGGGTTTGGTCGCGCCACGGGTGACCGGTTAGGCGGTCACCATCCTGAGAGTGGGGGCCGGGGCGAAGAACCGGTTGATCGTGCAACGACCCACCGTCCGGCTATGAACCCGGCTGACTTCATGCCGCCGATGGGCGGCGTTACCGATCACGAGTCCGCTCCAGTTCGATGCAACACTTCTGGCAACGCCTGAACCCCCCCTTTTTCGTGCTGGCCCCAATGGCAGAGGTGACTGATATTGTCTTTCGCAACTTTGTGTTGCGCTACAGCCGTCCGGAAGTGGTGTATACCGAGTTTGTGGCCACGAAAGCGTTGCTGGCGCGCAAACGCCAGGTATCGTTGCGGCGTGCGCTGTGGTTTTCGGAAGTTGAGCGCCCCATTGTGGCGCAGGTCTTTGGCGCAGACCCTGCGGAAATGTTCGCCAGTGCGCAGCTCATTCGGCGCCTGGGCTTCGACGGGATGGACATCAACATGGGGTGTCCGGACCGCCGGGTCGAGCGCCACGGGGCAGGCGCCGCGCTGATTCGTGATCCGCCCCGCGCGCAGGCCCTGATCCAGGCCGCCAAAGCGGGGCTGGACGGGTTACCGCTGTCCGTGAAAACCCGGCTCGGTTATCACGCGATCGAAACCACCGCCTGGATCAGCGCTCTACTGGTAGCCCAACCGGACGTGTTGGTCGTGCATGGCCGCACCCGTCAGGAATTATCCGCGGTTCCGGCGCACTGGGACGAGATAGCTTTGGCCACGCGCCTGGCGCATGACGCCGAGGTCTTGTGCGTCGGCAACGGCGATATCCGCAGCCGGGAACAGGGCGAAGACTACGCCCAGCGTTTTGGTGTGGACGGCGTCATGATCGGGCGAGGTGTGTTCGGCAATCCCTGGGTGTTCGCGCCCCACGCTGACCGCCGCGAAGCCGAGAAATTGCAGGCGCTGGCGGATCTGATCACGCAATTCAGCGGTTTTTGGCAAACCACGAAAAACGACCAGATCCTGAAAAAGCATTTCAAAGCCTATGTCACGGGTTTTCCCGGTTCCTCGGCGCTGTGCGCGCGGTTGCTGGCCAGCCAAAGCGCGGCGGAAGCGCTCGACACGCTGGCCGCGTATTTTCATCATCAAGGCTGGCCTTTTCCCGAGCCGGTTTACCGACGCCTGAAACACTGATCCACTACACTCCAAGCATGGAAGCCCGGATCCGCATGGGCGGTTCGCCACCCGAGGGCTTCCCGTTCGTCAACCCCGATCAAGGCGTCAAGAAAATGACCCGTAAACCGATGATGCTGACCCTGGGCCTAACTCCTTTTGATGGTGACTTGAATGACGGTTGACGTTTCTCCCCCGATTTCCCGCCTGCCCGAAGGGAAGGCATTCAATCCGGCGCAATTCCGGCGCGTTCGCTGGTCCATTTACGCCATTTTGGCGGCGGCTTACATTCTGGTGTTCTTCCAGCGGATGGCCCCGGCGGTCGTCTCTGCCGATCTGATGCGGGCCTTTGGAGCCACCGGGGCGGCGCTGGGATCGCTCGCGGCGATGTATTACTACCTTTATACCGCCATGCAGATTCCGGCGGGCGTGTTAGCCGATACCTTGGGGGCGCGTATCTCGGTCACGTTGGGTAACCTCGTGTCCGGCATGGGTTCTATCGTCTTTGGTCTGGCGGGCACCTTCTGGGAGGCCTCGGTCGGGCGCGCTCTGGTCGGGCTGGGGGTGTCCGTGGTGTTTGTGGGTCTAATGAAAAGCAACACGCTCTGGTTCCGTGACCGGGATTATGGCTTCATCGGCGGATTGACGATTCTGTTGGGTAATGTGGGCGCTCTCCTGGCCGCGGGGCCTCTGGCCAGTGTGCTGACGTTCTGGTCGTGGCGCACGGTGTTTATCGCTCTGGGCGTGATGGCCCTGGCGCTGGCGGTTTTGTCGTGGCTTGGCGTGCGCAATACGCCGGAGGATGCGGGGTTTCCCTCCATTCGCGAAATGGAGGGCCAAACCCGGCATGCCCGTCGCCAGCAGCACTGGTGGCATGATCTACGGGGTGTGCTGGCTACCCGGCAGGTTTGGCCGGGCTTCTGGATTAATCTGGGCATGACCGGCAGTCTGCTGGCGTTTCTGGGTCTGTGGGCGATCCCGTTTTTGCGCGATCTGCATGGTTTGGAGCGCGCAGCGGCTTCGGTGTACACCAGCATCGGTTTAGCCAGTTTTGCCGTCGGCGCGTTAGGTTGTGGCTGGCTATCCGACCAGGTCGGGCGGCGCAAACCGTTCCTGGTGACCGGTACGCTGCTGTATGGACTGGCGTGGTTAGGTATCGTTTATCTGTGGACGCCGGGCGTGTGGGGTGGAGCCTGGTTTGCGCTGATGGGGTTTAGTTGTGGATCATTCATTCTGACCTTTGCCGGCGCAAAAGAGGTGGTGGTTCCGGCGTTGTCCGGCATGGCGATCGCCTTGGTGAATACCGGTCTCTTTCTGGGTGCGGCGATTCTCCAGCCGTTGTTTGGCGGGGTGATGGACTGGCGCTGGGCGGGCGCGCTGGTCCATGGCGTTCGCGTGTATAGCGCCGCCGATTATCATGCGGGGTTTTTCCTGATGCTGGGCAGCGTGGCGCTGGCGATCGTCGCCTCGACCTTTTTTCACGAAACGCGCTGTCGCAATATCGCGCAAGGGGATTGAGACCGGGTCCGTAGCCGGGTGGATGCGTGTCGCGAAATTCACCCGGCACGCCGACCTGTCGCCGCTCAAGCACACCGGGATCGAAGCCTTCGATCGGTCAGGTCAGGGGTTCCCGATATGCCGTATGACCGAATCAGCCACGCAATCGTTCGCGAGCGCCTGAGCCGGCGGCATTGAGCCCGGCTCCTTCCTGACCGCGATCTTTTCCCCTCCAGTGTAGTCTGGTTTAAGTAATCACCCCCTTCGGAGGCTTTCGCCATGTGGACTGCACGAAACGTCTTGATCTATCCCTCAAGTCTGGTTCTCCTCCTTTTGCTCATGGCGGAACCGGCCCGCGCCCACCATGGCTGGAGCTGGACCGAGGACGAAAACACGACCCTGACCGGAGTGATCACCGACGCGCGCCTGGGGAACCCGCATGGTCGGCTGACCGTCGACGTGGCGGGCCAGGCATGGCGCGTGGAGGTCGGCCAGCCTTGGCGAAATACCCAGGCCGGTCTCACTGAGGCCCTGCTCGCGCCCGGGCGAATGATCACCGTGATCGGCCAACGATCCGCCGACCCCGAGGAGTTGCGGCTCAAGGCGGAACGGTTGCGCATTGACGATCAGGATTATGTGCTCTATCCCGAACGGGACTGAGCCATAACCCGCGAGCGGGATCGGCCGATGGCGGACCTGCTGCTGAACCTGCAAGACACGCCGGTTGCCGACATCTTGCGCCACTGGCGCTGGGCGTATCCGCTGGTCATACACGGCCCATCTCGTCGGCGTCGCGCTGCTGTTTGGGGCGATCGCGCCCCTGGATCTGCGCCTGCTGGGCCTATGGTCGACGACGCCCCTCGCGCCGCTGGCCCGGGTCTTGGTCCCGGTGGCCGGGAGCGGCCTGGCGCTGGCGTTGCTCACCGGCCCGGTGTTGTTCCTCGCCGATCCTCGGCGCTATGGCCCTTTGGGGTTATTCCAATTCAAACTGGTCTTGATCAGCCTGGCGGTTTTTCATGTGTTCTGGGTTCACCAAAGCCCCGCCTGGACCACCGGTCTGACGAGCCAAATCGCGCCGGCGGCGCGTTTACGGTGGGCTGGATTGATCTCGCTGACGCTGTGGTTCAGCGTTCTGCTCTGTGGGCGACTGATCGCCTATGTCTAAGAGAGGCCTCCATCCGGTGTTGCGGAACTTTCGTCGGGGACCTGGGCGTTGAGGGCGGGAATGATCAAGAGAAGGGTTGTCCTTTTGGCTTTTAGCGCCACGCTCGCCTCTGCAGGGCTTCCCGATCCACCGTTCAAGGTCGAACTGAAGAAAGCGGAGGATGCTGCCACCGTGATGTCGACGCACGCTGCCACCGTGCTCACGATCACGAGTCCGAGTGGGATTGGCCGTGCAAAACTGATCCGCATCGGAGACGAATGGCCGGCCCCATTGATGATCCGCCTGACGATCAAGGGGCTGGAATCACTCCGCATGGAGAATGGCATCCTCTACTTCAGAACCTCGCTGAAGCGACCGAAGCGGACGCCCTACTGGCGCGTCGGCAAAAACACCACAACCGCTCCCGAGGGGACGCTCGAAATCACCTTGCTCAAGACCAAGGAAACCGTCGATATCCTCGTCCCGAGCGAACTGATGGCCGATACTCCAGAGGAAATCCATCTGGAGTGGATTGATTTCTTCAGGAAATAAGGAACATGATGAGGCTTGGAGTCTCGTGAGTCTCGGGGGAAGTTTGCGCATGTTCATTTCTATATTCTCTGTGGACGCGGCGGCGTCCAGCGCCGCAAAAATCATTTGCCGCGTCGGCAGTGGTCGTTGTTAAAATGCTTTCATCAATGACCTTGTCCTCGATGAAAACGGGGATCATTCAAAACCGCGGCGACGGCCTCCTCTCTCTCGATCCCGGCCTGTCGGAGTTCCAGCACCGCGATCTGCTGGGCGCGGGTCATTGGGGGAGCGATCCCGGGTTTCTTTTCGACGGGAACGGTCAAGGTACGGTTTTCTCCCTGAGGTGCCTGTGGCCGGTCAAGAGTGGGGGTTTCCGGTGTGATACGCTGCCCAGTCTTGGGATCAATCCCGTTGGCGATCAGCATTTGAATGCGCCGTTCTTCGGCTTGACGGTTTGCGGCTTCCATCCGCTGTTGCACAGCCTGTTCTCTCGCCGTGCGCTCTTCGGGAGTGAGGGTTGGTGGTGGGGTCGGGGTAGGACTTCCCCAAGGGGGGTTGGTGGGTGTGGAGGGCTGGGGGATCAGTTGAGTTCTCCGTTCTCTTCTGATCCATCGCGTCCATTCATATTTCCAGTTGGCCGTCTGGGTTCCTCGACTCAAATGGTAATCCCGGAAGTTTTTGGCGCTGGCCTGGATGGCCTCGGGTGACAGATCAGGTCGTTCCTGCTGTGCCGCATCTAACCAGTCCTCCGGTAACGTCCAGTCTTCCGGTAAGCCGGTTCTGGATTGAATTCGGACCTTGGGAACAGAGAGAGGAGCCGTGATCGGTTCGACGGTCGCGGGTTGGGGCGACGCCGGTTCGGGTGTTGCAGCTCTCTCTTTGGGCAGGGTTAAACTTGGACATGGTTTATGGTCATTCTCGATAACCAGCACCCCCCGGTGATTGTTATCCTCGGTAACCATCTGCCCACGAGGCAAGGTCGCCTGATAATTCCAGCGGCGGTTGCCCTTGCCGTGGCCCCAATGCCAGCGGTGGAGGTAACCGGCTTCGACGGCCTGATCCAAGGCCCGAGCGACCGCTTGCCGCGATAACCCGGCTTTCTTGGCAATCTGTTCCAGAGTCGGAAAGCAGGAACCGCCGGCGGCATCCATCCATTCGACGGAGAGGGTGAGCAAGACGAACTTCACCGTGGACGGTAAATCCGATTGCAAAACCGCGTGTTGCCAGGCGGATTTGGCGGACGCTGCCGGCCTGAACGGAAGGACGCGCTGCGGATTGAACGCGGGCGCAAACGAAGGAATAAATAAGGGTGTTGAACTTGGCGTATTTTCAACTATCATAGCAGGTACTCCCGCGCCGATAATTACGGGATACCACTGGGTAGCAGATCCGCCAAGAAGTGCTGCCCGGTGGGCCAACTCCCCCTGAGGGGAGATAAGTATTAATGATAGAACACGCCGCCGCCGATGGGCGGTTTTTTTATGCGCGCGCTGTTGGGGGATTCATCCGTTCGTGGGCTGCTGCTTTCCGGCACAACACTGGGCAAACTGTGGCCGGATCGGTGTCCGCCCTCAACCTCGCCCCCGTCGCCGCCACGCTCCACAGGACACCCCGCGTTCAGGGGTTTCTGGGGCACACGGGGTGGGCGGCGGACGCCGCCGGCAAAGCCGCTGTGTATCCCTCGGTGTATCCTCTCGCGTAGCCATAACCGACGCCTACGCCGATGCCCGCGAGCAGCGCCAAAGCCATCGCGGTCGCCCCGCCGGTAACCCAGGGCCATCGCGGACCGCGCAGCGCCTTGACAGCGATGCGCTGGGCCGACTGGGCTATCGCCCGTACCAGCGCCTGTTGCGATGCCGTCGCGGCGGTGGCGGCTTCGACCTGGAGACCCTCTTGAAGCTGGCGCGCCTGCTCGTTCAGGTGGCGCGTGAGGGCCGCCGCCCGGGTATCCAGATGCTCCTGATAGTCGACGAGGGTCGCGGCGGCGGCGGCGCGGATCAAGGCCGGAAACTGCTCGTAGAGCGTATGATAATGATCCAGCGCCACGAAGATCAGCCAAACGGCATCGTGGGAGTCGATCCCCAAGGTTTCCTGGATCGCCCGCAGGCGCAGACGCTCGGCGTCGGTGGCTTGCCGGCCTAACAACTGGGCGAACGCCGCTTCGGCGGCCGCCGGTGGCGGGCGGGCCGGGTTCATGCCAGGCGTTCCGATGCCCCCTCCGCAATGTCCTCCCCGGTGGGCGGGGAGGCTGCCGACAATTCCGCCGGCACCACCGTGTCGTACATCGTGGCCACCACCCGCCGCCAGCGACTTAATTCGGCGCGGTGGCCGATGGGCCAACCGGCGCCTGGCGGCGCATCGGGCGACGTCGGGCGCAAGGCGCGGGCGATCGACCAGCGCTGGGTGTACAAATCACTGCTCACGCGGGCGGCCACTTTGGGAAAATACAGGGACTGGCCACCGCGTTGCATGATGGCCTTGCTCCAGACGTTCACATACAGCGTAAATCGGTCGGGCGCGCCAAAAAAGGTATTGCACACCACATGCGTGACGGAACCGGGCAGGATGCGTAAATAGTCTTCCAGCAATTCCAGACTGTCGCGGTCGCAATTAATCACCCACAACGTGACCAAGCGCCGCCCCAGTTCCGGGAGCGCCTCGTTCAAGGTCGCGCCATGCGCCGCCACCCCGAGATTGTTCCGGGCCGCCGTGTTCACGACCGCCACGCGATCCGCATGGGCCGCGCAATAATTGGCCAGATCGATCCAGCCATCGGCCTCATCCAGATTGACGGTTTCGGCGACCACGCCGGCTTCGTCCCGCGCGTACATCCGCCAGACATCGGGATTGGAGGTGTCGGTTTCGATCAGCAGCACGGGTTCGCCGTGCTCGCGTAAATAATCGACCAAGGTCAACGCGGTCATCGATTTGCCGACGCCGCCCTTGCTGCCGCCCACCAAAAAAAGAGGCTTGTTCATCAGGATGCTCCACGAAAAGACCTTATCAACACCCCGCAGAGGACGCGAACCGAGACTGGAGCGCGTCCGGGACTTTTAAGCAGCGCCGCAGGTTCAGGCTGGTCCCGGCCTCTACTGCGGACCTGGGTCGTCCTTGCCGCACGGCCGCCACCGATCCGCATCAAGATTCCGGTTCGGTCGGCGGGATCGCCGGTTCCCTCGCGGCGCGATCGATTTCCGCATTCCGCGCCTGCGCCTGACGCAACCACTCGTCCAGCGGCAGTTCCTCTTTCGGGATGAACAAACCGCTCCCGGTTCGTGGTGTTGCCCGGCGCGAAGGCGCGGTAGAAGGAAACCCGTCGGCGCGAGCAGCGTCCCCTGGAGGGGGCCGATCCGCGGGCGAACGCGCTTCCTCTCCGGCGCGGATCGGGTGTGAAGGGCCGGCGAGGGGTCGGGAGTGGTTCTCTTGGACCGGTTCCCGGTGCAACGATCCCGGTCTCGAAGGCGTGCGGGTATGGCCGAGGTATTGCCGCAGTGTGGAGGGGGTGATCGCAATGCCCTGCGCCCGCAAATGGTCGGCTAATTCCCGGACCGAATACCCGCGTTCGCGCACGGCGCACAGCAGCGTATCCCGCAGCCCATCAATGAGGTTGCGCAATGTTCCGGTACGGCGGGGCGAGGTCGGTAAGTCATTGAAATAAGCAGTGAGCCGCGCCAGGTCAGGATCGGCGGGACGGCCTTTCTCTTTCGCCATGCGGTCCTCCGGATCGACCGGTGATTTCAGGTTCGCCCGTCACGGATGACGTTCCCAGGGCCGTGTGGGCGGTAGGGTTGGAGGGTCACTCACAGATCGCCGACCCCACCCACTTATAGATAAAAATTTGTTTTACAAGCGATAAATATAGATTTATCAGTTTAACCTCAATCCATTATAGATCATTAAAATTTGTTTTGATAATTCTATTTAAATGTTATTTAATCATAGATGATCGGCTATCGCAAGGGCAACCGGAAGCGGTGTCCTGTGATGAACGAATGCGAACCTATCCACTGGCGGTGAAGCGCGTCAGGACAAGCGGATGATGGCGACAGGGTCATCTCGTGGATCGGGTCCTGGTGATGTCGATGACGCGCGGATGACAACGCCTGCGCGACGCCGATGCGGTGCGGAAAATGAGGGTGTGCGGGGTGAAGCGCGCGAAGGCGATGAGCTGTGTGGAGGCCTCGGATTCAACGAGGCCTCGGCGATGACGATTGAATCGCGATGCGGCGCGGCGCTCATGACGAGTCAATGATGAAGCGGTTGATACTCTTTTAGTGAGGAGAGGAGTCGGCGGTGGTTAAGCGATTGCGGCGCGTCTTTCGGAATTCGGCCGTTCGTCGAGGGGGACAACGGTGGGGCAGGATGGGTGTTGTCATACCCGCCCCTCCGCGTTCGGCGATGAGCGGTCTCTCTCAGGATTCACCCGGCGCTGGAGCGGCCTACGGGGAACCGCTCCGGTCGCTTTTTGAACGGTGGAGTCCTGGCGGATGCGGGGGACTTGGCAGGAGGTGGCAATGACGAAGGCGCCGGATGAAAACGGATAATTCACGCTCAGAGGACAAGCCATCTGGCTCCAGTCGTGCGCTGGATGCCGTCATGAATGTGCGGCTGACCCGATGCGAAAAGGCGCAACTGTGCCAGGAAGCGCGACGGGCCGGGTTGTCGGTGAGCGCCCTGGTGCGACGTCGCAGCCTGGGCCGCAAAGTTCCGATGGTGGAGGCCTCGCTGGCCATGGTTCAAGCCCTGCGACGGATCAGTGTTCTGGTGGAGCATCTGGATCGGGACAGCGCACGGGAAACCCCGCCGGCGGTTCGCGAGGGTGCGCAGGCGCTCCGTCGCGAATTGCAAGAGATCCTGGCGGGGTTCAGTCATTCGTGCTGAATGTTCTCAACGTCGACAGAGGGAGTTCATGGTCGTCAAGAAAATCCGCAGTCCGCGTTCATCGTCCGCTCTGGGTATTCGCATTGGTCGGTTGGCCGATTACATCGACGCCCCGGAAACGCCGGGTAAACGGGAGCAGGCCGCGGCGCGCGAGAAGTGTATTTACTCGGGCGCGCGCGGCTTTTTCATGACGACGTTCGCGGCCCGGAAGTTGGAGATGCAGGCGTTGGCGCGGGAAACCGTGCATATAGTCAAACAGTTTTTTATTAGTTAATATATAATGAAGAAGTTAGCTCAATAAGGAGTACTGTAATGTCAAAGCC
>JAGRHQ010000089.1 GCA_020444905.1 Candidatus Competibacteraceae bacterium
TGACCGGGAGCGTTGTCTGAAAGCGGGCATGGACGATTATTTGAGTAAACCTTTTTCCCAGGCGAATTTGGTCAAGGTATTAAACCGCTGGCTGCCGACGCTCGTGCAGCTGTCCCTGGAACCCTCTCCCTCGACTTCTCACTTGCTAGCGGGCGAAGGGAGCGAGAATCGGTCGTCCGGCGAGTCCGCGGAACCGATCGATCAGCAGGTGCTGGAACAAATCCGTGTTCTGGAACGCAGAGGAGCGCCTGGCCTGTTTTCTCGCCTCGTTGGATTTTATTTGCGCGATGCGCCAAAGTTGATTGAAAAATTGAAAAAAGCCGTTGCCGATGATGATCATGAAGCCTTGTGCATTGCCGCGCACACGTTGAAATCCAGCAGCGCCAATGTAGGTGCAATGCTTTTAGAAGGCTTGTGCAAGGAACTGGAAATGCAGGCGCGTCAACGCCAGGTTGTCGATACCATGCAACAACTCGTGGAAATTGAAGAAGCGTTTGATGCCGCGCAAGCTATTCTGAGACAAGAGATCGTAGAAGGTAGATATACGAATTCCGAGTAAGAGGGCGGGGAATGTCGGACCAAAACTTATTGGCTAATAAACACCATCATTACATACGACGCTTTTTCTCTACAAAGCTCAAACCTTTGCAAAACCAGGTTTCATTACGAACCCCAAATCGCCAAAAACTGTCGCATCAACGTAATCTGCAAACAACGCCACCAAACAGCGCATCAGCGTCTATGATTATCCTGTCGACCGTGCGGATTACGGTCGGCGTTTCGCTGTGTCCTCGCGCCTGAACCCTTGACCGCATTGTTTGCCAAAAGGCTGGACGTTTTCTTTAGAGCCGACTTCACTCACGGGGACTCTCATGCTTGCAAACCGCCTTGCCGCTCTCGCGTTCTGGTGCGCCGTCGCTAGTCCAACGGGGGCCGTTGCCGCCAATCCGGTTCATGAATTCACCCTGAACAACGGTATGAAAGTGCTGGTCCGCGAGGACCATCGCGCACCGGTCGTTGTTTCGCAGGTCTGGTACAAGGTCGGGTCCAGTTACGAACCGAGTAGCTTGACCGGCATCTCGCATCTGTTGGAACATCTGATGTTTAAGGGTACGCCCGATGCGCCCGGCGGCGAATTTTCCCGTCTGATCGCTGCGAATGGCGGGGACGAAAACGCTTTTACCAGCCGCGACTATACCGCCTATTTCCAGACCCTGGAAAAGGAACGACTGGAACTCAGCTTTCGCCTCGAAGCCGACCGCATGCGTCACCTACTGCTAAAACCGGAGGATATCGCCAAGGAGGCTCATGTCGTTGCCGAAGAGCGGCGTTTACGCACTGAGGACCAGCCGGAGGCGCTGACCCACGAACGTTTTCAAGCTGCTGCTTACGTGACCAGTCCCTACCGCAACCCGATCATCGGCTGGATGCAGGATATTCAGTCGATCAGTCCCGATGACCTCAAACGCTGGTATCAGCAGTGGTATGCGCCGAACAACGCCACGCTGGTCGTGGTCGGTGACGTAGACCCGATCCAGGTCCGCGAACTGGCGGAAAAACACTTTGGTCCGCTGCCGCCGAGCGATTTGCAGCCCCCCAAATCGGCGGCGGAAATCCCGCAATTGGGCGAGCGGCGCATCACTGTCAAAACCCCGGCTGAAGTCCCCTATGTCATTATGGGTTACAAGGCTCCGACGTTGAAAACTGCTACCGAGGAATGGGAACCCTACGCGCTGGATGTCCTCGACGGCATTCTCGATGGCGGCAACAGCGGACGAATCAGCCGCAACCTGATTCGCGGCTCCCAAGTCGCCGCCACCGCCGGAACGGGCTACAGTCCGACCGACCGTCTGGAAGGGTTGTTTGTGTTAGCCGGCAATCCTGGGCCGGAACACGGCAGCGCGGAACTGGAACAGGCGTTGCGGGTTGAAGTCGCCAAACTGCGCGAGGCGCTAATCAGTCCGGAGGAGCTGTCGCGCGTAGTAGCCCAGGTGATTGCTGCTGATGTTTATCAGCAGGATTCGCTGTTCTATCAGGGAATGCGGCTGGGCATTCTCGAAACGGTCGGATTGGGCTGGCGGAAGCTCGATGACTATGTACAACGCATTCAGGCCGTCACCCCGGAACAAGTGCGCGAAGTCGCCCGTAAATACCTCACTGATGACCGGTTGACTGTGGCGGTGTTGGATCCGTTACCGCTTGAGGAGCGTCGCCCAGCCATGCCCGGTACGGCGATGGAACATGTAGTTCGATGATTTAAAATAAAAAATATGACTTGTGGCATCGGTTGCGATTGACAAAGAAGTCTGCAAAGGGAAAGAAAGGATAGATGCCGCCTAATTCTGCGCAATGTCCTTTAAGATCTCAGCATACTTTTCAATGTCTGTAGTCCGCAACAGGCGGCGCGCGATTTCCTTCAATTCGCCGACATGGCTATCCTGGATGACCTTCTTGATTTCCAGCAAACCGGTGGGATGCATACTGAATTCAGTTAAACCCAGGCCCAGCAGCAACCGGGTGTACCGGGAATCACCCGCCATCTCCCCGCACAGGCTGACTGGGATGCCAGCCTTCTGGCCAGAGCGAATGGTGTGATGAATTAGCGTCAGGACTGCTGGATGTAGAGGGTCAAACAGATAGTTCACCTCATCATCGACCCGGTCAATCGCCAGCGTGTACTGAATCAGATCGTTAGTGCCGATGGACAGAAAATCCATGTAGCGGGCAAATTGAGCGGCGCACACCGCCGCCGCCGGCACCTCGATCATTCCGCCAATCGGCAAGCGTTCATCGAAGGCCAAGCCGCGCTCCCGCAATTCCTGCTTGGTCTCGTCTACCAACCGCAAGACTTGAAAAACCTCGTGAATATTGGAGAGCATGGGAATCATCATCCGCACTGGCCCATGGGCGGAGGCGCGCAGGATGGCGCGCAACTGCGGGCGAAACATCCCCAAATCTTTTAAGCACATGCGGATCGCCCGCAAGCCCAGGGCTGGATTGGTCGTCACCGGTCCGCCGCGCCCTCCATCCACCTGTTTATCAGCCCCGAGGTCAGCGGTGCGAATGGTGATTGGACTACCTTCCAGGGTCTTGATCACATGCAGATACGACGCCAGATGTTCTTCCTCATCAGGCGCATCGGCGCGGTTCATGAATAAAAACTCTGTCCGATACAAACCGACGCCGTCCGCCATCACATCCCGCACTGCAGTCGCATCCTCGGGCAATTCAATATTCGCGTACAAACCGATCGTCACTTCGTCACGGGTAATTGCAGGCTTCCCCTTCAGTTTGCTCAATTCACGCTGTTGCCGGCGTTCTTCCCGTTGTTTATGGCGATAGTAACGTAAAATCCGCTCATCTAGTCCGATCAGGATCACGCCTTGGCGGCCATCCACAATCACCGGTTCGTCATGCCCCAGATAACCTCGGGCATTACGCACGCCCACCACCGCGGGAATACCGAGGCTGCGCGCCAGAATGGCGGTATGGGACAAGGGGCCGCCATACTCGGTCACAAAAGCCTGCACGCCTTGATGCTGCATCAAGATGGTGTCCGCCGGAGTCATGTCGTCAGCGACGATGACCCGACCTTCAAGCCGACTCGACGCCAGATCCGCATAATCAGGATCGCTCAGATAAGCTGGATCCTCGGTGACCAGAACACGCTGCACTCGTCGCACGACATGATCAATATCATCCTTGCGGGTGCGTAGATAGGGATCATCCATTTGCTCGAAGATTTCGATCAGCAAATCCCGCTGGATTTTGAGCGCCCACTCGGCATTGCAATGACGGTCGCGAATCAAATGAATCGGCGCTTCAGTAAACATTGCGTCCTGCAACATCAATAGATGCGCGTCGATAAAAGCGGCGGCATCGCCCGGCGCTGTCGGCGGAACCCGCATCCGGATATCCTGTAATTGTCGCCGGGCGATTTCCAGGCTGTTCAGAAAGCGTTGAACTTCGTCTTCGACAATATTGTCGGGAATCGTGTACTCGGTAATTTCCGGCTGATTGCGTTGCAGTAGATAGGTCCTGCCAATCGCGTATCCTCGCGAAACTCCGATGCCATGCAGTGAAAAGGGCATGGGAAGACCCTCACTCGTCCTCGTCGAAACGACGCAGAATCAGCTCTTCCAGATGCTCGAGCGCTTGTTCGGCCTCGGGACCGCCCGCGCACAATTCCAGCCGGGTTCCACAGGCCGCCGCCAGCATCATCACCCCCATAATGCTTTTCCCATTCACCTCGCGCCCATTGCGCAGCAGACGGATGTCAGCGTCAAAGCGAGACGCCAACGTTACAAACTTGGCGGCGGCGCGGGCGTGCAACCCCAGTTTATTGATGATGACGACTTCCCGTTTCAATACCATTGTCTACCTATGATCATTTGAGTTCCCGGTGACGGACCATGACATGGCGCCGCATCGCGCTGAAATAACGCCCTAGCGTTTCAGCGATGAAAACGGAACGGTGTTGGCCACCGGTACAACCGATGGCGACCGTCAGGTAGCTTCGGTTGCTCTCCTCAAAACGCGGCAGCCATTCGGCAAGAAATTGGCGCAGATCATCAACCATGGTTCTCACTTCAGACTGACCGTCGAGAAAATCAATCACCGGTTGGTCTCGTCCAGTCAGCGGACGCAATTGCGGCTCCCAGTGCGGATTGGGCAGGCAACGCACATCAAAAACGAAATCTGCGTCGGAGGGCACTCCATTTTTAAAACCAAAGGATTCAAACAGCAGCGACATGGCCTCCCCTGGCGTGTCATGCACCCGGCTACGGATCAATTCGCGTAACTGGTAGAGATTGGTGTCGCTGGTGTCGACGATCAGGTCGGCGCAAGCCACCACCGGCTCCAATAACTGCCGCTCGTGACGAATCGCCTCGCGCAACGGGACGCTGCCCAGATCCAGGGGATGACGGCGTCGGGTTTCGCTATAGCGCTTCAGTAACACCTCCTCTTCAGCCTGTAAAAATAGTACGTCGATGCTCAGATCGTTAGCGCGCAGCTCGGCCAGTATGGCGGGAAACCGGCTCAGTTCGTCGAAAAAGTTGCGGGCATCCACGCCGACCGCCACGGTAGGCGGCAACGTTGCGCTGGCGGCGAGAATCTCTTGCGCCAATGGCCGAATCAGCTTGAAGGGGAGATTATCGACGCAGTAACAATCCAGATCCTCAAGGGTCTGCAATGCGATGGTTTTCCCCGACCCCGACAGGCCACTGACGATAATTATGCGCATGGCGCAGCCTCCGCCATGCTCGGTACGGCCTCGGCCATGACTTCGTTCATTCGCATCATTAGATCCTCATCCGCCTGATAGCCATTCAGGCGCAGGATATGGTCACGCACCGCGCATTCCAGCAGCACCGCCAGGTTGCGGCCGGGCGCAATGGGCAAGGTGATCACCGGAATACCTACGCCCAGGATCACTTGAGTATCGCGCAATCCCCGCAGCCGGGATTCATCCGGTGGAACGATCTCTTCCTGCTTAACCAGATTGACGATCAGTCGAACCCGCTTATTGCGCTTGATGGCGCTGTCGCCAAACATGCGACGAATGTTGAGAATGCCGAGTCCACGCACCTCGAGCAGATCCCGGATGGTGGGTGGACAGACGCCTTCCAGCACATCAGGCGCGATTCGGGTCAGATTCGGTGTGTCGTCGGCGATCAAACGATGACCGCGACTGATCAACTCCAGGGCCAGTTCGCTCTTGCCGATCCCGCTACCACCGGTCACTAGGACGCCCATCCCGAAGACTTCCAACAATTCACCATGAATGACGGTAGATGATTCCAGCGTCTGTCGATAGTGGTAAAGCCGCTCCAGCACCACGATTGGCGCGGACGGCGTCGACCAGATCGGCGTCCCGGCAGCGTCAGCGCCAACCCGCAAAATGTCCGCCTGATCAACCAGATTATCGCAAATCAGAATCGCCCCGGTGGCCGGCCCTAGCAACTGCCGAACCAGTACTTCCCGAACCGTCGATTCCAGTGAATTCAGGAAGGCGCTTTCTTCAGCGCCGAAAATCTGCAAGCGGGGCGGATGAATCCAGTTCAGTAACCCATAAAAGGGCGTACCGACTTCGACCGGTGGCCAAAGAACACGCTCCGCGCCAGACTTACCGCCAATCCAGTGCAAATCCAGCAAGGCGCCCAGCCCCTGGAAAATGGTTTGAGCCGTTGCCGAACGGTTCATGGCAGCGGCGCGGGCGGCTTCCAATCCCGGAGCCGCTCGTATAAATGCTGATCTGAGTCGCTTTCGCGCAACTGCCGGCAAAATTCCCGATCGCTGAACATCTCCGCCAGATAGGCGAGAATCTTGAGATGTTCATCGGTATAGTGATCCGGCACCAATAAGCCAAACACCAAATCCACGGGTTGCTGGTCGATGGCGTCGAAATCCACTCTTTTGCGGAGCTTGACAAAGGCGCCGATCGCGTGCTGAATCAACCCGAATCGGCCATGAGGCAAGGCCACCCCCTGGCCTAGACCGGTGCTTCCTAAACGCTCGCGGCCAATCAGACTGTCGAAGATCGGTCGAACGGTTAGATCTGCTTCTCCTGTCGCCAGCAGCTCGCTCAAAACCTCGATCACCCGCTTTTTACTGGTCACTTCGCTATCGCACACGATCCGCTCATGGCTAATCAAGTCGGTGATATCCAGGCTCATAGCTCCCTCCGCGGTGCGGATTGGAGTAAAAGCGCCGATTGACTCGTACAGCAAATAGGCATTGCTGGTTGCGTCCGTGGTGAATTAGCCAGTTCCTGGGTGAGTAGAGAAAGCGCTTGCATCATCATCGCCGTAGTGACGCTCATCCGGGTTGGGAATAATCGCGCGCCTTTTCACCGCGATGTTTCTCAGTCAGTTTTTCCTTATGCTTCTTGATCTGACGATCGATTTTATCGCTCAGGGCGTCAATCGCAGCGTACAAGTCTTCATCGACGGCGTCAGCGAAAATGTCATTACCGGCGACATGAATGGTCGCTTCGGCTTTCTGGCGCAACTTTTCAACGCTGAGAATCACCTGGGCGCTGGTGACGTTGTCAAAATGTCGTTCAATGCGTTCCAGTTTGTCATGCACATAATCGTGCAGCGCTGGGGTGATGTCGATGTGGTGTCCGCTCAGTTTGATTTGCATGGCATGGACTCCTGACTGGCAGGTCTGGTTGCGGTTGATGGGGTCGGGGCAAACCGCTCCGGTAGTTCAGACGAGGCGTTTACGATCCGAAGATGATGGAATAGACATCGCTTCCCGGTATTTTGCCACGGTCCGCCGAGCCACTTGAATCCCTTCAGCGCCGAGCAGTTTGGCGATTTTATCGTCACTCAGCGGTTTACCGGGGTTTTCCGCCTGGATCAATTTGCGGATCATGGCGCGGATGGCGGTGGAAGAGCATTCGCCACCGTCACTGGTGCCGACGTGGCTTGAGAAAAAGTATTTTAACTCATAAATGCCTCGTGGAGTATGCATATATTTCTGAGTAGTGACACGCGAAATCGTCGATTCGTGCATGCCCAACGTTTCGGCCACATCGCGCAGAATCAACGGCTTCATGTATTCGTCGCCATGTTCGAGAAATTCTCGCTGGCGCTCGACGATGCAGGTCGCAACCTTAAGCAGGGTTTCGTTGCGATTTTGCAAGCTTTTTAAAAACCAGCGCGCCTCTTGCAAGTGATTTTTCAGGTAAGTGGCGTCGCTGCTTTGGCCATTACGTTTGGTCAGCGCCGCATAGCGTGTGTTGATCCGCAATTTGGGGGTATTCTCGGGATTCAGTTCCACACGCCAGGCAGCCTGCTGCCGATAAACCAGCACGTCTGGCGTCACGTATTGGGGTTCTTCACTGGACAGACGAGCGCCTGGATAGGGGTTCAATGACTGGATCAGACTGACAATGCTCTGCAATGCCTCGCGCGAGACCTTGAGCCGCCGTATCAAACCATTAAAATCATGATTAGCGAGCAGATCGAGGTGCTGTTCGACGAGTTGACGGGCCTCGGCCAGCCAAGGCGTCTCATCCGGCAGGGCTTCCAGCTGCAAAAGCAGGCATTCCGCTGGGCTTCGCGCAGCAACGCCCTGGGGATCAAAGTGCTGGATCTGTTTGAGCACCGTCCCGGCTTCTTCGAGAGTCACTTCGAACTGATCGCGCAGTCCCTGGCAAATCTCTTCAAGAGATACCGCCAAGTAACCGGATTCGTTGATTGAGTCAATAATCGCGGTCGCTATCTCCATTTCCCGGTCGCTAAACGGCGTCAGCCGCATTTGCCAGTACAGATAGTCACGCAAGGATTCGCTAGCGCCGGTATAGCGCTCGTAAGGATCCCACTCATCGTCTTCATTTCGCGAGTAGCTAGTCGCGCCGTCATAAGATTCGTAGATGTCTTCCCAGCCGCTGTCGACGGGCAGTTCGTCCGGCAAGTTATCGGCGCTGGCTGCGCCGACTTCGGTTTCGGAACTAGCGTCGGCTGCAGTCTGGGCCGCCAGAGTTTCCGGCTGCACCGGCAGTTCCGGCAATTCGTCAGCGCGTTCCAACATCAGGTTGGAATCGAGAACGGTTTGAATCTCCGTCTGTAAATCCAGACTGGACAGTTGCAGCAGGCGAATGGCCTGCTGCAATTGGGGGGTCATGGTCAGTTGTTGACCCAGGCGGAGCTGCAATGATTGTCTCATAACAATGCGATCTAGCGTCGATCCGTTGAACTGAAGCTACCTATAATCCTAGCCGGTTTTGCGCATTTCGTGTTAGGGAATTAACGAAAGGGCATCCTATAACTATTTTATCGCGATTCATAACTGGAAAGATTCGCCGAGATAAACCTGGCGCACCTGCTGATTGGCAAGGATCGCAGTGGAATCACCCTCAGCGATCACCCGGCCTTCGCTGAGGATGTAGGCGCGATCGCAAATACCTAGCGTCTCCCGGACATTGTGATCCGTGATCAACACGCCGATCCCGCGGTCGGAAAGATGACGGATAATGCGCTGAATATCCAGAACGGATAAGGGATCGACGCCAGCGAATGGTTCGTCAAGCAGAATAAAGGCGGGATTGGCCGCTAATGCCCGGGCAATTTCCACCCGTCGGCGTTCGCCGCCCGACAGGCTAATGCCTGGATTGCCCTGCAGGTGCCCGACGTGCAATTCATGCAAAAGCTCCTCAGCCCGGGCGCGACGTTCGGCCCGCGCGAGATCCCGGCGGGTTTCCAGAATCGCCAGCACATTATCCAGAACGCTCATGCGCCGGAACACCGACGGCTCCTGCGGCAAATAGCCAACGCCCAAGCGGGCGCGGGCATGCATAGGCAGATGAGTCAGATCGCAATCATCGAGCAGCACCCGCCCTTCGTCGCAATGAATCAAGCCAACGATCATGTAGAAGCAGGTGGTTTTACCCGCGCCATTCGGACCTAATAAGCCGATGACTTCGCCGCTGGCGACGGTCAACGAAGCGGCGTCCACCACCACCCGTTTGCGATAGCGCTTGACAATTTCATGGGCAACCAGTTGCGCCATGATCAAGGTTTCCTGACGGGTGATTCATTGGCGCGTGGCTGGATGGTGAACTGAATGCGGCCTTGCTTGCCCGCGCCGCGCGCGCGTACTACGTCGTCTTTGAGATCGTACTCCACCCGGTCGCCGGTGAATACGTCCTGGCCCTGGGTCAACCGGGCGCCGCCGCTCATGATCACCTTGGCGCTGACTACGTCATACTCGACTCGTGGGCTCACTCCCTGAATTTCCGGTTTGTCCGCCGTGGGCCGATAGCGCAAAGTGACCGGTTTGCCCGTGGCCTCCATGCGCTGGAAGCCGCCATCCTTGACGTAAATGGTGGCGGTGTCGGAGGTCAGCCGCATGGATCCCTGGCTGATCACGACGTTGCCCTCGTAAGTGCTGACGCCGGTCTTCTGGTCGATCTGGCCGCGACTGGCTTCCAGTTGAATGGGTTGGCTGCGGTCTTCCGGCAAAGCGATCGCCAATAAGGGCGTTAACGCCAATGCCAGCGCCCAGATGAATTTAGGGTTTGGGGGGGTCATAAGTACCTCTTACCTGGGAAAGCAGTTCCAACCGCTCCTGATCCAGCCAGGCGCGAACGCCAACGGCGCGCAATTCCCCGCCAGGAGTGATTGCCCGCGCCGGCGCGGCGGTTTCAACATAGCGTTCGCCGGGACGGATCAATACATCGCGCGTGGTCACAGTCACCGGCGGCTTGCCACTCGTGGCGAGTCGGGTCATGGTGACCGCGCCCTCCAAACGCACGGTCTCATAGTCGGCGGCGACCCAGCCCTGCTCAGACTGCAATCGCCACTCACGGGTCTGGCCGTCAAGCTGATACCAGTCCAGTACGGGCCATTCAATCCGGGCGCCGAGTTTGTCAGGCAGTTGCGCCAGTTGCGGCGCTTCAACCACATATTCCCGCACCCCAGCGGTGTTGAGGCGCATTGCCTGAAAGTGGTTGATAATCATTACCGGCTCCTGGCTCTTGGCGCGTTCTGGCTCACGCAAGCCGGATTCTACCCACTGCAACAGGCCGTAGCTCAAACCGGCCAATAGCGCCAGCACTGTCAGAGAAAAAATACCGCGCGCGGTGATGCTGGGGGGCACAGTCAAAGATAGCGGCTCCGCGCCGCCGCCAGCTGGCCGCGCGCTTCGAGCAGCAGTTCACAGACCTCGCGCGCCGCGCCCCGCCCGCCCCGGCAGGAAGTTTGCCAGTGTGCGTGTTGTATGACGAAGGGATCCGCGTCCTGTACGGCGATCGCTAAACCCACCTGGGTCATCACCGGCAGATCAATCAAATCATCGCCCACATAAGCAACCTGATCGGCAGTCAGGTTCAACTGTGTTAGAAGATTGTTAAATACGACCCGCTTATCGTCCACCCCCAGGTAAGCATGGCGGATGCCCAAGTCTTTCACACGTTGCTCTACTGAAACAGCATGGCGACCGGAGATGATGGCGATCTCCACGCCGACATCAAGCAGCATTTTGACGCCGTGACCATCACGGATGTGAAATGCTTTGAACTCGTTGCCATCATTACCCAGGTAGAGCCGGCCATCTGTCAGGACGCCATCCACATCGAAGATCACCAGTTCAATCCGGGCGGCCTTGTGCAAGACATCGTGCATTGCGAATTTCCTGAAAGTGAAGGCTACAGCACACCGGCGCGCAACAGATCATGCATATTCAGCACTCCAGCCAATTTTCCAGCAGAGTTTACCACGGGTAATGCGTTAATCCGGTATTGCTGCATCATGCGCAGCGCCTCGGCAGCTAAGGCGCTCGGCGCAATAGTTCTGCAAGGATGCGTCATAACTTCGGCGACCCGGGCCGTATGCACGTCCACCTGCCGGTCCAGCGCGCGACGCAGGTCGCCGTCGGTAAAAACGCCCAGCACACAGTCGTCGGAGTCGACCACCACGGTGGTTCCCAAGCTCTTGCGGCTCATCTCCAGCAGAGCGTCCTTAAGCAGGTCGTCGGGCATACTGCGTGGCATTTGTTCGCCGGTATGCATCACGTCGTCAGTGAGCAGCAACAAGCGGCGTCCCAGCCGGCCACCGGGATGGGAACGGGCGAAATCTTCGGCGGTAAAGCCGCGCGCTTCCAGCAACGCCACTGCCAGCGCATCGCCCATCGCCAGCGTGGCAGTCGTGCTGGAGGTCGGGGCTAGACCCAGTGGACAGGCTTCCTGGGGAACGGTGACATCAATGTGAACATCTGCGTTCCTGGCCAAACTTGAACCAAGATTGCCGGTCAGAGCGATCAGGGGAACGCCCAGACGCTTGAGCAAGGGTAACAAGGTGAGAATTTCGTCAGTTTCCCCGGAATTCGACAGCGCCAGCACGACATCCTGCGCCGTGATCATGCCCATGTCGCCGTGGCTGGCCTCGGCGGGGTGAACGAAGAAAGCGGGGGTGCCGGTACTGGCCAAAGTAGCAGCGATTTTGCCGCCGATGTGTCCGGATTTGCCAATACCCAAAACCACGATGCGCCCCTGACAACGCAACATAAGGCTACATGCATGGACAAAGCGGTCGTCAATGCGGCTTTTGAGTTGTTCTACCGCCTGGGCTTCAAGGGTCAAAACCTGGCTGGCCAGGCGTTTCAGTTGGTCAGGATGCATGACAGGTTGGAATTCAGTCTTTCAATGCCGTGGCGGAGGTAATGGCATGAGCAAAAATCCCCAGTATTCTGGCAATCCGGCTGATCAGATATTCATCGAAATCCACCCAGACGATCCGGTCTTCCAGCTTCAGAAATCGCCAGTTGCTGCCCGTCGTCACCACGCCAAGAATTGAGCGAAGCGGTCGCTGCTGCTGTTCATTGAAAGTTCGGGCGGCGACCATTTCGGCAATGCATTGCGGATAGCCGGCCTTGATGTTTTCGTTCTTGGCTTCCACTACACACACTACCGGCGCTTCGATGAAAACCTGATCCGGGGAAGCGCTGAGAATAAAATCGCAATATCCGTTCAAATCCTGGGTTTCATCCACGCTAAAATCAGTACCGGAAAACAGGCTAACCTGCTGCTTGAACAAACGCCGCACTTCCATCAATACCGGTGCGATAATGAATTCGGAACGGGCTTTTTCCGTGTTGATGTTTAAAGCTAAAGGCACATTTTCTTGTAGCAACTGCGTTAGTAACAGACTGGGATTGATGTCTTCCACATTGCTAAACAGCGAATCCGCGGATTTTATGCCGAGATCAAATTTCTGTTTGATGATCTCAAGATTTTTGAAGTTGCTGTAGGACATTTTTATTTTTCATAAGGTTGCTCAATGAGCAAGTCAGGAATAACACGATAGTGTTTTACATTAAACGTGCAAAGCTTCACTGATAAACCAATAGCACAGGACGCAATCAATGCATCAAGCAACCCTAAACCACTTGAAAGGTGGTAAGCAGTGAAATTTGCCAAAGCGCGGTTACAGTCAGTTTCTGTGGGCCAAATAACAGGTAAAGGCGCAACCAGGCGCAAGGCTTGCCTGAGTTGCTGGTTATTTTTAGCATCCTGAATCAGTTCCATAACGACAAAACCTGAAACAGCAGGCAAATTATTCAAGCTGGCAAACCAGGTGACGGCTGGCTTATATCCACGTTGAACATCGATTAACACGTCAGTGTCAAGCAAGTACATTGTTGCTTACTGCTCAACACGAGATTCGGCTTGGCGGCGTAAATATCGGGCGTGGATTTGACTATCTGCGATGTCTGGCCGCGAACCAATAATATTCTCCTGCTGCCAGTAGGCGACTAGTTCTGCGCCGGTTTTGGGGAGACGGCCCCCTGTGACCCACCGGCTTTTCAGGATATCCAAAGCGTACTCAGACAGGGACAGCTTGAGTTTGGAGGCTTCAGTAATCAGTTCTTGCTCTAGTTCTTGTGGCAGGTCAAGGGTTATGGTCATGTGGATTTGTCTTTTTGATGGGTAGGGTATGAATTATGGATTCTGCTGCAGCGCATCCAAGTCAAACTTATATCAATGCCCCTCCTCTTTCTTTCGCTTCGCATTGAATATTGGCAATAATAGCTGCGTCATTTATTCCATTGCAGATTTCGTAGAATGCTCGAGTCCAGAATCCACCATGTATATAGGTATTGCAAGTTGTCTAGCTGAATAGCAATGTGGCATTTTCCTTACTTCTAGGTACAGATAAAACAGGGGCGACCGCAGCCGCCCCTGGCATTCTCAATAACGGCGTCGCCTGAAACAACGCCGCTTATCATCAGCCGTTTTCAGCGGGCTTGAATTCACCTTCCAACAACTTGGCGTGCGACGCCGCCAACCGGGCAATCGGCACTCGGGGCGCGGAGCAGGACACATAGGTCAGGTTAGCGAAGTGGCAGAACCGCATCGAAGCCGGATGACCGCCTTGTTCGCCGCAAATGCCAACCTTGAGACCATTGCGGGTCTTCCTGCCATTTTCGACCGCAAACTGCATGAGCTGGCCAACGCCCGCCGTATCCAGCGCCTCAAACGGGTTGTCCTTGAGAATTGCGGCGGAATTGTAGAAGGGCAGGAATTTGTTTTCGGCATCCTCGCGCGAGAATGAGAACGTCGCCTGAGTCAGATCGTTGGTGCCGAAGGAGAAGAACTCGGCGACGTTGGCGATTTCGCCGGCGCGCAGACAGGCGCGCACCACTTCCATCATCGTGCCAAACTCGAAATGCACCTTGACCGCATACTTGGCCTCGACTTCGGGCAACACTTCGTCAACCAGCGCCTTCACTCGCTTCAATTCTTCCACGGTGCAAACCTGCGGCACCATGATTTCGGGATGGACGTTCACCTTCTCCTGGATACATTCCGCCGCCGCCTCCAGAATGGCGCGGATCTGCATCTTGTAAATCTCGGGATAGGTCA
>JAGRHQ010000008.1 GCA_020444905.1 Candidatus Competibacteraceae bacterium
AAGCCTTGTTGATGGCGTGCGCACTGGGGTTTGGTCTGAGCGCTGAAAGCATGGCCGGCGATATCAACATCACTGACGGCAACTTGCAAGACTGGGGATTATTCACCAATAGCAGTGGCCGTCAACCGTGGACGCCAGAGGGCAATCCAAACGATAAGAATGGCTTTGGCCAATACGTGCATGATGGTCTCACGATTTACTATACCTTTGAGGACTACACCGGTGGTAGTAACGGACGCGTTGATCCTGGTTACGGTGGCCAAGCCTACGACGCCGAGGCGCTTTATGTGACTTGGGATGCCGATAATCTTTATATTGCCCTGGTCACCGGCCATAACCCGAACACCAAGCAAAATCCTCCTGGAGCTTATAGTGCTGGAGATTTCGCGCTGAATTTCTGGAGCGGCGCGAATGACGGCATTTACGATTTTGGCATTCGCACCCCCCATAATTTCAACTCCAGTAGTAATCCAGATAACATCGGCCTATTCACCACTAATGTATATGAAACGACCAACGATGATTGGCTGAAAGACCCGCTTTGGAACACTGAAGCAGTAACGTCGCTGGACATATCCAAATCGCCGGATAAAGTGGGTTCAGCGGCGATGAAAGTAACCAAGTTGCCCGGTGTCCTCGACATTGGTCCTGGCCCTGCCAGCGATTCACACTGGCTCTACGAAGTCAGTGTTGACAAGAGCATTTTTGGCGATGCGTTCACCAAATACACCGATCTGGATATTAGCTGGACCATGAACTGCGCCAATGACGTGATCACGGTTCGGGATGATATTCCAACGATCGACGAACCGCCAGTTTGGGCGTTGCTGGGTTCGACCCTACCCGCAGTGTTCTGGCGTCGGCGTCGTCCTGCAATGCGCTAAGCCGCAATTTCATCCAAGACGGGCGCGGGCGCGGCTCATCATCGGCCACCGCCGCGCCCGTCGGCTTTTTTCACGCCGCCACCGACGGTAATCCCGCCAAGGCCATCGCCAGTTCAGCCTCGTCATAGCTCTGATCGGTCAAATTACCAGCAAAGTAATCCATATAGGCTTGCATATCGAAATGACCGTGGCCACAGAGATTGAACAGAATCGCCCGGCTCACGCCTTCTTCCTTGCAACGCAGCGCCTCGTCAATCGCTCCCTTCACCGCATGATTCGCCTCCGGGGCTGGCAGGATGCCCTCGGCGCGGGCGAACTGTACGCCTGCCTCGAAGCAACCGAGTTGATGGTAGGCGCGGGCTTCGATCAACCCCAATTCCTTGACATGGCTGACCAGCGGCGCCATGCCGTGATAACGCAGGCCACCGGCATGAAAACCAGGCGGAGTGAACGTTGAACCCAGTGTGTGCATCTTGGTCAACGGCGTCAGATGCGCGGTATCGCCAAAGTCGTAAGCGTATGGACCACGAGTCAGACTGGGACAGGCCACCGGTTCAACCGCGATGATGCGCGCTTTTCGACCACCACGCAGTTCGGCGCCAATAAACGGGAAGGCAATGCCGGCAAAGTTGGATCCGCCGCCCGTGCAACCAACGACTACATCGGGATAGTCATTGGCCATTTCCAGTTGCGCCAGGGCTTCCAGACCCACCACTGTCTGATGCAACAAAACGTGATTGAGCACCGAACCCAGCGCGTATTTGGTGTCGTCGCGTTGCACAGCGACTTCGACCGCCTCGGAGATCGCGATGCCCAGGCTACCCGGATGATCAGGCCGCTGGGCCAGAATCGCTCGCCCCGAGGCGGTTTCCTCGGATGGAGAAGCGACGCAGCGCGCACCATAAGTTTCCATTAAGGCCCGACGATAGGGTTTCTGATTGTAGGAAACCCGCACCATAAACACCTGCACGTCAATACCGAACAAGGCCCCAGCGAACGCCAGTGAAGAACCCCATTGCCCGGCGCCAGTTTCCGTGGCGATCCGTCTAATACCGGCTTCCTTGTTGTAAAAGGCTTGCGCAACCGCAGTGTTAGGTTTGTGACTGCCCGCCGGGCTGACGCCTTCGTATTTGTAGTAAATCCTTGCCGGAGTGTCGAGCGCCCTCTCCAGACGGCGGGCGCGATACAGCGGACTGGGCCGCCATTGCCGGTAAATATCGCGCACCGGTTTCGGGATTTCAATGTCCCGCTCACTGGCAACCTCCTGCTGGATCAACGCCATGGGAAACAGCGGCGCCAGATCATCCGGGCCAATCGGTTGCAGGGTGCCGGGATGCAAAACCGGCGGCGGCGGCGCAGGTAAATCGGCAACCAGATTGTACCAGAATTTAGGCATCCGGGTTTCGTCGAGCACGTATTTGACGGATTCAGTCATGTCGGTTCCTGAAAAGGCATCCGCCCTGTGGGCGGTTCGGGTTGCTCCCGCTCGCCGGACAGGGCGGGTCTTGAAAGTTTGATGCGCGCTGCCGGAAGCGCCAACTTCATTTTAGCGCAAGTTCGACAGAGACGAGTATAGAGGCATCAGGCATCAGGCATCAGGAACGGAAACAGGAAGTTGCTCCTGAATTTATCCGGCTTGCATGTGGAAAGACCACAAGCGCTTAGTCCCCGCGCCAGTAAATCCACCATCCGGCAAACAACAATCCGCCACCCACCAGCCAGCCTTCCGATTGGAGCAGGATGAGCACCCCGCCGATAATACAGGCGGCGGCGACAATGGCGCCGCGCAACCCGACCAGTGTGTGTTGTGTGGAAGACACTGACGGAGTTGATTCCAACCGATGACCGGATTGCACTAGCAACTCTGGCAATCGACTGGCTAAATCCAGGAGTTCCGGGCCATTACGCCATAATTCCCGTCCGAAACGTTTTAACTGAAACTGTTCGCGGAAAATGCGCTCGATGTGGGTCCGGGAAATCGCCACCACATCCAGCTCAGGTTCGACCATCCGCCCCACCCCTTCAAAAGTGACCAGCGCCTTGACCATCAGCACCAGATCGACCCGGAAATACATGCAGTGGCGGCCCCCCAAACGCATTGATTCCAGGATGAGTCGAGCAATGCTGAACTCGCCACGAGCGGCGCGCAGTAAAAAGCGCTGTGACAGTTCCACAACCGAACGCCGGAAGCCAGCCAGATCACCGCCGCCCGGTCCTGGCCGGGCAATTTCGCAAAGATGTTGGGCCGCTTTATCGATATCGCCATTGACCAGCGAATAGTAGTAGTACAGCAATCGCCGGCGGGTTTGCTCCTCAAAGCGTCCAACCATGCCTAGGTCAATAAAGCCGATCCGTAAGGGCGGTCCTGGTAAAATCAGTAGATTGCCGGCGTGCAAGTCAGCATGAAAGAACCCATGCTGGTACAGCATCCGCAAAATGGCTCGCGCCCCCAAGTGAGCAATCTGCATCCGCTCTGAATCCTCCAATGCGAAGGTCGCCGGCGCTCCTGGTTTGAACCCGTTCAGAAACTCCATCGTTAACACACTGTCGGTGCTGAGTTCCCGATGCATGACCGGAAACACGATCGCTGGATCCTGCTCAAACTGGGCAGTAAAAATATCGCCGTTATCCGCTTCGACAGTCAAATCCAGTTCGCGAGTCGTATAACTACGAAACTCCTCGATAATGGCAAGGATCTCGTACTGGGGTATGAACGGTTTCAGCACCACGCCCAGCCAACCTAATAATCGAAGATCCACCAACACCAACTCGCGCACCCCAGGTTTAAGCACCTTAACTACGACCGCCTGCCCATCGCGGGTTGTAGCGCGATGGACTTGGGCCAGCGATGCCGAACCTAAGGGCTGTTCCTCAATGTGGAGAAACAACTCGGTCAAGGGGCGCTCCAGCTCAGCTTCGATCAAGGCGCGAATGATTGAAAAAGATACAGCTGGCGCCTGATCGAACAGATTTTTCAATTCATCCGTAATGGCGTGTGGTAACATATCTTCACGAACCGCCAGAATCTGGCCAAGCTTAATGTAAGTCGGTCCGAGCCGCTCCAGACGGTAGCGCAGTTGAGTCGCAAACGACAGATCGACCAGCTCAGAATCAAGCCCGCGCTCCACTAAGGCCGCCGCCAACCGGAGCGGCCAGTGGCTACGGCGATGCCGCCATTCCGGAGGCAGACTGCGAGCGTGGGCTAATAAACCGCCCCCCAGTAAACCGAGTAACTGATGAATGACGGTCAGCAAACGCCGTAATAACCACCGACGACGCGCCGGGAATCGCATAGGGGCTGTTGGGATTGACATAAGCGTCGTAAACTTGCGAGTAGCGACTGGCGGGAGGGGATATGCAAACCACCAATACCGGCTCTGATCATCAGCCCTTCGAACCGAAGGAGCTTAAGCGTTTTTATCATAATGCCACTTTTGATGCTGCTTGCGAGGATATCCTGAAGGGCATTCGGGAACGAAGAGGCATTATTCTGCTGACAGGAGAAGCCGGTGTCGGCAAGACGCTGGTGTTGCGTCATTGCATGGCGGAAGCCAGCGATGTCCACTTTGTGCTACTGACCAACGCCAGCCTCGACTTTCCTGATATTCTGAATTACCTGTGCGCCCATCTGGAATTACCGGTTGACCATCTGGACGCCGGTCAGCAAAGCCGATTGCTGCTGGATATGCTGGCGGCATGCGCGCGCCGCGATCAGATTGTCGCGCTGTTAATTGACGACGCTCACCATCTGCGCCTTGGCGTTTTGCGCCGTCTGTACGATTTCGTGGAGATGCCCGCAGTCCCCGCGCATCGTCTGCAAGTCGTACTGACCGGATTGCCGGATATCGAAGGCAAACTGCGCCAACCCGAGCTGCACCAACTCCAGACCAGCATTGCGGTGCGCTGTCGCCTCGGCATCCTGAGCGATCAGGAAATGGAAAAATTTATTCGTCACCAGTTTGAAACCGCCGAGCACTGGGATGGTAGCCCGCCCCCGGATGCGGTGACTGAGCGCATCGCCCAATATTGTCAAGGCATTCCACGCGCTATCGTCATGCTCTGCGATACCTTGCTGCTGTTTGCGAGCCTGGAAGCCGGTGGGGAAATTACCCCGGCGCTGGTTGATGAAGCGGCCCGAAGTTGTTTTCTGAATGAACCTGCCCAAAAATCGCTGGCGTCGAATGCTGATAATCCGCTAGACGCGACTGAGGCGATGCCTTCCTTGCCGGACGACAATAAGGGGGAATTTGATCTGGATTTTCCCGATCTGGGCCTGAGTTTCGATTTCGATCTGGAAGAAACTCTGAAGACAGATGCAAACAGTCCGGTCGAATCGGCGCCGGACGAAACGGTTCTCGTCCTACCCTCAGACGAGACCTTGCCACCAACACAGCTGGTCATCGAAGAAACGCCAGTACCGCTGCTAGATCTGCCTCCCGCCAGCAAACCGACCGGGACCGACGCCGAACCGCGAAAGACAACCGCTATGTCGCCGTCCCTGCGCGAATTCGCTAACCTGCTCAGCGACCTGGGAGTAAAACAGGATCGCAAGGAGGCCCAGGACCGTGAAGCGCTACAGTATTTTCGAAACCGGTATCTGCGCTGGCTGCACGACAGTGATTCAGTGCAACGGGATGAACACGAGCGAAGATTTGCGCGGTTGCAGGAAACTCGACAACCCGTGCTGATCGGTTTGGCAACCGCGACTCCGGTATTACCTGGGCGAAATGGCGTGCTCTGCGCCTTGCTTATTAATCCTACCTGGTGGCTGTACCGGGAAATCCAGTTGCATGTGCGCAGTCCTGATCTGGTTTTCGCTCAGGATGGGCAAGCACCCTCGGTCCGGTTGCTGGATGGCCGTGACGCTCAACCGGTTTATCTTGATTATCGTCTACTCCATACAGAACCGGCGCGAGCAACGCTCTGGCTGGAACTCGAACTCTGCGATCATCGCGGAGAATGGTCGGTTTACGCGAACCGGTTGGAGATTCGCCTGGATTTTTCGCCGGGAAGCCAGGAAAATCTCAAGATGGAAGCTGGATCAGGCGTTGAACCTGCCTGTGATCGGTTCTGGCCGGATCTTCCGATGGCTGGATCGGATGCTGGAGTATGGCTGTCGGGTGCGACAGAGAGCGGAAATCTGGCCTGTACCCTCCTGCTCGAACTGGAAGACAATCCCGAACATACTCACCACCTGCGCGCAGCCAACGAACAGACGCTGAGCCGGGGCACCCCGCTGACCCGGGCTTTGTTGTTGGCTGCTGATCCGACGCAGGCTCCAGCGCGCATCGAATTGGTCTCTCGTCCTTTTATGATTTTTGGTCGACAGAGCGCTGCTGCCGGAGCTGGATTTGGCGATTTCACGTTGGGTTTCATCCCGAAATACAGTCGGATTTCCCGCTTGCATTGTGTGGTCTGTGCGTTGGGCGATCAACTAGCGTTGATGGCGGTCAGCGATCACGGTCATACCTATACGGGGCGCAACGGCCAACGGCTGGATCGCGGGTGCTGGGAAATACTGGAAACGGATGATGTAGTCGATGTTTGCGACTTGTACCACTTGCGACTCTCTGTGGCTTGGGATCATAAAAAAGAGCGTGAGACGCTGGAGTGGGATCCCCAGGAGCCGCGCGACCGCTTCGGCCACTATCTGCTGGAACTGGTTGAGGTGCTGCGTCAACGCGACCAGCAGGCCGACAACAATGAATTGCGAGTCAATCTCCGCAACCGTTACCTCCACTTGATGCGCATGCAGGATCGGGTAGCCGAACTGAATGGTGTCGGTAATCCCGGCGCGTTGCATTATGCCCGCTTCGAACGCGATGACGCGGCCCACCAGCAGGTCGTGCACTACTATGTGCCCAAGTGGCTGCCCATTGGCGCTTCCCCACAGGATGGTTTGCATATCAACGCGCCGGATGTGATCCCTCATCATGCGGAATTATTATTTCGGGACGGCATGTACTGGATCCAGAATCTGGGGGCATCGGGTTCGGTGCAGGTCGGCTGCCACGGGTTGGCGACCAATGAGGTGCTGGCGTTGGAGACCGGCGATTCGCTGGCGATTGGTTCGGCGCGGTTCACGTTCGAGGGGTATTAGTCGCCGAGCACACATGGCGACTAATACCCCAATATCAAGCACGACAACATGGTAAGGTTCTGACTCCCCCATGAATTCGGGGCGCCAACGCCATCCGTGGCGACATCCACCGCAAATCCAGCCTGTTCCAGTTCAGTTCGCAAGCGATCGCCCGATAGCGTATCGTTTTCGACCAATAACAGGCGCATGATGACGAATCCTGTTTTGGTGGAGTGTGTTAGTTTTCGGTCAGTAGACCGCCGGGAGTCGGCGGTAGCCTCGGCATAATTTGTTGCGGAAACGGGCCGTCTAATGCTCTGAGGAAAGCGACGATGTCCTGGATCTCAGCATCATTCAAATCTTTGTTAAGCTGGGTCTTGGCCATGACACGTACCGCTTCGTCGAGGCTTTTGACTGAACCGTTGTGGAAGTACGGCGCGGTGTAAGTCAGATTGCGCAGCGTCTGCACCCGCCACAAATATTTGTCCTCCTCCTTTTGAGTGACAGTGTAGCGGCCTGGATCCTCAGTCAGCTTGTACTGGGTTTCGTATGGGCTGCCAGCGAAGACCGGGAATTTCATTAAGAAACCCTGACCCGCCGGCATGTTGGTGGAACCATTAAAAGCCGGACCGGAGTGACAGGCCGTGCAACCGGTTTTGGCAAAGGCATCCATACCTCTAATCTGCTGCTCAGTCATGGCTTTTTTATCGCCCTTGACATAACGATCGTAAGCGCTGTTCGGCGTGATCAGGGTGCGCTCATAAGCTGCGATGGCTTTAGCCGCGTTGTCCATGGTTATAGCGTCTTTACCAAACGCTGCTTCGAAATAAGGTTGGTAACCGGGAATCGCCTGGATGCGGCCAATGGTGGCGTCCAGGTTCGGCATGCCCATTTCAATCGGATTAGCCGGCGGTCCTTTGGCCTGCTCTTCGAGAGAGGGCGCGCGGCCATCCCAAAACTGTGCTGAGTTGAACGCCGCATTCCAGACAGTTGGCGCGTTGCGACCGCCGACCTGCCCATGAACGCCTATGGACGTAGGCCGGTGATCATCGCCGCCCTCCATTACGTTGTGGCAAGAAAAGCAGGACACGGTGCCGGTTGAGGAAAAGCGGGTATCGAAATACAGCATCTTGCCAAGTGTGACCTTGGCTTCAGTGGTTGGATTATCCGCGGGATCGGGCGCTTTTTCGGGCAGCGCCGACCAGCGGCTGTCAGTAGCCGATACGGGTACGCTCAAGGTGGTCAAGCTAACTAGCAGATAGATCGCTGGTTTTCTCATAACTGGATTCTTTAATCTTTAGTGGATATGAGGTTTCGTGAAAGAAATCCCTTAAGAAGTGGGTGGGTAGCCCGGCATTTTTCCGCATGGCTCGTTCTGTCTGGAGAAATGGTCATAAGGAAATTGACATAAGTTCTACTTTGTCGGATTTATATTTTTGATTTATTTAAATAATTATAATTCGATTTTGATCACAAGACAAGCTGGATGAGGCGGCCTACGAAAGAGACTTCCCCAGAGGCAGTAAAAAAACGCGACCGCGGGTACAAAGGATGGTGGCTTGCTAGTCGGGATGGGTCCAGCAGCTCCTGGACTTTCGTGATCGCTTCAGAGGGCATTTCCGCCAATCACGCTGAAAATATCACCAACATCGTCCATGATGTCGTAACTTTGTATAAAGTGGTAGCCTGCTGCGCTTCAAGCCCGCTTGCGCCCGGTGATCATGGCGTGAGCGAGATTCTCCCGGTGCAGTAAACTTTCCCATATCACGCCGGTGAGGTGCCCGACGACCAGGATCAGCGTGAAGTTTGCAAAGAATTCATGAATTTCTTTGGCGATGTCGATCAGACTATCGCTGCTGTTTACCAATAATCCGGCCAGCGGTCCCATCCCCTTGTCAGCGCCGTAGAGTATTAAACCAGCGGTGACGGTGACGGTGAGGCTCAACAACAAAATGATGATCATTGCACCACCGGCGGGGTTGTGGCCGAGATGGCGGGGCGCGCGCAACGTCAATACCTGTTGGGTATAAGTGAAAATTTCACGTGGACTGCGCACGAAGTCACTGAATCGGGCGTAAGGGGGGCCAGTGAAACCCCAGATCAGGCGAAAAATCAGCAGTCCGACAATAGCATAGCCGGACCAGACATGGATAGTTTGTAACAACGCTCCATCGACGTTTTCCAGAAGATCTTCAAACAACTCGCCCTGGCTGAAATAAGCCAGCGTAAAGGCGATGACCAGGCTCCAGTGAAACAGGCGAACCCAGAGATCCCAAACGGTGATTTCGGTGGTATTGCGGTCGGTCATGACAGGATGCTGTATCGGTGATGCCTCCATCGTAGCAAAAGCGCCAACGCGGAGGCGGGTTTATGCGCAGGAAAAGCTGTGGTGGTTACTCGCTCTTTTCGTCGACCAGCGCCCCAGTCGCGATCTCGTAGTACACCTTCCATTTTTTTCCGTCAGCACCATCAATTTTGACTTCCCAGGTCTGTTTGCCTTTATGACCATCCTCATACGCTTTGGTGACTTTGCCTGGATGCGCCTTGATTGCCATTTCCACAGCCTGCTCCTTGGTGATTTTGCCAGAGGTTACAGCGGCAGACGGGCTGGTGGTTGGCGCTGTCTCCTTGGTTTCAGAAGCGGAAGCAGGGAAGGCGCAAAGGGTGGCGGCGAGAGTGGCGGCAACGAACAGCGATTTACGAATGATCATTAAGATTTCCTTGATAAAGTGGATTGAGAATAGGGCGGGTCACCGCCGGTTATCGTGGTCAAAGCCTCCTCCGAGCTCGACCTTGAGCGATACTTTAACATGCATACCTTAAACCAAGCTGAAATTCATTAGTCCAACCGTCGGCTAGTAAAGTGGTTAGCCTATAATCACAATATTCATTGAGCCACTGCCTCCAACCTGATGACTTACTTTTGGAGCCCATCATGAAATCCCGTTATCGTTTATTGACTTTGCCCTTGCGCGCTCTGGTGCTGGGTTGCTGCCTGGGAGTCGGCGTCACCACTGGATTAGTGAGCTGCGGTGATCGCACCACCGATGTCGAGCATGTTCAGCGAGCCCGGGAATATCAAACCAAGCAAGAGTGGCAAGCCGGCGTTATCGAACTCAAAAACGCCTTGCAGAAGAACCCGGAGAACCGCGATGCCCGATTGCTGCTGGGGCAAATTTATGTGGAAACCGGCAACGGCGCTCCTGCGGAGAAAGAATTGCAACGCGCTCAGGAGTTGGGCGCCGAGCGCAGCGCCTGGCTGCTGCCATTGGCGCGATCCTACTTGCTGCAAGGCCAGAATCAAAAAGTGCTGGAGCTGACTCCGGAAGAAAGTGATTCGCCAGCGACTCAAGCAACACTGCAGGCGTTGCACGGACTTGCTCAACTGGCGCTTGGACAACCCGACGCCGCCAAAACCAGTCTGGATCAGGCGCTGAAATTGCAGCCAAACGATCTCGACGCTTTGCTGGGCCTGGGCCAGTTGGCGCTAATCAATCGCAATTACAGCGAGGCCGAAGCCTTTGCCAGCAAGGCCAGCGAGCAGAATCCGGATGACCTGCGACCCTGGTTTATCAAAGTGCGGTTGCATCGCTTGCAAAATGACGATCCGGCAACGCTCAAAGCCTTGCAGCGCATTCTCGAACTGCAACCGGAAAACGCTGCCGCTCTGTTGGAGCGGGCGCAGATCCTGATCGCCCAGGGCAAGCAGGATGAAGCCCTGGCCGATGTCGAAACCGTTCGCAAGCGTCAACCGAATCAGCCAGAGGCCAATTATCTGCGCGGCAGCATCCTGTTCCAGAAGAAGGAACTGACCCCGGCTCAGGATGCCCTGCTGCAGGTGCTAAGAGTCGCGCCCGACCATCCCGGCAGTCAGTTCTTGTTGGGTTCCATCAATTATGAACAAGGCAATTTGGGGCTGGCCGAACAGTACCTGACGTCATTCGTTAGCCGCCTGCCCGGCTATTTGCCAGCGCGTCTGCTGCTGGCCGCCACCCAGCTTAAGCTGGAAAAACCAGATCAGGCTATTAACACCCTGACGCCGGCGCTGGCCCAGTCGCCGGATGACGCCCAGTTGCTGGCCCTGCTCGGCAGCGCCTATCTGCAAAACCGGGATTACGCCAAGGGTTCGGAATACTTGCAGAAAGCGGCGCAGATTGCCCCGGATGCCGCCAATATCCGCACCCAATTGGCGCTATCGCGGCTTGGAGAAGGTAAAGCTGGCGAGGCGGTTCGCGAACTGCAAGGGTTGGTCGATCTGGGACAGGACGTACTCCAGGCGGATCTGTTGCTGGTGCAAGCCTATTTGCAGCAGAAGGATTATGACAAGGCGATCACTGCCGCCAGCGAACTGGTGAAGAAAAAACCGGACGATCCGGTTGCGCATAACCTGTTAGGCGGAGCGTATCTGGCCAAGGGCGAGAATAAAAAAGCCCGTAGCGAATTTGAACAGGCGTTGCGGCTGAATCCGGATTTCAGCACTCCGGCGCTGAATCTCGCGTTGCTGGAATTGAAAGCCGGCAATCGTAACGCTGCACGGGAATTGTATGAAAAGATCGTCGCTAAAGAACCCGGTAACCTGAGCGCCCTGCTGCGCCTGGCCGGACTGGCTGAACAGGCAGGACAGAGCGAGCAAACGCTGCGCTGGCTGGAACAGGCCTGGGATAAAAATCCTGCATCCCTGGAAGCGGGTCTGGCGCTGATTGGCCAGTATCAGGCCGCCAACCTGAATGTGAAGGCGCTTAACATAGCGCGCGGCCTGGAAGCGGCTAATCCCGAACATCCAGCCGCACAGCGGGCGCTCGGTCTGGCGCTGCTGGCGGATGGCCGGCCTGATGATGCGGTCAAGGCGTTCCGTAAGCTGACGGAATTGCAGCCGCAATCGCCGGAACCCTGGCATCTGATCGCCTTAACCCAGGCGCGTTCCCAGAAATTCAAAGAAGCCGCGGAAGCGATTAGCAGGGCGCTGGCGATTCAAGGCGACTATCTACCCTCGCTGGTGGCCCGCGTCGAATTGCAAGCACAGCAGGGGAAATTTGCTGAGGCGCTGGCCGGCGCCAAGGCGCTGCAAAAACAGTTTGCCAATCTGAATGTGGGCTACCGCCTGGAAGGCAACCTGTACGTCCGACAAAAGGATTTCACCAAAGCACTGGCCGCTTATCAGGCCGCTTACGCCAAAACTCCGGACAGTCAAACCGTGCTCATGCTGGCCGGGGCGCAGCAGGTCAACGGCGACAGTGAGGCGGCGTTGAAGACGTTGCGCGAGTGGTTGACGGCGCATCCAAATGATGTTCAGGTGCGTACTCGACTGGCGGACGAGTTGCAACGCTTGGGACGACGCGAGGAGGCTATCGCCGAATATGAACGGCTCGCCAAGCGGGAAGCAGATAACGAAGGAAGCGGTGCGGTCACTCTGGATCGTGGCCTGCAACAAGCGGATACCCTGTTAGTGCAGGCTTATCTCCAGCAAAAGGAATTCGACAAGGCGATCGCTGCTGCTAAGGATTTGACCGAAAAACGGACGGATGAGCCGGGGGCGTTCAATCTGCTGGGTGCGGTTTATCTTGCGCAGGGCGATGATCGGGCGGCGCGAGCCGCCTTTGATCAGGCGTTGAAATTGAAACCCGACCATGTCCCCGCGCAAATGAACCTGGCGACGCTGGATGTCAAAAACGGAAATCAGGCTGGCGCGCAACTGCGCTATCGGCAGGTTCTGGAACGCGATCCAGACAATTTCGCGGCCGTAGTGCGGTTGGCGGCGCTGCTGGGGCGCACTGACGAGTCGCTGCGATTGCTGGAGCAAGCCTGGAGCCGGCAGCCAGACTCCATCGAGGCCGGTTTAGCATTGGCCCAGGAATACACAAACCGTGGCGACAAGGATAAGGCGCTGACCGTAGTGCAAAATCTGGAAAAGGTGAAAGCAGATGATCCACGGGTCGTGCGCGCATTGGGGCTGACTCAAGCCAGCAATGGCAAGACAACCGAGGCGATCGCCAGCTTCCAGAAGTTAGCCAGTCTGTTGCCGCAATCGCCGGAACCTTGGTATCTGGCGGCGATGGCGCAAAGCGCAGCCAAGAACGTTAGCGCTGCAACCAAGTCGCTGGACAAAGCCCTAGCCATTCAAAATAACTATTTACCAGCGCTGGTCGCCAAGGTGCAGTTGCAGCAACAAGGACAGGAAGTTGACCAGGCGCTGGAGGGCGTCCGCCACATTCAAGCTCTCTACCCGGACCAAATAACGGGCTATGTGCTGGAAGGCGATTTACATCTGCGACAAAAGGAATTTGCGCCAGCGGTAGAAGCTTATCAGTCGGCGTATGCCAAAACGCCCAATAACCAGACCGCGACGCGGTTGGCCAACGCCCAGTGGCAGGCCGGCGAACGGGAAGCAGCGCTAGCAACCTTGCGGCAATGGTTGACCAGTGAACCCAAGGACAATCGCGCGCGCTTGCAATACGCGATGTATTTGCAAGAATCGAATCGTAAAACGGAAACGATTACGGAGTACGAACAACTGGCCGAGCGCTTGCCGGATAATCCCATAGTCCTGAACAATCTGGCCTGGTTCTACTACGAAACCGGCTATCCTCGCGCGCTGCGTTATTCGGAACGCGCGCATGACAAGGCGCCGGATAATCCGGAAGTGGCGGATACCCTGGGCTGGATTCTGGTGCAGCGCAATGAAGCGTTGCGTGGCCTGGAGTTCCTGGAAAAAGCAGCGGACAAGCTGCCAGATCAGCCTTCGGTGCGCTATCATCTGGCAGCAACCTACGCCAAGTTGGGACGCAAGGACGCTGCGCGGCAGGCATTGGAAAAACTGGCAGGCGTTTCGGCGTTCCCGGAACAGGAAGAAGCGCGCAAGCTGTTGGAAAGCCTGAGATAGTAAAGACGGGTTGCTTCTATCCTCCCGTGACGGGTGGAAAGAACGCCACTTCATCGCCATCGCACACGGGGTGGGTCCATTCTGCGTATTCCAGATTCACTGCCGCCAGCAGGTTTGATGGCGGCGGTGTTTCTGGATGTAACGTCTCCCAAATGCTAGCGACTGTCCACCCCTTAGCAAAGGGTAATTCATCGCCAGCGCGGCCTAGCTGGTCACGCAAACTGGCGAAGTATCTAATTTGAATAGCCATTTATTTTCCCTCATCATGCGCTGAAGAGACCTGAAAACACTGATCAGATCCAAGATCAAAAGTTTACCCAGCCCCGTCTTTCGCTCAATTGGGTCGTTAATAACCAACTAAATAGCATAAAAAATACAGATGCAAATATCCTATTTTCCGGGTAGACTGATTCCATTGAAATTGCTGGCGCTGCCTTGGCGTCCGCCATTCCCTTAATACCGCCACTGTTTTCGAGGACCCGCCATCTTATGAGCCGAACCTATCTGTTCACTTCCGAATCCGTCTCCGAGGGACATCCGGATAAAATCGCCGATCAGATTTCCGATGCCGTGCTGGATGCCATTATCGCCGAGGATCCCAGAGCGCGAGTCGCCTGCGAAACTTTGATCAAAACCGGCGTGGTTGTGCTGGCTGGAGAGATTACCACTTCAGCCTGGGTGGATTTCGACCAGATCGTGCGCGATACCGTCGTGGGCATTGGCTACGACAATTCCAACGTGGGTTTTGACGGCGCCACCTGCGCGGTGCTGTCCTGCATCGGCAAGCAATCCGCCAATATCGCGCAAGGCGTGGATCGCGCTAAGCCCGAGGAACAGGGCGCAGGTGACCAGGGCCTGATGTTTGGCTACGCCACCAACGAAACGGATGTGCTGATGCCGGCGCCGATTACCTATGCTCATCGGTTGGTGCAGCGACAGGCGGAAATGCGCAAGAGCGGGGTGCTGCCCTGGTTGCGGCCGGACGCCAAGAGCCAGATCACCTTCCGCTATGAGGACAATCAGGTCGCCGGCGTCGAAGCCGTGGTGCTGTCAACCCAGCATGATGCCGACATTACTTACAAACTGCTGCGCGAAGCGGTGATGGAAAATATCGTCTTGCCCGTACTGCCTCCCGAATGGCTGGACAAGCATACCCAATATCACATTAACCCAACCGGCAGTTTCGTCATCGGCGGTCCCGTGGGTGATTGCGGCCTGACCGGACGCAAGATCATCGTCGATACCTACGGCGGTTCCGCCCATCACGGCGGCGGGGCTTTTTCCGGTAAAGACCCCTCCAAGGTCGATCGTTCCGCGGCTTACGCCGGGCGTTATGTAGCCAAGAACATTGTCGCCGCCGGCCTGGCGGACAAATGCGAAATCCAGGTCTCCTATGCGATTGGCGTCGCTGAGCCGACATCAATCAACGTCAATACCTTTGGCACCGGCAAGCTGGATGAAGACCGGCTGGTCACGATTATTCGCGGTCATTTCGATCTGCGGCCTTACGGACTGGTCAAGATGCTGGATCTGATCCGGCCCATCTACCGCAAGACGGCTGCTTACGGGCACTTTGGCCGGGAAGAACCGGAATTTACCTGGGAGCGCACCGACCGGGCCGATGCATTGCGCGAAGCCGCCGGACTTTGAGCTTTTTGATGCTCATGGAACAATTTGCAAGTAATCGCGGTCATTTGGCAAGCGATTGACCTGATCATTGCTGTTTTTCTGCTTGATTGATTTTCCTGCCCCCCACGTCGAGGGGCGCTGCAGCGGTCATCGACCGTCAGGCTCGGCGTGGCATGGCTTTCATAAGCCAACGGCGCCCGTTCATTCCAATACTGGAGAACGCTATGAACGCCGTCGTGCGCGAAAAACCGTTTACCGACTTTCACGTCGCCGATTTATCGCTGGCTACCTGGGGCCGCAAGGAAATCGCCATCGCCGAAACCGAAATGCCGGGATTGATGGCGATTCGCGAGGAATACCGAGCGCAACAGCCGCTCAAAGGCGCCTGTATCGCCGGTTCCCTACACATGACCATTCAGACGGCAGTGTTGATTGAAACCTTGGCTGATCTTGGAGCCGACATCCGCTGGGCTTCCTGCAACATCTTTTCGACTCAGGATCACGCCGCCGCCGCGATTGCCGCCAGCAACATTCCGGTCTTCGCTTACAAGGGCGAGTCGCTGGTGGAATACTGGGATTTCACCCACCGCATTCTGGAATGGCCGAATGGCGGCGCGCCCAATATGATTCTCGACGATGGCGGCGACGCCACATTATTAGTGACGCTGGGCAGCCGGGCGGAGCAGGATCGTTCACTGATCGCCAATCCAACCTGTGAGGAAGAGCAGGTGCTGTTCGCGGCCATCCGCCAGCGATTGGAACGTCAGCCGGGCTGGTACTCGAAAATTCAGGCCAATATCCGAGGAGTGACCGAGGAAACCACCACCGGCGTTCATCGCCTGTACCAGATGGAGAAGGAAGGCCGCTTGCCCTTCCCAGCGTTCAACGTGAACGACTCGGTGACCAAGTCCAAATTCGATAATCTTTATGGATGCCGCGAATCGCTGGTGGACGGCATCAAGCGGGCTACCGATGTGATGATCGCTGGAAAAATTGCTGTAGTTCTCGGCTATGGCGATGTGGGTAAAGGCTGCGCCCAGTCGCTGCGGGGTCTGGGAGCAACAGTGTGGGTCACGGAAATCGACCCGATTTGCGCCTTGCAGGCGGCGATGGAAGGTTATCGGGTAGTGCGTATGGATGATGTGGCGGATCAGGCGGACATCTTCGTTACCACCACGGGCAACGTGAGCGTGATTACCCATGACCACATGGCGCAGATGAAAAATCAGGCGATTGTGTGCAACATTGGTCATTTTGATTCGGAGATCGCGGTCGCCAGTTTGAAAGAATATTGCTGGGAGAACATCAAGCCTCAGGTTGATCACATCATCTTCCCGGACGGCAAGCGGATTATCCTGCTGGCGGAGGGGCGATTGGTGAACCTCGGTTGCGCCACCGGCCATCCCTCGTTCGTGATGAGCAACAGTTTTACCAACCAGACGCTGGCGCAGATCGAGCTGTTCAATCACCGCGACCATTACGAAAACCGGGTCTACGTGTTGCCCAAGCATCTGGATGAAAAGGTCGCGCGGCTGCATCTGGACCGGATTGGGGCGAAATTGACCACGCTCACTCCGGAACAGGCGGCGTATATTGGCGTGGCGGTGGACGGACCGTATAAGGCGGAGAATTATCGGTACTAAGATGCATTTAGGAGTGATTTGCTTTCCGAACCACTCCTTCAGGCATTCCAGACATGGCAAGCGCAGATTTATTGATTGGACTTGTAAAAGCCGGGGCTTCGGGTGATGCCGCATTATTCCGGCGTCATGTCGAAGCTCTGATTGCGGATGAACGCGCTAAAAAACATGGTATCTTGGCCGATCGTCTGGTTGCTATTCTTCAGGATATCCCCACTAACACACCCCAAACACGACTGACCCCAAGTGGAAACGGAATACACTCTTTTCTCTTAGAGCAAGTTTCTGAACGCCCATTGGATACGCTCGTGCTTGCTCCAGAAACGGAAGCGCTCTGCCGAGAATTGATTACAGAGCAGCATCGCAGCGATCTTTTGAAAACCTATGGCCTTTCACCACGTCATAAGCTTTTAGTTGCAGGTCCTCCCGGCAATGGCAAAACGACGCTCGCTGAGGCCATCGCTTATGAACTGGCCGTGCCGTTGCTTGTGGTCCGTTACGAAAGCCTCATCGGTAGTTTCTTGGGAGAAACCGGAAGTCGGTTGCAAAAAATATTCGACTACGCCAGGACACAGCATTGTGTTTTATTTTTCGATGAGTTCGAGATTCTCGGCAAGGAACGGGGCGATACTCGGGAAACTGGTGAAATCAAGCGGGTCGTCGGTACGCTGCTTACCCAAATTGATCGTCTGCCCAACTATGTCGTCACCATTGCTGCCAGTAATCACCCGGAATTGCTGGATAGAGCGGTTTGGCGCCGCTTCCAGCTACGGATTATTCTCTCAGCTCCGACCCGAAACCAGATTGCCCGATTTATTGAGTCCTTTGCAGAGCAACGTCGTTTCCAATTTGGCTTGGCATCTGGAACCATTGCCGAAAAGCTTTCAGGACACAGTTTTGCCGAGGTCGAAGAATTTTGCGTGGATGTTTTTCGACAAGCCATTCTGGCAGGAAGAACCGATCATCCACGCGAACTGACTCAACTCAAACTCAGACAATGGCAGAATCGGGCTATGGCAAAGACCAACTTGGAAGTGAATGAATAAAGCAAACAGGAGAGTAGTACATGGCGTCGGAACAGCCGCTGCTAGTTTTCCCATCTTTTCAACGTGCCAAGCGTGATAAGGGATTTAGTATAGGAAAGCTGCCTCATACGCCAAGCAAATCAGAGCAAATAAAACGCCTTGGTCCCCAATTCAAGCGTCTGCAGCAAGCCTTCAAGGCCGAACGGCTGGCGCTTCAAACAGATTCCCAAGGTCTTTTCCCTGAGTTTGTTTTGGTTATTGAAACCCGTGGGCGCATTGAAGATTTTTACCGCGCAGCCCAAGCTATTGGCATAGGTTGGCTTGGTGAAATTGACCTTGATGGTTTAGAGCCGGATGACGATTTTTATATTCCAGATAAAAATGGACAGCGCACCGAAAAACACTTGGATGGGCGACTTTATCTGGGAATGACTGACCAACGAGCACTAGAGGAACTTCTGCGGCTCTGGGGGCGTTTCAAGGAGGAGCAACCTCTTGGTCAGGGGAATGCCAAATGGCGAGAACTTTTCAGCCATGCTAAAGAAATCCGCCGCTGGGGCGTCAAAGATCGATTAATTGATTACGGTATTCTTGATGATTGGGCGCAGAGTATTGAAGACGATCCAAGTGCTCCTGTCACCTTCAGAGTAGAACTTTGGTATCCAGAAAAACCGGATAACTCTAGTCGCCAAGCCCATCAACAAGCCGAAGAAGATACTGTCCGCCAGGCGATTATTGCTGGTGGCGGAGAAATTTTGGCAAATATACGGATAGATGAAATTCATTTTCATGCCTTCAAAGGCCAAATCCCTGTATCGGTAGCACGTTCCGCATTTCGAGTACTGGAATCGGAAGATGAAACTGGTCTAGCTACCTTATTTCGTAATAACGCTATCAGAACCTTTTTGCCGATAGCTCAAGGTATTGCTTCTTTACCTAGTGAGGGCGAACCATCTATATTTTTTTCTAAACCTCTGCCAAACGATAAACCACCAGTAGTCGCTTTGCTTGATGGGTACCCGTTTTCCCAACATGATGTATTAAATAATCGGATTGACATTTATGACCCCGATATTTTGCTCTCTAAATATCCTCACCCAAAGAATATGCGGCATGGAACCGCAATGGCATCTCTCATTGTACATGGTGAGTTGGATGCCAATGAGCCACCATTAAGTCGACGTATATTCTGTCAACCGATTCTCGAGCCTGATCTAATGAGTCGGAACGAGGATGAGCATATTCCAGAAACCGTTTTTGCTGAGGATCGGGTACATAAAGCAATCGTTGAAATGTTTGAGGGGGATAAGCCTACAGCACCTACGATTTATATCGTCAATCTTTCTATTGGCGAACAACCATTTTTCCGAGAAATAAGTCCTTGGGCTAGATTAATAGATTGGTTAGCATGGAAATATAAGCTACTCTTCTTAATTAGCTCAGGTAATCAAGGAATAAATATAAATCTTGGCTTAGACGAATCTACTTTTTTAGCGAATACAGATAAAAAAAAGATTCAAACCTTACTTCATCATCACCAAAAAAACCTATTTGATCGACGCTTATTAAGCCCAAGTGAAGCAATCAATGCGCTGACGATTGGAGCACAGCATAAAGATTATTCAACCATTTCCTATCTTGCGAACCGAGTAGATTTGCTGCCTTCAAATAACTTTCCTAATCCGGCAAGCCGTTTAGGACCAGGATTTCGACAAGCAATCAAACCAGAAATCCTGCTACCCGGTGGGAGGCAACTCTACCGTTACTGCCTTACCTCGAATGGAGCTTATTCCATCGATAAAAATAAAATTGCTCCCGGACAAAAAACTGCTGCGCCAGACCATACAGGTACGGGGTTAACAAATGATTGCATCTACACCCGTGGCACCAGCAACGCTACTGCCTTAGCGACTCGCGCCGCTGCCAAACTTTACGAAGTTTTAGAGGGAATGAAAAACTTACCTGGCGGTGATTGCATTAATAGAGATACTACCGCTCCGTTATTAAAGGCATTAATCGTTCACAGCGCCACTTGGCCAGATGAAGCCATAGATGTACTGAAAACAGTTGTTCCAAAGGGCAATAAACAAAAACGAGGAATTACCCGCTTTCTCGGCTATGGAGTTGCCGACCCAGCACGAGTAGAAGCCTGTGTCGCCCAGCGTGCTACGGTATTAGGCGCTGGCTTGTTGCAGCAGGACGAAGCCCATGAATATGAACTCCCGATTCCTGTTGAGTTAAGCAATACGACGGAATGGCGTCGGTTGATCATTACGCTGGCTTGGCTCACGCCAGTCAATCCAACCCATCGAGTGTACCGCAAAGCCAAATTGAGCTTTCAGCCACCCAAAGACCTTTTGGCAGTCGATAGGCAACACGCCGACTGGCAACAAGTTCAAAAGGGTACGGTTCAGCACGAAGTCCTGGAAGGGAAAAAAGCCTGCGTTTTCCAAGACGGCGACAGTCTGCGAATTAAAATCGCTGCGCAAGGCGACACCAGCCAAAATTTTGATGAAGCAATCCCTTACGGTCTTGCCATTACCCTGGAAGTGGAAGACCAAAGTGGAATTCCGATTTACGAGCGCGTTCGGGAAAAGTTAACCGTTCGGATTGTCGCTTCGGTCTGACCGACATTACACCAATAACATCATCATGCATGATTAAGCAATTTCTAACGAACATGGAATCTCAAATCAAACATCCCAAGATTTTCAGTTGCGAATTCTTCCCGCCCATCACCGTCGAGGGCTTCACTAAACTCCAGGCGGCTCGCCAGGAATTACTGGTGATGCATCCGGCGTATTTCTCGGTTACCTACGGCGCCGGCGGTTCCACCCGCGACCGCACGGTGGAAGTAGTGCTGGATATTCAAGCCAACAGCGGCGTACCGGCCACTCCGCATTTGACCTGCATCGCCTCAACCCGGAGCAGCGTCCGCGAACTGTTGAACCACTATAAAGCGCACGGTATCCGCCGCATCGTCGCATTGCGTGGTGATATGCCCTCGGGGATGCGTGATCCCGGCGAATTTCGCTACGCTAACGAACTGGTCCGCTTTATTCGTGAGGAATTTGGCGAGCATTTTCATCTCGAAGTCGCCGCCTATCCCGAATATCACCCTCAAGCATCCAGTCCTGATCAGGACTTACAAAACTTCCAGCGCAAAGTCGATGCGGGCGCCAACAGCGCTATTACCCAGTATTTCTATAATCCCGACGCCTATTTCCGTTTCATCGACCAATGTACGCGCCGGGGCATCGATATTCCCATCGTGCCAGGCATCATGCCGATCACCAATTTCACCCAGTTAGCGCGCTTTTCCGATGCCTGCGGCGCGGAAATTCCCCGGTGGATTCGCAAGAAGCTGGAAAGTTTTGGCGATGACCGCGACGCCATTCGCGCCTTTGGTCTGGACGCGGTTAGCGCGCTTTGCCGGACCTTACTCGATGGCGGCGCGCCAGGCTTGCATTTTTACACAATGAATCAAGCCGGATTAACCTTGGCCATCAGCGAACGGCTGGGGTTGTTGACCGCCAATTAACCGATTTTAATCGGATTAAACAACAATGCCCTTCCACATGGAAGGGCATTGTATTTGAAAACAAGAACTTACTGAGCAGCAATCAGCGCTTTGGCATCCGGCCCCAGAGGCAGCACATAGTCATGGGAAGCCAGCACTAGATTATCAGTGGCGCGGATCAGACGAGCGTTGACGAACACCGACGTCCGGCCCACCGCATAGGTACCGGCAATCACCGCCGCCGCGTTATGCGACTGGCTGATCTCCCTGACAGAACGCGACAAAGCGAACTCGCCCGCGCCCTCCTGAACGAAGATGTTATTACGCATCTTGATCTCGATCACCGTGAAACCCTGCTGGGCGAACCGCGAACCCAGTTGTTCGCCAATCACGCGCCCCAGGCCCGATGACATTTCAAGATTATTAATATCTACAAACGTCGCTGACAGCAGCGGCTCACGGCGCTCCCGCAACCAGGGCGCTCTTATGAGCAAGGCATCCGCCGCCTGATAGTTCTGGCTGATCAAGTCCGCATCCTGGATGATGGGTCGGACCGGCGTTTCATCGCCTGAAGAGGCGCATCCCTGGATACCCGCCAAGCCGAACAGAGCCAGCAATGCGACTCCCGCACGTAGGATCATATTCCAGTTCATGGTCCGACCACCTCTATGATGCGACTCGCCGATTGCTGCATGGCAATGTATTGGCTTTTATCGCCAACATAATAAACATTGCTATATCGGATCAGATAACGATCAGCGTTCATGACCGAAACATTGACAATGACTTCGTACTCGACGGTTTCCGGCAACCCAGATTTTACCACCTGCATGTCATAGCTGACGGGTAAACCGGCTGAAGGATTGGTAGTGAGAATGAATCCCCGTTCTACAAGACGCGTAGTCAATAAGTCATAAAACCCCGCGCCTGCCGCGCTGTCGTATCTGGGCTGCTCGAGATACAAGCTAATGGTTGGACGGTCCTGAGCCTCATGCTCTTTATCGTACTCAGAATCTGGCGTCATTAAGGCGTCTTGTAGCCAATTGGCTACATCAATCGCCATGACATCCCAGTGATGCGCCGACCGCATCTTCTGTTGGTAGGTGAGCGGATAGGTCGTCTCGACGGGCATTGGAGTTGTGCAAGCCCCCAGCCCCAAACAGAGAACAATAAGAGAAGCATACAAGGTCTTCATGATTTTCTCCCTCGGCTTTTTGTATCCGTTGTTAGCGGCACTCTTCAGAGTTTAGCGGGTTATACCACCGGTTCCACCCCTTGACAACAAGGGTTTTGCAAATCTGCCCGTTGATTTTATCGCGAAGATGCAAGCAGGCTGATTACCAGAGCAAACAAAGTCTTAACGATTTAGTTCAACACATTATGTTGTATATGACTGGATCGTGAACCACAGTATGTAGAAAAACAGGCCTGTATCCTCTAAAATTTCCAGTCCCGAATCACACTCAGCATCGCTCGGAGGCGATTCTTCTCAATTCAATACGTCAACCGTTCCTGATTCTAAGCGTGACTCATCAACATTTTTCCAGAGATCCCGGGGTTATGAAAACCGCTCATTTGCAACCTGTTGACTGTCCGACCACCGCTGCCGCCGTGCCGATGCAGCCAGCCTCCTGGGATATCTGGGACAAGAAATACCGATTGAAGGCCAAGGATGGGCGTCCGATTGACGAAACTATCGATGGCACCTACCAAAGAGTTGCCCGGGCGCTGGCCGAAGTCGAGGCAACCCCGGAATTGCGCGAACACTGGTACGAAAAATTCTTGTGGGCCTTGCGCCATGGCGCAATTCCAGCAGGACGAATAATTTCCAATGCCGGCGCCTGGGAGCACAAACCCGCAACTTCGACCATCAATTGCACGGTATCCGGCACGATTCTGGATTCTATGGACGATATCCTGCGCAAAGTGCATGAAGCAGGACTCACATTAAAAGCGGGTTCTGGCATCGGTTATTGCTTCTCCACGCTGCGTCCGCGCGGCGCTTATGTATCTGGAGCCGGAGCCTATACCTCCGGCCCGCTGTCGTTCATGGATATTTACGACAAGATGTGTTTCACCGTCTCCTCGGCGGGTGGACGGCGCGGCGCGCAGATGGGAACTTTCGATGTGGGCCACCCCGATGTCATGGAATTCATCCGCGCCAAGCGTGAAGCGGGACGTTTGCGACAATTCAATCTGTCGCTGCTGATCACCCGCGAATTCATGGAAGCCGTCAAGAACAATCAGGACTGGGTGTTGGCGTTCCCAATGATGGCTCAAGAAGCTGAGCAGGATCGGACCGATCTTGATGACGCTGCGCAAATTGTCTGGCGCGAATGGCCAACTGCTCAGGGATTGGTGGTTAACCAAAAAGGCCAGGTTGCTTGCAAAATTTATCGAAAAATTCCCGCTCGACGTCTGTGGGACGTGATTATGTCCTCAACTTATGATTATGCAGAACCGGGATTCATTTTGATTGATGAAGTCAATGCAATGAATAACAATTGGTTCTGTGAAAATATACAAGCATCAAATCCTTGCGGCGAACAAATGCTCCCTCCTTATGGATCTTGCTTACTCGGTTCGATCAATTTAACCCAGTTCGTGGAGAATCCCTTTACCCAAAAAGCCCGCTTTAACTGGGATACCTATCGCCAAGTGGTCGCCATCTTCACCCGAATGCTGGATAACGTGGTGGAAATCAATGGCCTGCCACTGGAACAGCAGCGCCAGGAGATTTTAAGTAAGCGCCGGCATGGCATGGGTTATCTCGGACTTGGTTCGACATTGACCTTGCTCGGTATGAAATATGGTTCGCCGGAATCCCTGGCTTTCACCGAGGAAGTCACTCGGGAAATGGCGCTCGTCGGCTGGCGGGTTGCGCTGGAACTGGCGCAGGAAAAAGGTCCGGCGCCTATTCTCGAACAGGAATTTACTATCACTGCTGATCTGCTGCGCAAGCGCCCGGAGATGGCGAACGATGGCATCCGCGAAGGGGATTGCGTCAAGGGCAAGGTTCTACACGCCCGCTATAGTCGCTACATGCAGCGGATTGCGGAAGTTGATCCTGATCTGGTCAAAGCACTTGCTGAAGTAGGCGCACGGTTTACCCATCACACCTCCATCGCCCCGACCGGCACCATCGCTCTGTCACTAGCTAATAACGTCAGTAATGGCATTGAACCCAGCTTCGCCCATCATTATTCACGCAACATTATCCGCTCCGGGAAAAAATCCAAGGAAAAAGTCGATGTATTCTCTTTTGAATTATTGGCCTACCGACACCTGATTAATCCCGGAGCTATTCCAGAGGCCCAATCGCTTGAGGAACAGTTACCGGATGCGTTCATTACCGCCGATGACGTGACGCCCAGGCAGCATGTGGATATTCAGGCTGCCGCGCAAAAATGGATCGATTCCAGCATCTCCAAAACCGCCAACGTTCCAACTGATTTCCCTTACGAGGATTTCAAGGACATCTATCTTTACGCCTACGAGCAGGGACTCAAAGGCTGCACGACCTTCCGCTTTAACCCCGCCGCCTTCCAGGGCGTGTTGGTCAAGGAACAAGATCTAGCGAATACCCACTACCGGTTCGTGTTGGAGGATGGTTCGGCAATCGAAGTGCAGGGCAACGAAGAAGTTGAGTATGATGGTGAAATTCATACGGCGGCGAATTTGTTCGACGCTATTAAGGAGGGATATTACGGAAAATTTTGAAACGAAGATTCGAAGGCAAAAATGAAAAAGCGAACTCCAGTTAGCAGCTGGGTTCGCTCGAAATGTTGGTTACGCATGTGGCATGAACCGGGAGGCATGCCGCTCCTTGCAAGGAGTCTTTTCATATAGCTACTTACAGTGCCCTTTCAAAGTAGCTCATGCGTGGACAAGCTGCAAGGCCTAATCTCCTCCCGGAAAGGAGGTGATCGATGTGGTACTTCGACGACAGTTGAAAGCTGCGCCACCGGGATTCCGGTGGGTCTTTACCCGTTACAGACGAGTGAAGAATTCGACCCGAGTACTTGACGCTTGGGATTACGGGTATGAGTGCTGGGCTTTCTTAGTCAGGACTTAAAATTAGGTGGCGGGGCGCAATCCCCGCCATTTTCTTGTCTGACGATCTTATCTTCGGTTTTGCTTACTACATCCAAGCTACAATTAGCAAAAATGTAGCTTCAAAAAAACCGTATGAGATTAATCACTGCATACCGAATCCCCATGACCGTCAAAATCGACAAAAAAATTATTGCCTACAGCGTAGTCAAACCCGATGACATTCCAGCGATCACACCCACGCTGGCCGTGCAGCACATGCATGAGAGCCTGGAACGACCAGACGTTCTGCCCGGCGCGACCTACAAGGTCAAGACGCCGCTGTCTGACCATGCGCTATACATCACTATAAACGACATCGTGCTCAACAAAGGCACCCCGGACGAAATTCGGCGTCCCTTTGAAATCTTCATCAACTCCAAGGCGATGGAGCATTTCCAATGGATCGTTGCCCTGACCCGCATCATTTCAGCCGTCTTCCGCAAGGGCGGCGACGTCACGTTCCTGGTGGAGGAAATGCGTTCGGTATTCGACCCAAAGGGCGGCTACTTTAAAAAAGGCGGCAAGTACATGCCCTCGCTGGTCGCGGAAATCGGCGACGTCATCGAATCCCACCTGCGCTCCATTGGCATGTTGAAAGAAGACGGTCCTGACGAGCATCAGCGTAAAATGATTGAAGAGCAGCGCATCAAATACGAAACCGGCATGAAGGCGGTCGAAGAAGCAGGCGTGAGTACTTTTCCTCCTGAAGCCACGCTCTGTGGCAAATGCCAAACCAAGGCGGTGATCGTCATGGACGGTTGCCTGACCTGCCTGAACTGTGGCGACTCCAAGTGTTCCTAAAGAAAACGACTTGATCCCGATTCTACTAGAGATTGCACGATGTCCCCATTGCCTGATCGCATGACCGTTATTGAAATTACCGAACCCGGCGGCCCGGAAAAGCTTGCACCCGCTAGTCGACCGGTACCGCAACCCGCTGCTGGCGAAGTGTTGATCCGGGTCGCTACCGCAGGGGTTAATCGTCCGGATTGCCTGCAACGCCAAGGCAGCTACCCTCCCCCGCCAGGCGCTTCCGACATTCCCGGTTTGGAAGTTGCCGGCACGGTCGCCGCCCTGGGCGAAGGCGTCGATACCTGGGCAGTTGGCGAGGAAGTCTGCGCCCTGTTAACCGGCGGCGGTTATGCCGAATACTGTATCGCTCCTGCCCTGCAATGCCTGCCGGTTCCCACGGGCTTGACGTTGCAACAGGCGGCGGCGCTACCGGAAACCTTCTTTACGGTCTGGAGCAATGTGTTTGACCGGGGGCGACTGCAACCCGGTGAAATTCTGTTGGTTCATGGCGGCGCCAGCGGCATTGGCGTGACCGCTATCCAACTGGCTAAAGCGCTGGGGTCGCGGGTGCTAACAACCGTTGGCAGCTCTGACAAGGCGCAATCCTGCCTTAATCTGGGCGCTGAGCGGGTAATCAACTATCGCGAAGAAGATTTTGTCCAAGTTGCTAAAAGCGCCACGAATAATCGGGGTGTGGATGTCATTCTGGACATGGTCGGCGGCGATTACACACAACGCAACCTCAGCGCATTAGCAGTTGAAGGCCGACTGGTGTTTATCGCCTTCCTGCGCGGCGCTAAAGTCGAACTGAATCTAGCGCCGGTTATGATGAAACGACTGACCATAACGGGTTCAACCCTGCGCGCCCGACCGATTGCCGACAAGGCGCCAATTGCCCAGGCTTTACGCGAAACGGTCTGGCCCCTGCTGGCGAACGGAACGATCAAACCAGTCATCGACCGGATTTTCCCCTTGACCGAAGCTGCCGCTGCTCACGCCCTGATGGAGTCCAATCGCCATATCGGCAAAATCCTGTTGCAGGCCGCTTAACCAGGCGCAAAGAATCTTTCAGAGTATGATCCATTCCCTGATAATAAATTCTGCATTGCAACAAAAAATCATCTATGCTTATTGTCAACTATTATGAGAGATGATGTTTCGTTCGGTGTTCACGCCGGCGAAATCCAAGCAGTAGGTGAGAGGTCAAAACCATGCGTGGTCACCACAAACTCCACCACCCGTTTGTTTGGTTCGAAAACGGTGGATGGTGGTTCAAGATTTTTGGCGAATGCTTTGGTCCTTACTGGGAATTGGTTGATGCCCGCTACAATCTATTGGTTGTTCAGGGGATCAGCCAGCAACTTCGTGTTGCCGTCGCCCATTAGAATCAGCGGCGGATATCTATGAAAAAAGCCGGGTTACAGGCCCGGCTTTAGGTAATTCGCTTTGAGGATGGGCATTAGCCGACAGCCGCTTCGGGCCGATCCACCAGTTCAACATAGGCCATTGGCGCGTTGTCCCCTACGCGGAATCCGCATTTGAGAATGCGCAAATAGCCGCCAGGACGCGCCTGATAACGCGGCCCCAGCTCATTGAACAGTTTGGTGACCACATCACGGTTGCGCAGCCGATCGAACGCCAGCCGCCGGTGAGCCACGCTATCTGCCTTGGATAAGGTAATCAACGGTTCAGCAACTCGACGTAGTTCCTTAGCCTTGGGCAACGTGGTCCGAATGAGTTCGTAGGTGAACAACGAAGCAGCCATGTTGCGCAGCATGGCTTTTCGATGGCTACTGGTTCGATTCAGTTTGCGACCGATTTTTCGATGGCGCATAACAATAATTCCTTAGAAAAAAGCAAGTCAATCAGGTTAAACAGGCGACGAAAGATTAATATCGCCAAGCTCCTCATTCGGGATTTGCATCATCACTATCGACGGGTGAGGGCGATTTAGACGATGCCTTATCCTCTTCGTCCGATTCAGCGGCCGCAGTGCCGCCGACCTTACGAGAGGTCGCTGCCCGTTCTTCGGCTTGTTGCTCCAGACTTAGGCCGGGTGGTGGCCAATCTTCCACCTTCATCCCCAGATGCAATCCAAATTTGGCCAGTACTTCCTTGATTTCCGTCAACGACTTCTTGCCAAGATTCGGCGTTTTCAGCAGTTCTGCTTCAGTGCGCTGCACCAAGTCGCCAATATAATAGACGTTTTCCGCCTTCAGACAATTGGCTGAGCGGACGGTTAATTCCAGATCATCTACAGGTTGCAGTAGTTTGGGATCAATATCCACCGGCGGTTGTGGCAACGGCTCATCCCGCTTACCCTTGAGATCCACAAATACGGACAATTGATCCAACAAAATTCTGGCTGCTGTGCGAATCGCTTCTTCCGGATCGATCGTACCATTGGTTTCAAGATTCAGAACCAATTTATCCAGATTGGTGCGCTGTTCAACGCGGGCGCTTTCCACGCGATAGCTGATTCTCTGGATTGGGCTAAAAGAAGCATCCAGTCGCAACCGACCCAGCGGACGGGTTTCACTATCAGTGGTTTCCTGCTGAGTAGCCGGACGGTAACCGCGACCACGCTCAATCCTGAGTCTCATGTTCAGTTCACCACTTTTAGTGAGCTGCGCAATGAGTTGATCTGGATTGACAATATCAATCAGATGGCTTTTTTCAATATCGCCCGCCAGCGCTGGCCCTGGCCCTTTTTTAGTCAACGTCAAGCTGGCTTCCTCGACGCCTTCCTGCAAGGTAACGGCAACCCCCTTGAGATTAAGCAGGATATCGATCACATCCTCTTGCACGCCCTCAATCGTCGAATACTCGTGCAGAACTCCATCGATCTCACACTCGACAATCGCAGCACCGGGTATGGACGAAAGCAGAATCCGTCGCAGGGCATTGCCTAGCGTATAGCCGAACCCACGCTCCAGAGGCTCCACGGTCACTTGCGCCGATCGCCGCTTGTCGTCAAGAATCTTGATCTCAACCCGGGTCGGCTTCAGTAAATCGAATACGCCCAACACCATCCGTTTCCCCTCGGATTCGATCACTTGGAATACAACTCCACCACTAGCGATTCGTTGATATCCGGCGGTAGATCGCCACGATCTGGAATCCGCTTGAATACCCCACGCATCTTGCTGGCATCCACTTCGACCCAGTCGACAGCACCCTGGCTTTGAGCCAGTTGCAGCGCGTACTGGATCCGCGTTTGGCTGCGGCTTTTCTCGCGAACCGCTACGACATCTTCCGGTTTGACTTGATAGGAAGGAATGTTGACCCGCTGATCATTGACCAGGATGGCCTGATGGGATACCAGTTGCCGGGCTTCAGCGCGGGTGCTGCCAAACCCCATCCGGTACACGACATTATCCAACCGGCACTCCAGCAACTTCAGCAGATTCTCGCCCGTCGAACCTTTACGACGGGCAGCTTCCTTATAATAATTAAGGAATTGCCGTTCCAATATCCCATAGATACGCCGCAATTTCTGCTTTTCGCGCAATTGCAACCCGTAATCAGACAACCGGGGACGGCGTGCGCCATGCTGACCCGGCAAGCGTTCCAGATTGCATTTGGATTCCAGCGGACGGGCAGCAGACTTCAAAAACAGATCTACGCCTTCCCGACGGCTCAGTTTGCATTTCGGACCGAGATATCTCGCCACAGTAAAACTCCTGAATTAGACGCGCCGACGCTTGGGCGGACGACAGCCGTTATGGGGGATCGGCGTCACGTCCATAATACTCATGATCTTGAATCCAGCAGCGTTTAGGGCGCGCACCGCAGACTCCCGACCTGGCCCCGGACCTTTAACATTGACTTCCAGATTCTTGACGCCATATTCCTTGACCACGTTGCCCACCCGTTCAGCGGCCACCTGCGCGGCAAAAGGCGTACTCTTGCGAGAGCCACGAAATCCCGAGCCGCCCGACGTAGCCCACGCCAGCGCATTCCCCTGGCGATCCGTGATAGTAATGATGGTGTTGTTAAACGAAGCGTGGATATGGGCGATCCCATCCACGACATTTTTTTTGACGCGCTTGCGCGTCTTGGTGACCGGTTTTGCCATGCTCCAACCTATGCCGAGTATTCCAATGATTCAGGCGAAACTTACTTACGGATTGCCCGGCGCGGCCCTTTGCGCGTCCTGGCGTTGGTGCGAGTGCGCTGGCCGCGAACGGGCAGACCACGCCGATGACGCAGCCCCCGGTAACAACCCAAATCCATCAATCGCTTGATGCTCATCGACACTTCGCGGCGCAGATCGCCTTCCACTGCATACTTGGCCACTTCGGCGCGCAAAGTATCCACCTGAGCTTCATCCAGATCTCGAATCTTGCGATCCGGTGGAACCTGGGCCGCCGCACAGATGGATTTGGCGCGAGTCGGGCCAATGCCATAAATAGCCTGCAACGCGATCACCGCGTGCTTGTTAACTGGGATATTAATGCCTGCAATACGGGCCATGCCTTGCTGCTCCTCCTACCTCACCGGGTCTTCGCTACGCAAAGAAGCGGAAATTTAACCCGGATAGCGATGCAAAATCAATAAAGAAATGACTTTTATCCTTGCCGTTGCTTATGACGGGCATCCTTGCAAATCACCCGGACGACCCGGTCACGGCGAATGATCTTGCAATTACGGCAGATTTTCTTTACCGAAGCGCGTACTTTCATGGGTTTCTCCAAATCGATCAGGACGCTGCATCACGCCACGTCCAGTTCATTGATCTTGTTATTCCAATTAGCGCAACAAACTTTGGCCCTTAAAACTGCTCTTCTTCATCAGACTCTCATATTGATGAGACATCAGGTGCGCCTGAACCTGGGCCATGAAATCCATTACCACTACCACAATAATCAACAGCGAGGTACCCCCGAAATAGAATGGCACTCGCCAGTACAGAATTAGAAATTCAGGCAACAGACAAACGCCTGTGATATAGATTGCGCCAACCAGGGTTAGTCGGGTGAGCACTTTGTCAATGTAAGCAGCGGTTTGCATACCAGGTCGGATACCCGGAATGAAGGCTCCAGACTTCTTCAAATTGTCTGCGGTTTCCTTGGAATTAAAGACCAGCGCCGTGTAGAAGAAGCAGAAAAAGATGATCAGCCCAGCATAGAACATGACATAGAGCGGTTGTCCTGGCGACAAGGTGGAACTGATATCTCGCAGCCATCCCATATTGGGCGCGTTACCAAACCAACTGCCTAACGTTGCTGGAAACAGAATCAGACTGGAAGCAAAGATCGGTGGAATCACCCCCGACATATTCAGTTTCAACGGCAAGTGCGTGGTCTGGGCGGCGTAAACCCGCCGACCCTGTTGCCGTTTAGCATAATTGACCGTAATGCGCCGCTGGCCGCGCTCGACAAACACCACGAAGCCAGTGACCAACACCGCCAATATCAACAGGAAGAACACCATGATCAAGTGCAATTCACCGGTGCGAGCCAGCTCCAGAGTGCCGCCTACCGCGTGTGGCAAACCGGCAACGATGCCGGCGAAAATCAACATCGAAATGCCATTGCCGATACCGCGCTCGGTCACCTGTTCACCCAGCCACATCAGGAACATGGTGCCCGTTACCAAACTAATCGTAGAGGTCACAATAAAACCGATACCTGGCGAAATGACCACTGAAGTTCCGCCCGTCATTTGATTCTGCAGGGCGATGCTGACGCCGATAGCCTGAAAGGAAGCCAGCACCACCGTCAGATAGCGGGTATAGCGGGTCAAGGTGTGGCGACCCGCGGCTCCGCCTTCTTTTCGCAATTGTTCCAGCGCGGGCAAGACCATGGACATCAGTTGGAGGATGATCGATGCCGAGATGTATGGCATCACGCCCAGCGCAAAAATACTGAGCCGCCGCAATGCGCCGCCCGAAAACATGTTGAACATGTCCAGGATGGTGCCGCGTTGCTGATCGAACAATTGGGCCATCGCATGCGGATCAATACCCGGCACCGGAATATGTGTACCGATGCGAAATACGACCAATGCTCCCAACAGAAACAGCAGACGCTGACGCAGTTCGGTCATTTTGCCGAGATCCGGCAGGGCGTTCGCCATGTTCTTTACTCGAGAATCGCGCCGCCAGCCGCCAGGATCGCTTCCTTGGCGCCTTTGGTCAGGGTCAGGCCCCGCACGGTTACCGATTTTTCCAGTTTTCCGGACAGGATGACTTTGGCCTTACTGGCAAAAATCGGGACGAGATGCGCAGCCTGAAGCGCTGGCAGGTCAATCACTTCAGCCCGAACCTTGGCCAGCGCATACACACGCACTTCAGCAGTATCCTTGGCGGTCATCGAGCGAAAGCCCCGCTTGGGCAGACGCCGCTGCAGCGGCATCTGGCCGCCTTCAAAGCCCACCTTGTGATAACCACCCGCCCGGGCGTGTTGGCCCTTATGGCCGCGCCCTGCGGTTTTGCCGAGACCAGAGCCAATACCGCGCCCGACCCGCACCCGATCCGGCCGGCTACCCGGCGCTGGCTTGAGGGTATTCAATCGCATGGCGTCATAACCTCTTCGACTTTTAGCAAATAGGAGACCTTGCGAATCATGCCGCGATTTTCTGGAGTGTCGATAACCACTGCGCTGCTATGCATCCGTCGTAGCCCCAGTCCACGCACACACGCCTTATGCGCGGCCAATCGGCCATGCACACTTTTCACTAATGTGACTTTCAACTGGTTTGCCATGCGCCTTAACTCCGAATCTCATCGATACTTTTACCACGTTTAGTGGCCAAGTAGTCCGGCGATTGCATAGCGCTAAGTCCACGAATGGTGGCCCGCACCACATTAATGGGATTGCGCGAACCAATGCACTTGGACAATACATCCTTGATGCCGACCACTTCAAACACCGCCCGCATGGCGCCGCCCGCGATGATGCCTGTGCCTTCGGACGCGGGTTGCATGAAGACATGCGCCGCGCCATGCTCGGCATTCACCGCATATTGCAAGGTCGTTCCGTTCAACGCTACACGGCGCATGTTTTTACGGGCTTTGTCCATCGCTTTTTGAATAGCCATCGGCACTTCACGGGCCTTGCCATAACCCAGGCCAACCCGGCCATTGCCATCGCCCACCACGGTCAGCGCGGTGAACCCGAATTGCCGCCCCCCCTTGACGACCTTGGCGACGCGATTGACTGCAATCAACTTTTCCTGCAGGCCATCAGTACTCTGTGAACCTTCTACATTGCTCGCCATATCTGTTCCTTAAAACTCCAAACCATTCTCACGGGCGGCATCGGCCAATGCTTTAACCCGGCCGTGATATTTGAAACCGGAGCGGTCGAATGCAACTTGAGTAATGCCTATCGCCTTGGCTTTTTCGGCAATCGCCTTGCCCACCGCCTTGGCTGCCGCGATGCCGCCGGTGCTCTCTAACCCCTGACGCAAGCTCGGCTCCACGGTCGATGATGTTGCCAGTGTCTGGTCGCCCGTCGCCGCCGGAATGATAATCTGGGCATAAATATGACGGGGAGTGCGATGTACGCATAAGCGATGAATGCCTAGCTCACGAATCTTGTATCGGGTCCGCAACCCGCGCCGCTGGCGAGCCGCTTTCTTGTCGGCTGCTTTCTTGTCCATGACGAATCTCTACTTTTTCTTGGCTTCTTTCAAGATGATTGTCTCATCCGCATAACGCACACCCTTACCTTTGTAGGGTTCCGGCGGCCGGTAAGCACGGATCTGGGCGGCGACTTCACCGACCTGCTGTTTGTCCACGCCGCGCACGATAATTTCGGTCGGCGCCGGGGTCTGAATGGTAATGCCTTCCGGCGCCTTGAACTCGACGGGATGAGAAAACCCCAGCGCCAAATTCAGGAGATTACCTTGAGCCTGAGCGCGATAACCGACGCCAACCAGTTGCAATTTGCGCTCAAAACCCCGGCTGACGCCGATGACCAGGTTATTGAGCAGCGCACGCATGGTGCCGGTCATCGCCCGGTACTTCGCGTCGTTAGTCAGCACTTTAGGGGCGACTTTTAGCTCATTGCCTTCTTGCTGGATCGACACCCAGGGATGAATCCGGATTTCCGCTGATCCATTCTTGCCTTTGAGCGCAACCTGCTGGTCATTGATGGTCACATTCACGCCGACAGGTATTGGAATCGGTTGTTTACCGACCCGCGATACGCGAATTTTTTTTTCCTGGAGCACCGCTGCCATGTTTAATTTCTCCTTACGCGATGATGCACAGCACTTCACCGCCATGACCAGCGACGCGGGCGGCGCGATCGCTCATCAGACCTTTGGACGTGGAGATAATCGCCACACCCAGCCCCCCCATGACCTTGGGCAATTTGTCTTTGCCGCGAAATACTCTTCGACTGGGTTTGCTAACTCTTTCGATACGCTCGATGACGGGTCGTCCTTCAAAATATTTGAGAGTAACAGTCAATACAGCCTTGCCCGGCGTGGTTTGCTCGACGGCAAAATCGGTAATGTAACCTTCATCCCGCAACACTTTGGCAATCGCCGCCTTCAGCTTGGAAGCCGGCATGGTCACCTGCGCCTTGGTAGCGGCTTGGGCATTGCGAACTCGCGTCAGCATATCCGCGATGGGGTCCGTCATACTCATAATGTCAATCAACTCCAGATGGTCAGTCTCGGGGCCACGCCGGCGGCAGGGCAAACCCTGAACTTAAAATCAATGGCAGAAAAGCAAACAAAAAATTCCTACTCGCTACTCACCAGCGCTACCAGCTTCCCTTACGCAAACCAGGGACGTCACCACGCATGGTGGCTTCGCGCAATTTGTTACGTCCCAAGCCAAACTTACGATAGAAACCATGCGGACGACCTGTCAATCGGCAGCGATTGTGCAGGCGGCTCGGACTAGCGTCACGTGGCTGCATTTGCAGCTTATTCTGCGCTTCCCGCCGTTGTTCATCGGTGCTGGCCGGATTGCGAATCGTTTCCTTAAGCGCTTCCCGCCGGGCGGCGTATTGCTGGACGATGTGCGCCCGCTTGATCTCGCGGTTGATCATACTTAGTTTCGCCACAATCGAACCCTCAGTTCCGGAATGGGAAATTAAACGCCGCCAATAGGGCGCGGCCTTCTTCATCAGTGCGCGCTGTCGTGGCAATGGTAATATCCAGACCGCGAATGGCGTCGATCTTGTCATAATCGATTTCCGGGAAAATAATCTGCTCGCGCACTCCCAGACTGTAATTACCACGACCGTCGAAGGCGCGGGCGCTGAAACCGCGAAAATCGCGGATGCGCGGGATAGCGATATTGACCAGCCGATCCAGAAATTCATACATCCGCTCGCGCCGCAGCGTGACTTTGCAACCGATTGGCCACCCTGCGCGAATTTTGAAACCGGCAATGGATTTACGCGACAGGGTCACTATCGGTTTTTGACCAGCAATCTGAGCCAGATTGCTGACCGCATGATCCATGATTTTCTTGTCGGCTACAGCTTCCCCTACCCCCATATTCAGGGTGATTTTGGCGATGCGGGGTATTTCCATTACATTGCGGTAACTAAACTGTTCGCGCAATTTTGACACAACCGTTTCGCGATAATGTTCTTGTAACCGGGTCATGAAGAACTCCTTACAACATCCACTACTTCGTTGTTAGATTTGAAGTAGCGCACCTTGCCGCCATCTTCCAGGAATCGGAAACCGACGCGGTCACCCTTTTTAGCCATCGGATTGAACAGCATCACGTTGGAAATATGCAAGGGCGCTTCGCGCTCAATAATCCCCCCCGACACGTTGCGGGCTGGATTGGGTTTGGTGTGGCGCTTGATCATATTGACGCCGGCCACAATAACGCGCTCGCCATTCTCCACGACTCGCATCACCTTGCCGCGTCGCCCCTTATCCTTACCGGCGATGACGATCACTTCGTCATCTTTTCGAATTCTGCGCATGACTGCCTTCCTCCTGCTTCACAGCACTTCCGGGGCCAGCGAAATAATTTTCATGAACCGCTCACTACGCAATTCACGGGTCACTGGCCCAAAAATACGGGTGCCGATCGGCTCCAGCTTGTTGTTAAGCAGCACAGCAGCGTTGCCATCAAAGCGAATTAACGAACCGTCCGTCCGGCGCACGCCCTTGCGAGTACGCACGACAACCGCGTTGTATACCTCGCCTTTGTTCACCTTGCCTCGGGGGATCGCATCCTTGACGCTGACCTTGATGACATCACCGATATGCGCGTAGCGGCGGTGCGAGCCGCCCAGCACCTTGATGCACATCAGTCGGCGGGCGCCGCTGTTGTCGGCGACTTCCAACATCGTTTGCATCTGAATCATGTTCTATATTCCCTTGACGGAGTTGGAAAAAGACCGGCCGCGCCCATCCCGTTCATTGGGCGCGATTGACCACTGACACCAGCATCCAGGACTTGGTTTTGGAGAGTGGCCGACATTGCTTGATGGCGACCAGATCGCCTTCACGGCATTCATTCTGCTCGTCATGGACATGCAACTTGGTGCTGCGGCGAATATATTTACCGTATATCGGATGCTTGACCAATCGTTCAATAACTACGGTGATGGTTTTGTCCATTTTATTGCTGGTGACGCGCCCGGTCAGGGTGCGCTCCACCTGAGTTTCCGTTGTCATGCCTGCCTCGCCTTTTCGCTTAACACCATCTTGACCCGGGCGATGTTACGCCGCGCCTGCCGAAACAGGTGGGGTTTATTCGCCTGTTGGGTCGCTTTCTGCATGCGTAGGTTAAATTGCTCGCGCAGCAATGCGAGCAATTCCTGCTTTAACTCGTCCGTGCTTTTTTCACGCAGTTGGCTCGCTTTCATTACATCACCATTCGGCTCACGAAGGCGGTTTGCACCGGAAGCTTGGCTGCCGCTAGGCGAAAGGCTTCGCGGGCGACCAGTTCGGACACACCCTCCACTTCATACAATACGCAGCCAGGCTTGACCTTGGCCACCCAGTACTCAACATTACCTTTGCCGCTACCCATACGCACTTCCAAGGGTTTCTTCGTGATCGGCTTGTCCGGGAAAATGCGAATCCACACCTTGCCGCCCCGTTTGATGTAGCGGTTAATCGCCCGGCGCGCGGCTTCAATCTGGCGAGCGGTCAACAGGCCGCGCGTGATAGCCTTCAACCCATATTCGCCAAAACTGACCTCGGCGCCGCTGGTCGCGAAGCCACGGTTGCGTCCCTTGCGCTGTTTGCGAAATTTTGTTCTTTTCGGCTGTAACATGTTTCTTCTCGTCTATAAAACAAGGAACTCCGCAATAGAATGCGGAGTTCCGCAAATCTGTCCAAATCAGTTTGCCGAAGCTTTCTCGGATTTGGTCTCGCCTTGTCGTTCCAGGCCGAACACCTCGCCCTTGAAAATCCAGACTTTGATGCCGATCACACCATAGGTGGTTTGCGCTTCGGCCAAACCATAATCGATGTTGGCGCGCAGCGTGTGCAGGGGAACCCGACCTTCACGGGTCCACTCACTACGAGCGATTTCTGCACCGTTGAGCCGCCCGGAAACCTGGATCTTAATCCCCAGCGCGCCTAGACGCATCGCATTGGCGACTGTGCGCTTCATCGCTCGACGAAACATGATGCGCCGCTCCAGTTGTTGAGCCACGCTTTCAGCAACCAGCTGCGCATCCAATTCCGGTTTGCGGATCTCCTCAATGTTGACCTGAAGGTCCTTGACGTCTAACCCCATCATTCGGGCAACGTCCTTGCGCAAGGCTTCAATATCCTCGCCCTTCTTGCCGATCACCACACCCGGCCGGGCGGTGTGAATCGTAATGCGCGCCAGTCGCGCTGGCCGCTCGACCTGAATCCGGCTGACTGAAGCATTGGACAGTTTCTTTTTCAGAAATTGCCGCACCTTGAGATCGGTTTCCAGCAAATCGGGAAAGTTCTTGCTACTCGCATACCACTTGGAAGTCCAGTCGGACGCAATTCCCAAACGAATGCCGGTGGGACTGACTTTTTGACCCATGTCGTTCTCCGCTCCTTATTATTCAGCGACTGTGACCGTAATATGGCTGGTGCGCTTAACGATGCGATTACCGCGCCCCTTGGCTCGGGGATGCATACGTTTCAATACAGGGCCACAATCTACGCAAATCGCGGACACCTTGAGCTCATCAATGTCAGCGCCTTCGTTATGCTCGGCATTAGCAATTGCTGAGTCGAGTACTTTCTTGATCAATTGCGCCGCTTTTTTGTTGCTGAAGGTCAAAATCTCCAAAGCCCTGCCGACCGGGAGCATACGGACCTGATCAGCCACTAGCCGGGCCTTCTGCGGTGAGATGCGGGCATGTTTTAAAATAGCGACAGCTTGCATCGGAGCGCCTCTTACTTGGATTTCTTGTCCGCGGCATGTCCGCGATAGGTGCGGGTTGCCGCGAACTCGCCGAGCTTATGGCCGACCATGTTCTCAGTGACCAGAATCGGCACATGTTGCCGGCCGTTATGCACTGCGATAGTCAAGCCAATCATATCCGGCAAAATCATCGAGCGCCGCGACCAGGTTTTGATCGGACGCTTGGCATTCGTGGCCACTGCCTGTTCCACCTTCTTGGCCAGGTGGAGATCGACAAATGGACCTTTCTTAATCGAGCGTGGCACCTTAACTTATCCTCTCGGTTCAGCCAGTCCTATTTCTTACGCCGGCGCACAATCAGTTTATCAGTGCGCTTGTTCGAGCGGGTCTTGTGGCCCTTGGTCGGGACGCCCCACGGTGACACCGGATGGCGCCCGCCAGAGGTGCGGCCTTCACCGCCACCATGGGGGTGATCGACCGGATTCATGGCCACGCCGCGCACGGTAGGCCGGACGCCACGCCAACGCTGGGCACCCGCCTTGCCCAGGGAGCGCAGGTTATGCTCTGCATTCCCCACCTCGCCGATCGTCGCCTTGCAGTCCGCATGCACTTTGCGGATTTCGCCAGAACGCAGCCGCAAGGTTGCGTAGTTACCTTCGCGGGCGACCAGTTGTACGGAAGCGCCGGCGCTACGAGCCAGTTGCGCGCCCTTGCCGGGTCGTAATTCCACACAATGCACCTGGCTGCCGACGGGTATATTGCGCAGCGGCAGGGTATTGCCCGGCTTGATCGGCGCCGCTGGCCCGGACATCAGGCTGTCGCCGGCATGGACATGGCGGGGTGCAACAATGTAGCGGCGCTCGCCATCAGCGTACAATAACAAAGCGATATGGGCGCTACGATTCGGATCGTACTCCAACCGCTCGACTCGCGCCGGGATATTGTCCTTGTTGCGTTTGAAGTCGATCAGCCGATAGTGCTGTTTATGGCCGCCGCCTTGATGGCGGGTCGTGATGCGGCCCTGATTGTTGCGTCCACCCTTGCGCGACTGCTTCTCCAACAAGGGCGCATACGGTCGGCCTTTGTACAGTTCAGGATTGACGACCTTGATCACGAACCGTCGGCCCGGTGAGGTCGGCTTGGCTTTAACGAGAGGCATGAGAATTCACCTTAAATCTGCAATATCGGCGAGTGTCCGCTCATCCAGCCATCAGGAAATCAATTTCCTGACCAGGCTCTAGCGAGACATAAGCTTTTTTCCAGTCCGAACGCCGCCCGTAAATGGCTCCGAAGCGTTTACGCTTACCCTTGACGTTGGCTACCGTAACGCGCTGAACCTTGACCTTGAACATCAATTCAACAGCATCCTTGATTTCCGGCTTCGTCGCATCGCGCAACACCTTGAATACGATCTGGTTATAGCGCTCGGCAACCCGGTTGGCTTTTTCAGAGATATGCGGGGCCAGCAAAATTTTCATCAAGCGTTCCTGGTTGTTCATCCCAGCCACTCCCCTACGCGTTGCATAGCCCCAACCGTGATAAGTACGGTATCGGCGCCCACCAGACTGACTGGGTCCAGACCGCTCACATCACTGAGCGCTACTTGACCCAGATTGCGCGCTGACAGATAGAGATTCAGGTCCACTTCTTCACTCACTAGCAATACCCGGCGCTGGTTGGTGAGATCCAGCGTTTTCAGCAGCGCAATCATTTGCTTGGTTTTAATTTCCGGGAAGGTCAATTTGTCGACCACCTGCAAACGGTCCTGGCGTAGTAACTCGGAAAAGATGGCGCGCATAGCGGCGCGGTACATCTTGCGGTTGACCTTCTGCGAATGATCCTGCGGACGGGCCGCAAACGTCACGCCGCCACCACGCCAGATCGGGCCGCGGGTGCTGCCGGCGCGGGCGCGACCGGTGCCTTTCTGTCGCCACGGCTTGCTGCCGCCGCCGCTGACCTGAGCGCGGCTTTTCTGCGCGCGGGTACCGGCGCGCGCGCCCGCCAGGTAAGCGACCACCACTTGATGCACCAGTGGTTCATTGAAGGGGCGTGCGAAAACTTCATCAGCTACCGTGATCTGACCAGGCGCCGCATCGTTGGTGTTTTTGATCTGAAGTTCCATATCGTCTCCTTACTACTTGCGCGCCTTCACAGCGGGCCGCACCACCACATCGCCACCCTTATGACCAGGGATCGCGCCCTTGATGGCCAACAGATTACGCGCAGCATCGACCCGAATGACTTCCAGATTCTGCACACAACGCTGCACTGCGCCAAGATGACCAGCCATTTTCTTGCCCTTGAACACTCGACCGGGACTTTGGTTCTGACCAATGGAGCCAGGAGCGCGATGCGACAGCGAATTACCATGGCTAGCGCGCTGACTGCGGAAATGGTGGCGCTTGATCGCGCCCGCGAAGCCCTTGCCAATAGTGGCGCCGGTGACATCGACTTTCTGACCGACCTGGAAGCGATCGACGGTGAGTTCAGCGCCAACGCCAATGTTCTCGCCTTCGCTGTCTACCAAGCGGAACTCCCACAGGCCACGGCCGGGCGCAACGCCAGCTTTGGCGAAGTGACCGGCCATAGGCTTGGTCACTCGGCTGGCGCGCCGCTCGCCGACGGTGACCTGCAGAGCACGGTAACCGTCAATTTCTTCCGTCTTGACCTGGGTAACACGGTTAGGTTCGACTTCAATGAGGGTCACAGGTATTGAAGCACCGTCTTCCGTGAAAACCCGGGTCATGCCGGCCTTGCGGCCGATGAGTCCGATTGCCATTTTATTAAACCTCTGGAGCATAACCTGAATCAGAGGAGGGGAAGGCCGCCCCTCGTGATTCGCAAGGAAGCCAAGCTAAAAGCCAAACCTGAAATAATGACTGTTCCAGGAAATCGCCTAACTTGCTAATTCAATTTAATCTGCACATCCACCCCGGCAGCGAGATCTAGCCGCATCAGAGCATCAACTGTCTTGTCTGTCGGATCCACGATATCCATGAGCCGCTTGTGGGTGCGTAACTCGTATTGATCACGGGCATCCTTGTTAACATGAGGTGAAATCAACACGGTGAAGCGTTCGATCTTGGTCGGCAACGGAATCGGGCCGCGCACCTGGGCGCCGGTGCGCCGGGCGGTCTCGACAATTTCGCGCGCCGATTGATCGATCAAACGATGATCAAACGCCTTGAGGCGGATACGAAT
>JAGRHQ010000090.1 GCA_020444905.1 Candidatus Competibacteraceae bacterium
AACGGACAGCGTACTTAAAGGCATCCTCATGGGCGACCTGAATGACGCCGTCCAGGATTTGCGTATTTAGCACCTTGGGTACAAAACCAGCGCCAATCCCCTGAATTGGGTGCGGACCGCGCTGGCCGCCGCTTAGTACCGGTGAGGCTGAAGGTTCAACCGCCAACACCTTCAGATGCGGGAATTTTTCCTTCAACACTTCGGCGCAGCCGGTGATATGGCCGCCGGTGCCGACTCCGGTAATCATGAAATCGAATCCTTCTGGAAAGTCGGAGAGGATTTCCTGCGCCGTGGCGCGACGGTGGATTTCCACATTGGCGGGATTTTCGAACTGTTGCGGCATCCAGGCGTTGGGCGTGCTTTCCAGCAGCTCCTGCGCTTTCTCAATAGCGCCCGGCATCCCCTTTTCCTTGGGCGTCAGCACCAGCTCCGCGCCGAGCGCCGCCAGATAGCGCCGCCGTTCTAGCGACATCGATTCCGGCATGGTTAAAATCAGTCGATAGCCCTTGGCGGCGGCGACCATGGCTAAACCGATGCCGGTGTTGCCCGAGGTCGGTTCGACCATCACCGTGCCAGGTTTGAGTAAGCCGCGTTCTTCGGCGTCTTCAATCATGGCTAATCCAATGCGATCCTTGATGCTACCACCAGGGTTAGCCCGCTCCAGTTTCATCCAGACCTCGACCTTGCGGTCGGCAAACAATCGGTTGACGCGAACATGAGGGGTATTGCCTATCGTTTCGAGAATGTTGCGTGCTTTCATCGGTACAATCCTCCAGTCAGGGGATAGGGGCGTGGCGCTTGGAAACTTATTATATTGAAAATGCATGGATCAGCTTTCGCGGAATGCGGTGACATCCGGTTCGCCTGTTAAACTTACCCGCTATCAATGCTGTCCATGCTTAACCATAGCAGAAGCAGCAATCCAAACATAAAGAATAATGAAGCATTTTTTTATAATGAGCGGCAATATGACTTTTTGTCGCCGCCCGCATTTCAAGGAGACTCCAGATGACCGAAGGCCGCTTTCATGGCACCGAACGCTATGTTGCCACTGATGATCTGATGATGGCGGTGAACGCTGCCGTAACCCTGGGTCGGCCCCTATTGGTGAAAGGCGAGCCGGGCACTGGCAAGACCCAGTTGGCCGAGGAAGTCGCTTTTGCCCTGAATCGTCCGTTCATCCAGTGGCATATCAAGTCGACCGTCAAGGCCCAGCAAGGGTTGTATGAATACGATGCTGTCTCGCGGCTGCGTGATTCCCAACTGGGCGAAGGGCGAGTGCATGACATTAGCAACTACATCGTCAAGGGTAAATTGTGGGAAGCATTTACCGCCGACGTGCAACCGGTGTTGCTGATCGATGAGATCGACAAAGCTGATATTGAATTTCCGAATGACCTGCTGTTGGAACTCGACCGTATGGAGTTCTATGTCTACGAGACGCGGCAGACCGTCAAGGCCCACCACCGTCCAATCATTATTATCACCAGCAACAATGAGAAGGAATTGCCGGACGCCTTCCTGCGCCGTTGCTTTTTCCATTACATCCGCTTTCCCGACAAGGAAACCATGGAACAAATCGTGCGGGTGCATTATCCGGATTTGAAGAAACGGTTGCTGAGCGAGGCGTTGGAAGCGTTCTTCGAAATTCGCGAGGCGCCGGGTCTGAAAAAGCGACCTTCTACTTCGGAATTGCTGGACTGGATCAAACTATTGGTCGCCGAAGACATCCCGCCCGAAGCCTTGCGCGGTGACCAGCGGAAGCTGATTCCGCCACTGTATGGGGCGTTGCTGAAGAATGAGCAGGATGTGCATTTGTTTGAGCGGCTGCTATTTATGAGTCGCCGCAAGAAGGATTGAATGGAACGACGCCCCGCTCTCTCCCCCGGCGCGAACGTCAAGGTCTCTCGCGGAGAAGATCGATGATGACCGACTTTTTTTTCAAGCTGCGCAAGGCCAGTATACCTGTCACCTTGACCGAATTTTTAACCCTGCTGGAAGCTCTGCATCAGCGGGTCACGGCTCATAGCGTTGAAGAATTCTATTATCTGGCGCGGGCGGCCCTGATCAAGGACGAACGCCATTACGACCGCTTCGATCAAGTGTTCGCCAGCCACTTCAAGGGACTGGAAACCCTGTTCGATGGACTGGTCGGCGCTAACGTACCGCTGGAATGGCTGCGCAAGTTAGCGGAGTTGACCTTGAGTGAAGAGGACCAGCAACTGATCGAGTCGATGGGGGGCTGGGAAAAATTGATGGAAACCTTTGCGCAACGGATGGCCGAGCAGGAGGGACGTCATCAGGGCGGTAATAAATGGATCGGCACCGCCGGCACTTCGCCTTACGGAGCCTACGGTTACAATCCGGAAGGCATCCGCATCGGACAGGATCAGTCACGTCATCGCCGGGCGGTCAAGGTCTGGGACCGTCGCGAGTTCCGCAACCTGGACGACACAGTGGAACTCGGGACGCGCAACATCAAGGTTGCGCTGCGTCGTCTGCGCCGGTTTGCCCGCGAGGGCGCGGCTGAAGAGCTAGACCTGGACGACACAATTCGTTCCACTGCGCGCAATGCGGGCTGGCTGGATCTGAAAATGGTGCCGGAGCGGCATAATGCGGTGAAAGTACTGCTGTTTCTTGATGTGGGCGGCTCGATGGATGATCATGTCCGGGCCTGTGAGGAGTTGTTCTCGGCGGCGCGCAGTGAGTTCAAGCATCTGGAGTATTTCTACTTTCATAACATGGTCTACGAGGGGCTGTGGAAGGATAACCGCCGCCGCCACACCGAGAAGATCGACACTCTGACGGTGCTGCATACCTTCACGCGGGATTACAAGCTGATTCTGGTCGGTGACGCTACGATGAGTCCTTACGAGATCACCTATCCAGGAGGTAGCGTTGAGCATTTTAATCCCGAGGCCGGCGATGTGTGGATGAGTCGGCTACTCGCCGCCTGGCCCCGTGCGATCTGGCTGAACCCCCAGTCGTCCAACCGCTGGAGTTACATTCCTTCGATTCAGATGGTTCGCGAGCTGATGAGCGACCGCATGTACCCCCTCACCCTGGAAGGACTGGAGCAGGGGATTCGGGCTTTGCAACAGTTGCGGTAGCCGTAACCTTATGCCTTTTCTTTCAAGAAAGAGGGATAAATGATGAATGCTGTACCGAATGCTCCGCAAAACTGGCCGCCTTGGGAAGAGGATATGGTGGCGATTCGCGTTGAGGTAAGGCGCGAAATGGAAGGGTTAATCACTGAGGATGAAACGCCAGTGGATAATATTCTGTCAGAAAAACAGCAACGCTTGCTGACCGAGCCGCTCTATGGCGCCTGGACGGGACCTGCAGAGTATGCGCCCAGTCACCGACCCTTCCTGGCCCTGGCGAATGTCGGCCTGTTTTACGCCTTGCGCGAACCGCCACTGGTTCCAGACGTCATGCTCGCGCTGGATGTCGTAGGTCTTGGCGCGGATTTGAGCGAAAAAGCCAACCGCTCCTACTTTACCTGGGAACAGGGCAAACCGCCGCTGGTGGCGATTGAGATTGTGTCTAATCGGGAAGGTAGCGAAGATCAGGAGAAACTCTACAAGTATGCGGCAGCGGCTGTTGGCTATTATGTAATCTTCGACCCATGGTGTCAGCTGTCTGACCGAGTGTTGCGCATTTACCAGTTGGCGGGCCAAGCCTATGTGGAGAAAGTCGGCTCGCAGTTCAAGGAGGTGGGCCTGGGAGTGACGCTGTGGCAAGGTAAATATGAAGGCGAGCATCAGCAGTGGCTGCGCTGGGTTGATCAAACCGGTCAGCTAATTCCGACCAGCGCCGAGCGCGCGGAGAACGCTGAGCAACGCACGGAGAACGCTGAGCAACGCGCGGAGAACGCTGAGCAACGCGCGGAACGGTTGGCGGCGCAGTTGCGAAAGTTGGGTATTGACCCCGTTGTTTAACAACGATCTTGGGCGAGCGACGCATGATTATCGGTTCAGGTCAACGATGGATGAATTAATCATCATTCAGGCCAGGATGAGTTCCAGCAGACTGCCTGGCAAAATTCTGGCGGATCTGGGATCTGTTACTCTGCTGGAGTTGCTGATCCGGCGTTTGCGCACGACAACTTCAGGTCTGCCGCTGGTGGTGGCGACTTCCGATCAGGCGGACGATGACCCGGTTGAGTCATTTTGTCAGGCGCGAACAGTCAACTGTTTCCGGGGTTCGCTGCGCGACGTGGCGGGACGGTTTTTGGCTGCTGGGCAAGAATACGGCGCGGAACGACTGGTGCGGATTTGCGCCGACAGTCCCCTGCTGGACCCTGGGCTGGTGGATCAGTTGGTGACTTTATCCGCGGTTTCAGGCGCTGATTTGACTACCAATGTCCAGGTGCGCACCTATCCCGCCGGGCAGTCGGTCGAGGTGTTGCGCACGGCGGCGCTGGCCAACGCGCTTCAAGATATGAATGATGAAGACCGCGAGCATGTGACCCGCTACTTTTACCGAAATATGCAGTCCTTCGTGATCGTCAATCTCACTAGTGGCCGACCGTGGGGTGCGACGCGGCTGACCATCGATACCCCGGAGGATCTGCAATCTGTGCGCCATCTAGTCGCGATGCTGCCCGGCAACTTGGCAACGGTCAGTCTGGAGGAAATCATGGCGGTGCGCAATAAACTGTTCTGTCATGGCTGAACGCCGGTTACGGGCCGGCATCATCGGGCTGGGCGTGGGCGAACAACATATCCGGGGTTATGAAGCCGACCTGCGTTGTCAGGTAGCGATCTTGTGCGATCGTGATCTTGATAAACTGAGTGAAGTTAACGCACGCTATCCGGGTAAGGTCGCGGTCAGCCATGCTATGGCGGTGGTGCAGGATGCGTCGCTGGACGTGGTGTCAGTCGCGTCTTACGATGACGATCATCGTGCGCATGTCGTGGCGGCGCTACAGGCTGGCAAGCATGTATTTGTCGAGAAACCGCTGTGTTTAACCAGCTCGGAGCTACAGGATATTGTCGATCATCTGAATCGACGCCCTGACCTTAGACTGTCTTCCAATCTGATCCTGCGCCGTAGTCCACGATTTATCTGGTTAAAGCAGCAGATTACTGCGGGGCGCTTAGGCGTTCCCTATTATGTTGAAGCGGATTACAACTACGGACGTCTGCATAAAATCACCGAAGGTTGGCGTGGCCGGATTCCCCATTATTCAGTTATGCATGGCGGTGGAATTCATGTTCTGGATTTAATCACTTGGCTTTTGGGGCAATGGCCGTTGGAAGTTGCGGCTTTTGGCAATCGCATTGTCAGCGCCGGGACGACTTTTAACAACTTTGATTTTATCGTCAGCTTGTTAAGGTTTGAAAGTGGACTTATTGCCAAGGTATCCGCCAATTTTGGCTGCGTTTTTCCACACCACCATAACCTGATGGTGTACGGAACTCAGGCATCTTTTATGCATAATGAACGGGGCGCGTGGTGGTACGCAAGTCGTGATCCGGTGGAATCACCCGTTAAGGTTGATGCGCCTTATCCCGCCATGGCCAAGGGCGACATGCTGCCATCTTTCGTCAGATCGATCCTGGACGGCAGTTATCCAGATGTCACGGAAGAGGAGGTCGTGCGGGTCATGGCGATTTCGCTCGCCGCGCAACAGGCGGCTGAGACCAGCGCCCCTGTTAAAATCAACTATCCGGTACTGGGTCCTCGGACCTTTTCCAGGGAGAGAGTGACTTGAGCATCAAAATTCCGTTTGGCTGGCCGATCATCGACGATGAAGAGCGTCGCGCGGTCACTGAGGTGTTATCCGGTCCGATTCTGGTTCATGGCCCGAAGGCCACTGAATTTGAAGCCGCTTTCGCCGCTTTTGTTGATGCGCCTCATGCGGTGGCCGTTTCTTCCTGCACTGCAGGGATGCATTTATTGTACTTCTCATTGGGCTTGGGCGCGGGTGATGAAGTGATCATTCCCGCCATGACGCATGTTGCTACGGCCCATGCCGTCGCTTTAACCGGCGCCAAACCGGTGTTTGTCGATGCCGAGCTGGAAACAGGGAACATTGATATTGACAAGATTGAAGCAGCCATTACCCATCGAACCCGGGCCATTGCCGTGGTTCACTATCTGGGCATGCCGGTGGATATGGTGCGGGTGCGGCGCATTGCCGATCGCTATGGCCTGTTTGTATTGGAAGACTGCGCCCTGGCCTGTGGAACCCGTCTCGATGGCGTCCACGCCGGCTTGTGGGGTAATGCGGGAGTTTTTAGCTTTTACCCGGTCAAGCATATCACCACAGCCGAGGGTGGTATGGTGGTGACTCGCGACGGATTATTGGCGGACCGGATTCGCCTGTTGCGGGCGTTTGGTGTGGACCGGGCGCATGGCGAGCGCAAGGTTCCTGGCGTTTATGAAACAGTCGCGCTGGGATTTAATTATCGGATGAGCGAAATTCATGCAGCGATCGGCATTGAACAAGTGCGCAAACTACCCGGCTTTCTCCAGGTGCGTGGCGAAAATTACCAGGCTTTGCGAGATAGTTTGCAGGGAATACCCGGTCTCCGGGTTTTGGAAGGCCAGCATGGCGCAGGGACTCAGTATACGCATTCCTGGTATTGTTTAAATATCCTGCTGGATGACCGGTTGGCCAAACAGCGCGCTAAAGTGATCGAAGCGATGAATGCTGCTGGGGTCGGAACCAGTGTTTATTACCCACATCCCGTGCCGCGCTTTCAGTATTATCAACAGCAAGCATCCTATGATAACCGCCGATATATTAACGCAGCGGCAATTGCTGACAGATCCCTGGCGTTGCCAGTTGGCCCGCACTTGGGGACAAAAGAAATGGCAAGCATCGCAAAAACCCTGCAAACAGTCATCAAAGGAATTCATTAATGTCAAATACTTCTATCAAAAATCGCCGAATTTGTCTCATTGGCGGCGCCGGATTTATTGGGCATCATCTGGCTCTTAAATTAAAAGAGTTGGGTGCTGACGTATCAGTTGTTGATGGCCTGCAGGTAAATAATATTCTGGCGTTTTCATCGACTGATAAGAATATTCCCAATCGCAGTCTGTACCTGCATATTCTGAGTGAACGGCAGGAGTTGTTGCGAAAGGCGGGAATACCGGTCATGGTGCAGGATGCCAGAGATTATGCTGCTCTCAGTCATTTGTTTAACCGCCTGCAGCCGCAGGTGGTGATTCAACTAGCGGCGGTGGCTCATGCCAATATGTCCAACAAGGATCCCTATTCGACGTTTGATCACAGTTTCCGAACTTTGGAAAATGCCCTGGATTGTTCGCGAGATCGGGTTGAACATTTCGTTTATTTTTCGTCCAGCATGGTCTACGGGAATTTTCAGGAAGGGAAAGTTGATGAAGAAACATCCTGTAATCCCATCGGCGTCTATGGCGCGTTGAAATATGGGGGAGAAAAACTGGTTATTGCTTATAACCAGACCTTTGATTTGCCTTACACAATTGTGCGCCCATCAGCACTTTACGGTGAACGTTGCGTTAGTCGCCGTGTGGGACAGATTTTTATTGAGAATGCCCTGAAGGGCGCTGAGATTACCATTGCTGGTGATGGCACTGATCAGCTTGATTTTACCTATGTTCAGGATGTGGTGGATGGGATTGTCAAAGTAATTGGTCGGAAAGAAGCCTGTAATCAGACTTTTAATCTGACCTATGGTGAGGCTCGTTCACTCGCGCAAATGGCGGATATCGTTCGCGAACATTTTCCACAGGTCACCATAAAATACGTCCCCAAAGATAAATTAATGCCTGATCGTGGCACTCTTGTGGTTGATAAAGCCCATCAGTTGATTGGCTACGAACCTTCATGGCCATTGGAGCGGGGTTTTCGCGAATACATTGGTTGGTATAAAAGCCTGCCCCCTGAACTGACCAGTCATGATAACCTCGCGGTGACCTATGGCTGACTCCGCGAGTGATTCTTCTTGTTGGTTACGCCCGGATTCATTTCTTACTGGATTGCTGGATCGGCCCTGTTTTTCTCTGGCGATTCCCAAATCAATAAATTGGGAGGAAAGCGAGATTTTTAAGAAATTATATAAGATTATCAAAAAAAAACCGACCTTTATTTATGCCAAAGCAGCAACCGTTGATATTGCTACGATCAGCTGCCTGGAGACGCTGGGATTTCGGCTAGTGGATACCAATGTTCAGTTGAAAAAAAACTGGGCGCCAGCCCTTGGTGCTGTTGATTTCAATCGCTGCCGGTTTGCGCGTCCTGATGATCGGGACGCCGTTGCCCAGATAGCCGGAGAAAGTTTTGGTTTCACCCGGTTTCATTTGGATCCGTTGATCAGTCAGGTTCAAGCCGATGCAATTAAGGCGGCTTGGGCAAGCAATTATTTTTCAGGTCAGCGTGGTCAGGCCATGGTTGTAGGTGAAATTGAGGGAAGGATTCAGGGTTTTTTGCAGTTGCTGTTTGTCGAGCGCAGTCTGATTATTGATCTGATTGCTGTCCATCAACAAGGTCGCCGCCAGCGCTTGGCCAATGATCTGATCGCTTTTGCGCAAATGCATCTTGAGGGATTTGACGCAATTCAGGTAGGAACGCAGATCGCGAATATTCCCAGCCTTAATTTTTATCAACACCTCGGTTTTCACATCAAGTCTGCTCATTATGTTCTGCATTCTCATACCGGAGCGTCTTCATGAAAATCGCTCGGTTTGATACGCAGGAGCGGGTGCTCATCGTTGCGGAGATTGGCAACAATCACGAAGGCAGTCGCACTCAGGCCGAGCGTATGATTGATCTGGCGGCCAGCGCCGGCGCTGATGCGGTGAAATTCCAGACCATTATTCCTGAACGTCTGGTGTCGTCATTGCAGGCTGAGCGCATCCGGCAATTGTCTCGGTTTGCGCTGTCACAAGCCGATTTTGAATATTTGGCCCAAGTTGCTGATCAACGTGGAGTCCTATTCCTGTCAACACCCTTTGATTTGGACAGCGCCCGGTTTTTGAATGATCTGGTTCCGGCCTTCAAGGTTGCCTCTGGCGACAATACCTTTTTCCCCTTACTGGATTTACTAGCCGGTTTTGGCAAGCCGCTGCTGGTATCGACTGGGCTGTGCGATTTGTCCCGGCTGACCGGCATTCGCGATTTTATCACCCAGGCTTGGCAAAAACGCCGGATGACGCCGCTTCAGCAGGGAGCCGATCTAGCCTTCCTGCATTGCGTCACGAGTTACCCAACGCCCCCGGAAGAAGCCAGTCTGCTGGCGATTCGCGATCTGGCGACACTGGGAGTGACGCCCGGCTATTCCGACCATACGCTAGGGATTGATGCAGCAGTGCTGTCGGTAGCGCTAGGCGCTAGGATCATTGAAAAACACTTTACCCTGGACAAGCATTTTTCGGACTTTCGCGATCATCAGCTGTCTGCCGACCCACAGGAATTGGCGCAGTTGGTGGAACGGGTGCGCTTGGCAGAGAAAATGCTGGGTCATGGCAAGACGGTGCAACCCTGTGAACAGGCGTTGGCGATTACTGCACGGCGCTCGATTGTCGCCGCCCGAGATTTGTCGGCGGGGTTGACGCTGACCTGGGCGGATCTGGACTGGACGCGCCCTGGTGGTGGGTTGGCGCCGGGCGATGAGGCGCTGCTACTGGGCCAGGTTTTGCAACAGGCTAAACGGGCCGGCGAGATGATTCTGCGCGATGATTTAACCGAGGCGGGGTGACGCGGCCATGTGTGGCATTGCAGGTTATATCGGCCCTCTCGAAATCGCTTCTGAACGAGTGAACGCCTGCCTGGAGCTGATGCGCTGTCGGGGGCCGGATGCCGCCGGCGTGTATCGGTACCCCCCCCACCCCAACTCTCCCCCGCCAGAAGGGAGAGAGTTTGTTTGTCTGTTGCACACTCGCTTGTCGATCATTGACCTTGATGAACGCTCAGACCAGCCTTTTCAGCACAATGGTAAGGCGCTGATTTTCAATGGCGAGCTGTATAACTATCTGGAAGTCCGCGCCGAACTGGCGGCAACTGGACGCACGTTCACTGCTGCAGGCGACACTGAAGTGCTGCTGCAGGCGCTGGATCAGTGGGGAACGGCTGGTCTTGAACGTTGCGAAGGGATGTGGGCGTTTGCGTACTATGACGCCGCAACTGGGGTATTGTGGCTCGGGCGCGACCGGTTTGGCGAAAAGCCGCTTTATCTTTTTCAGGATGAGTCGGGGTTGTACTTTGGTTCTGAGGTCAAATTTTTAATAGCGCTACTTGGTCGCCGCTTGCCGGTCAATCGCCGTCAGATTCGGCGGTTCCTGGCAAATGGTTACAAGTCGCTGTACAAAACCCGCGAAACCTTTTTTACCGGCCTGGAAGAATTGCCCCCTGGTTTTATCGGTCGAGTGGGAGGCGGGGAAAGCTGGCGCGAGTATCCCTGGTGGACGCCGCAGTTTCCGCCGCCGGATGTCGCAATGCCTTATGAAGGGGCAGTCGCTGGCGTCCGCGAACGGCTGATTCGTTCCATGGAATTGCGCCTGCGCGCTGACGTCCCGGTAGCGTTCTGTCTGTCCGGCGGGGTCGATTCCAATGCGCTAATCGCTATCGCCCAACGGGCGCTCGGTTATCAGGTGCATGGCTTCACTATCATGAACACCGATGCGCGCTATGAAGAACGGGACATGGTGGAGGCGTCAGTGCGTGAACTGGGGCTGCGGCATACCCCGATTCCCATTGAAACCCAGGATTTTCTCGACAACCTGCGGTTGTTGGTGCGGCAGCATGATGCACCGGTTTACACGATCACCTACTATGCGCAGTGGCGGTTGATGGCGGCGATTCAGGCAGCCGGTTACAAAGTTTCGGTGAGCGGCGTCGGGGCCGATGAACTGTTCAGCGGCTATTTTGATCATCATAACGCCTACCTGGCGGCGATGGCGGTGGAAGACCCAGTGCGTTATGCTCAAGCGCTGGCGGAATGGCGAGAGATCGTCGCGCCTATTGTGCGTAATCCATTCCTGCAAAACCCCGATTATTTCGTTCAGCGACCGCTTGCTCGCGACCATATTTATCTCGATGCCGAATGGTTTGCCAAGTTGCTGGTTGATCCCTTTGCGGAACCCTTTGCTGAGACCTGTTATACCGAACCACTGCTACGCAATCGCATGGCGAATGAGTTATTCCATGAGAGTGTGCCGGTTATTCTCCATGAAGACGATTTAAACGCCATGTATTTTTCCATTGAGAACCGCTCACCTTTTCTCGACACAGCGCTGTTTGACTGGTGTCAGCAGATTCCTAGCCGACATCTGATTCAGAAAGGCCGAGCCAAGGCGGTATTGCGCGACGCCCTGCGCGGCTTGGCCCCGGATGTCGTGATGGATAACCCGCGCAAGGTCGGATTTAATGCGCCGCTGCTGGATTATCTGGATCATAATGACCCCGCCGCGCGGGCTGCATTGATGGCGGACAGTCCGGTGTGGGACATTGTGCGCCGTGAGCAGATTACCACTCTGCTGGATGAGAATTGGCTCTCTAACAGCCGCAGTAAATTTCTATTTAATTTCATCAATATCAAGCTGTTTCTGGAAGAGTTTGCGCCATGAAATGGTGTCAGCAATGCGTATTGCCGGATACCCGCCCCCATTTACATCTTGACACTGGGGGCGTTTGCAATGCTTGTCGCGCCCATGCCACGAAACCAGCGATTGACTGGGCGGCGCGGGCGGCGCGATTACAGGAAGTCGTGGAACTGGCGAAACGTCAGGCGTCAGCACATGGCTATGACTGTCTGATTCCGGTCTCCGGCGGCAAGGACAGTACCTGGCAGACGGCCCAATGTCTGGATCTGGGGTTGCGGCCGCTGGCCATGACCTGGAAGACGCCGGGACGCACCGAGATCGGGCGGCGCAATCTGGAAGCGCTGATTGCCTTGGGCGTCGATCATATCGACTGGCAGATCAGCCCGAAGGTGGAAACCCGTTTCATGGTCAAAGCGTTTGAACGGTTCGGTTCGACCGCCATTCCGATGCACTTGGCGCTGTTCAATATGCCGTTGACTCTGGCGGTGCGATTCCAGATTCCCTTGGTGGTGTGGGGCGAAAACTCGGCATTTGAGTATGGCGCGGTGGATGAAGCGCATACCGGTTTCCGACTCGATGCGGAGTGGTTGCGCACCTATGGGGTGACGCACGGAACCACAGCGGCGGACTGGGTGGATGAGGAGTTGTTGGCGAAAGATTTGGCCGGGTATTTCGGGCCGACAGCGGAAGAACTGACGGCGGTAGACGTTCGGGCGATTTTTCTCGGTTACTATTTATCTTGGGATCCGCAGGAAACGCGCCGAGTGGCGGAAGCGCATGGTTTTTGCGCCGATGCCCGTGGACCACGCACCGGGTATTATGCGTTCGCCGATATCGATGACGACTTTATTTCCCTGCATCATTGGATGAAGTGGTACAAATTCGGCTTTACCCGGCTGTTTGATAATCTGTCTTTGGAAATTCGCCATGGCCGGCTGACGCGGGTGCAGGCGATTGAGATTATTCGGCAGACCGGCGATCAGACGCCGCATGAGGACATTGATAAATTCTGCGCCTTTGCCGGTATTGCCCGTAAAAGGTTTTTTGAAATTGCCGAGCAGTTCCGCAATCGGGAGATCTGGCGTCGACGGATAGATGGGGTCTGGACGCTGCCGGAATTTTTAATTGAGGATTGGAGATGGTCATGAGTATATTGACTCCCGAACTTCGCGACCGTCTGCGTCAGGAACTGCCGGATTGGTAAACTCTATTCTGTTCAGGATACTGCTAAATAGCATGGAGACATGGTATGAAATTTGCCATAAAAGATCCGCCTCGCCACTTTACTGTCGGTCATTCAGTGAAATTCGAGATAAAGGATTGTGGTTCGCTGGCGCTGGAAGCCGATGAGCAAATCACTTTCACAACTGAATCTGGTGCTGAATACGATGTGGCGCGTAAGAATTGGGGATTCTACGCTACGCCTAGTCTGAATGGCCGGTTACAAAGCTTTGGCCTGCGTGGAGTGTTGATTCGTAACCGACTAACCAGTCGCTATTTCGTATTGTTGGTCGAACGGGAGCGGGAGTCTGATTGTGAGCGGTATCTGGAGCAGGAAAGCTGTGATGTAGTTGCTTGGCTGGATAGCACGGAAACATTAGATCAGTTACGCGTCGCCGTGTCGTCGCTATGAGTATCTCGCCGACTTTACGTTGCCCGTGTAAGGGACAGTTTTTAACGGCAGCTTTTCAGTATACGGAGCCACCGGAAGGGGAAACTCGTTTTGATTGGGGTGAGCAACTCTATCGGCGCGGGTACGATCGTTGCACTCTGTGCGGACATTGGTTTGGTCATCATGATCTTGATCTTTCACGGCTCTATGCTGGCGACTATGTCGAGAAGACCTATGGTGGGGTAGAAGGAATGCGGCGGCGATTCGCCAAAATTATGGCGCTTCCGTATGAACAGTCAGATAACCGTCAGCGGGTCGCGCGCGTTCGCGCCTTCGCCCATTCGCGCGGGATCGATGAAAGGCAACAACCGCGCTTACTGGATGTAGGCGCTGGATTGGGTGTATTCCCAGCAGTAATGGCTGAAAATGGCTGGCAGGTGATGGCGCTGGAACAGGATGTACGCACGGTGGAGTACCTGCAAAGCGTAGTAGCTATTGATGCCTTGGCTCAGGATTTGCTTAATATCAAACCTGCCGTGGTGGGCCTTTTTGATGTGGTTACCTTTAACAAGGTGCTTGAACATGTGGAGGACCCTGCGGCGCTGTTGATTGCGGCAAGGCGGTTGCTGACGCCAAATGGCTTTGTCTATGTCGAGGTGCCAGATGTTGCCGCTGCTGTTGATGGGCCGGATCGGGAAGAGTTTTTCGTGGAGCATCATCATGTGTTTAATTTGATTTCTCTAGCTATGCTAATTGACAGAACAAACTACACGATTTTTCAACTTGGAAATCTTTTAGAACCTAGTGGAAAATTTACGGTTTATACTTTTTCAATCTGTGAGGGACTGTATTAAGAAATACTAATATTTTTGAGTACCTAAGGGTTAATTCCCTGTAGTTTGCTTACTGCGGGGTCGTTTGTTGTGGAGTTGTTTACTTAGTCTTTTTAGATGAAATAGCTGCAATGAC
>JAGRHQ010000091.1 GCA_020444905.1 Candidatus Competibacteraceae bacterium
TTCGAGGCCGAGGTTCTCAAGGCTGAGCAGCCCGTTCTGGTGGATTATTGGGCGGAATGGTGTGGCCCCTGCCGAATGATTGCGCCGATCCTGGACGAGATTGCCACGGAATACGGCGATCGCGTCAAGATTTGCAAGCTGAACGTGGATGAGAATCAGAACACCCCACCCAAGTACGGCATTCGCGGCATCCCGACCCTGATGCTGTTTCGTGGCGGCAATGTTGAAGCGCAAAAGGTTGGCGCGCAATCCAAGTCGCAATTGACCGCCTTTCTCGACAGCAATCTGCGCTGAGACGCGCAGCGCGGCGTCAGCCCCAGGCTGGACGCCGTTTCCCAACCGTGCTAGTTTTCATCTGCCAATCGCAGCGTTTGCCTTGCCTCAATTCTCGTTCCTTGTAATACCCCGGCTGTCCCCGGCCCATTTCCCGACTCCCTCCCCGCGGATGCGTCCTGCCGACGCCCGTCTGTTTCGAGCAAGTTTCCATGAATCTAACCGAACTTAAAAAGAAATCCGCCGCCGACCTGATCGCCATCGCGCAGGAATTGAAGCTCGAGGGCACGGCGCGGTCCCGCAAACAGGATGTGATCTTCGCCATTCTCAAGGCGCTGGCCAAAAGCGGCGAGGATATTTACGGCGATGGGGTGCTGGAGATTTTGCAGGATGGTTTTGGTTTCCTGCGCTCCGCCGACAGCTCCTATCTGGCCGGTCCTGATGATATCTACGTCTCGCCCAGCCAGATTCGCCGTTTCAGCCTGCGCACCGGCGACACGGTGAGCGGCAAAATTCGCCCGCCGAAGGAAGGGGAGCGCTATTTTGCCTTGCTAAAGGTGGGCGATATCAATTTCGAACCGCCGGAAGCCTCCAAGAACAAAGTGCTGTTTGAGAATCTGACGCCGCTGCATGCGACCGAACGCATGCAGTTGGAGCGCGGCAACGGCAGCACCGAGGATATTACCGCGCGGGTGATCGATCTGATCGCGCCGATCGGCAAGGGCCAGCGCGGTTTGATCGTCTCGCCGCCCAAGGCGGGTAAGACCATGATGTTGCAGAACATCGCGCAAAGTATCGCTGCCAACCATCCCGAATGCTATCTGATCGTGCTGCTGATTGACGAGCGACCGGAGGAAGTGACCGAGATGCAGCGTTCGGTGCGCGGCGAGGTGGTGTCCAGCACGTTTGACGAGCCGGCGACCCGCCATGTGCAGGTTGCGGAAATGGTGTCGGATAAGGCTAAACGGCTGGTGGAGCATAAACGCGATGTCGTGATTCTTCTGGATTCTATTACCCGCCTGGCGCGAGCCTACAACACGGTAGTCCCGGCTTCGGGCAAAGTGTTGACCGGCGGGGTGGACGCCAACGCATTGCAGAAACCGAAGCGATTCTTCGGCGCGGCGCGGAATATTGAAGAAGGCGGTTCGCTGACCATTCTCGCCACAACCCTGATTGACACCGGTTCGCGCATGGACGATGTGATCTACGAGGAATTCAAAGGCACCGGCAACATGGAGATTCATCTGGACCGGCGCATTTCCGAGAAGCGGGTCTTCCCGGCTATCGACATCAACCGTTCCGGCACCCGCCGCGAAGAATTGCTGACCGAGCCGGATGATTTGCAGAAGATGTGGATTCTGCGCAAGTTGCTGCATCCGATGGATGAGTTGCAGGCGATGGAGTTTCTGCTGGAGCGGTTGAAGAATACCAAGACCAATAAGGAATTTTTTGAATCGATGAAGCGCTGAATGAATGGAGTTAAACCATGAATGCAGTGATCGAACCCCGCCGCCACCGGATCACGGTAGAGGAATATCATCAAATGGGCGAGGCCGGCATTTTTGATGAGGATGCCCGGATTGAGTTGCTGGAAGGAGAGTTGTTCGATATGGCCCCTATTGGTAGTCGGCACATGAGTGCTTTAAATAGGCTGGTATATTTATTTTATCCGGCTCGGGATAAAGCCATTGTGTCGGTGCAAAACCCCATTGACTTGGCAACTTCGGAACCCGAACCGGATTTTGCCTTGCTCAAACCTGGGAACTATTGGGATCAATTACCGACCGTCGACGATGTGCTTTTGTTGATTGAAGTGGCCGATAGTTCCGTGGAGCATGATCGGGAGAGAAAGATTCCGGTGTATGGCCGTTGCGGGATTACCGAAACCTGGCTGGTGGATGTCAACGCCCGACAAGTGGAGATTTACCGGGAGCCGAGTTCAGCCGGTTATCGCACGGTGCTGATTCGGAGTGAGCAGGATTGCATCGCGCCGCTGGCCTTGCCAGAGCTGGAAATCGCGTTGGGGGAGATTTGGAGGTCTTCATGAATGCGGCTCCTGCGCCCTGTCCTTTGCCGGTGACCTGGCTGGAGTCCTGTGAGCAGAATCCGGGCGCTGGTTTAGGAATATCTTAATATGATTTTTTCATTTAATCAATACCTTACATTTTTTCGGTATCATTGCCTAGTTTGATATAGGCGCCCGGATTTTAATAATGTGCCAGGAATTCATCGAACGACCGTTCATCCGCTGCTTCGATGGCCTGTTGTGCGCGCCATGATTGTTCGGCTATTCCGGTGAGAAAACGTATTCTTTCTTCGGTTAGGGGCAGCGACTCGAAGTGGCGGCGATGTTGCTCCGACAACCGTCGGGCGCAACGGAAAAAATTTTCGCCGCTGACCTGCATTTCCGCCAGCATCCGGGCCGAGGGCGTCCGGTCGGGATCGGCCAGCGCTTTCCGCTGCTCCGCCAGTGTTGTTGCGTAAGGCTGTCCCTCCTGACCCCGATCCAACAATTCACTGATGGGTTGCATTTGTTCGAAAATCTCGTCTGCCCATTCGTGCAGCAGCAGCGATGGACCGCGCCGCCGATGTAGAACCAGCGCTGGATCACGGCCAGTCAACGCCACTGCCATTTGATTGTCGTCAATCAGACCGCGCTCCCCGGCGTCCAGAGGCGGCGATTCAGCCAGCAGGCAAAACAGCAGGAAAATTTCCAGAAACTGCAATTGCGGGACATTCACGCCTAGTGGCTCTAAGGGATTGATATCCACCGAGCGCAGTTCCACATAGCTCACCCCGCGCTCGCGCAACGCCAGGGTCGGTTTCTCATTACCCTGGGGCGGTTGCTTGGGCCGCATCGAGGCGTAATACTCATTCTCGATTTGCAGAATATTGGCGTTGAGCTGACGGTATTCGCCGTCTACTTTGACGCCGATTTCCTCATAAGGCGGCCAGGGTGTGACCGTCGCTTGGGTCAGACTGGCGATATATTCGGCCAATGAGTTATAGCAGACATTAACGCCGCTCTTCTTCTCGGTGCGGTTGGTGTAGCCGACGTTGCTCATGCGCAGGGAAGTCGCATAGGGACCATAACAGGTATGGTCATCGAATGCCGGCAAAGTCGTGGTCTTGCCGTCCAGGAATGACTTGCAGACCGCGGGCGATGCGCCAAACAGATAAAGAATCAGCCAGCCCACGCGTTGCAGATTGCGAATCAGCCCAAAATAGGATTCAGAGCGAAAATCCTGGAGCGTGCGCTGGTCGCCTTCCTGATCCTGGAAGGCGGCCCAGAATGCGTCAGATAGAGAGAAGTTAAAGTGAATGCCGGCGATCACCTGCATGATTCGCCCATAGCGCCAGGCCAGTCCGCGCCGATAGACATGTTTCATCAGGCCGAGGTTAGAGGAGCCATATTCGGCGATGGGAATGCTGGCTTCGCCCGCCAGGATGCAGGGCATACTGGCCGCCCATAGCAGCTCATCGTCAATGTGTGGGTAAACGAAACGATGCAGCTCATCCAGGAAACGCAGCGCTTCGCTGGCATCGGGCAAAGGGGGAGTAATAAACTCCAGCAGCGCCTCGGAATAGTCGGTGGTGATATAAGGGTGGGTCAGCGCCGAACCCAGTGGCGCGGGATGGCGGACTTGCGAGATATAGCCATCCGGGGCAACCCGCAGCGCTTCCCGCTCCAGACCCAGCAGGCGACTGTCCAGCAAGGCGCGCGAATCGGCGTTGAACAACCGGGTCAGGCGCTGGTCAAGCATTCGGTACACAATATCTTACCTCCACTATCATTAATCCTGGAATCCCGATTAAGGGAGAGAGAGAAATATGGCCAGTATTCCTTTGCTTGCATTTGTGGTTGCCGCTTACACTGCGCTGGCGCTGGCGGCGTCGGGTTGGCTGGAGGCGACGCTGTTCGGTTTGCCGCTGTTATCGGGCGTCGTCCTGTGGTTCCGAGGCGGCGACTTGCTACTGGTCATCGGGTTGCTTCTGCTGTGTGTTGAGATTTATCGCGCGACCAGTAGTTCGACCGCCGCCATTCTCAATCACGTCCTGTCGCTGGTGGTGTTTATTGTCGCATTGATCGAGCTGATCATAATGCCACAGATGGCGAATATGACTTTTTTTCTGATTGTGCTGATGACAGTGAGCGATGTGATCGCCGGTTTTACCGTGACGATCTCCACTGCCCGGCGGGATATTCAGCGTCCGTCCTGATATGAAAATACCCGGTGCTGAATTCGCGCTAATTGATTGTTATTTCACCGCACAGGATGTGCGGCGTTCTGACGTAGCGCTGGGTATCGGCGATGATTGCGCCCTGCTGGTTCCTCCGGTTGGCCAGCAGTTAGCGGCGACGGTGGATACTCTAGTAGCCGACGTGCATTTCTTCGCCGCTGCCGATCCAGAAGGGTTGGGTCACAAGGCGTTGGCGGTGAATTTGAGCGATCTGGCGGCGATGGGCGCAACTCCGGCCTGGGCGACCCTGGCGCTGACTTTACCCAAAGCCGATGAAAAATGGCTGGGGGCCTTTTGCCGGGGACTGTTCGCTTTGGCGAATCGGTATGACGTGCAACTGATTGGCGGTGATACGACGCGCGGTCCAGTAACGGTCATCACGATTCAAGCCCACGGCTTCGCACCGCCTGACCGGGCGTTGCGCCGCGACGGAGCGCGTCCGGGCGATTGTGTCTATGTGACTGGGACGCTGGGCGATGCCGGTTTGGCGTTAGCGGTTGGGTTTGGCGAGGCCACGGTGGCTGACAAAGATGCTGAGTATCTGCGTCTACGGCTGGAACGACCGGAGCCGCGCATCGCACAAGGGTTGGCGTTGCGCGGAGTGGCCAACGCCGCTATCGATGTCTCCGACGGCCTGGCGCAGGACCTGGGCCATATTCTGGAACGTAGCGGAGTCGGGGCGCGGCTTGATGTGGAGCAGTTGCCCTTGTCGCCGGTGCTGTTGGCTTCTCTGGATCGGCAGGCGGCGATCACGACCGCCTTAGCCAGCGGCGACGATTATGAACTCTGTTTCACGGTCCCGTCGGAACAGGTTGAGCGATTGGAGCGACTTGCCGTGAACTGGGATTGTCGTTGCACGCCGATTGGCGTTATCACGGCGGAGCCGGGATTGCGGTTGCTCCAGGCGGATGGTTCGGCTTTTCGCCTGGAGCAACTGGGTTATGACCATTTTGGCTAATGCCCAAACTGTTCGTAAATCACTCTGTGGGTATTTATTTTCAACCTGTTGCTCAAGGAAAAATTATTATGTCGCTCATTCTGACCGAAATCCGGGATACGATGGCCATCATCGTTATGAACCATGTGCAAAAGCGTAACGCGTTGAGTGAGACGCTGATTGATGAAATCACCCTTGCGTTGACCAGCTTTCGCGAGAGCAATATCCGTGCTGTCATCTTGCGCGCGCCGGCGGGCGTCAAAGTCTGGTCCGCGGGTCATGATGTCAGTGAATTGCCTAATCGTGGCCGCGACCCTTTGGGTTGGAGTGATTCGCTGCGCGTCCTGGTTCGGGCGATTCAGGAATTTCCCGCGCCGGTGATCGCTTTAATCGAAGGCGGCGTGTGGGGCGGCGGCTGCGAAGTAGCGATGGCCTGCGATATTCTGGTCACTACGCCCGATGCGACCTTCGCCATTACCCCGGCCAAATTGGGCGTTCCCTACAATCTGGGCGGCATCCTGACCTTGATGAATATGATTCCGTTACCGGTCGCCAAGGAAATGCTGTTTACTGCGCAACCGATTCCTGCCTCGCAGGCGCTCAATCTCGGCATTATCAATTACATCAAGCCATCTGAAGAGATTGAGAGTTTCGTCTATGCCTTGGCCGCGCACATTGCAGCGAATTCACCCCTGAGCATCGCCGTGATGAAGGAAGAACTGCGATTGCTGGCCAGCGCTCATGCGATTACCCCGGAACTGTTCGAACGCATCCAGGGACTGCGCCGCATCGTGTACGACAGCCAGGATTATCAGGAAGGTTTGAACGCCTTCCGTGAGAAACGCAAACCCCGGTTTCAGGGGAAATGAGCGTTCTAACCGCATCACCAGCATCCCCACTACTGCCCCGCTCATCAAGGTCGCCAAGGTTCCCGAGAGAATGGATTTTGGACCCAGGGCGAAAAATTTTCTATTGGCGATAAGGGATAAACCACGATGAGCGCCTGGACTGGTTTCGAGCGTAGCGCGGGGTTGCTGCGTTCGGTGCTGATGTACCACGGCATTCCATTCCGCCGACGTCGGTTGACCCGGTTTTACGCTCAGTTTATCCGTCCGGGCGATTTATGCTTCGATATCGGCGCGCATGTCGGCAGCCGCTTGCGGGCCTGGACGCCGTTGGGCGCACGGATTGTAGCCGTGGAGCCACAACCGGATTGCATGGCGCTGTTGCGCCGCTGGTTCGGTCATCAGGCGCAGATTACCCTGATCGAACAGGCGGTAGGAGCCAAACCGGGTGTTGCTGAATTACTGATCAGTTCCCGCACGCCGACTGTAACCACCCTGTCGCCAGCGTGGATTGCGACTGTCCAGCAAGCGCGTGGGTTCGCCAGAGTGCGCTGGGACACGCCGCTACTGGTTCCGGTGATCACCCTAGATGAACTCATCGCCCGTCACGGGATGCCGGCGTTCTGCAAGATCGACGTGGAAGGCTACGAGCTGGAGGTTTTACAGGGATTGTCCCGGCCAATTCCGACCCTATCCTTCGAGTATCTGCCGGTCTGCCTGGATGCCGCACGCGCCTGTGTAACCGCGCTGATGACTCTGGGACCCTATCTCTTCAATTGGTCGGTGGGGGAAGCGCAATGTTTACGGTCGGCGGACTGGCTGACAGTTTCAGAGCTTTTTGAGCAGCTTGAGGTCGATGCACGCACTGGGCGGTCGGGGGATATTTACGCCCGTTTCTTGAACAGCGGTTAGCAACAGCCACCCTTTTTTACCCCTACCCCTCGCCTGCAAGCGGGCGAGGGGAGTGAAAGTTACTCGGTTAAACGAGCGGCAATTCCGGCAACGGTTGCAGTTTCCAGATTTCCGCGTTGTACTCGCGCATGGTGCGATCGGTGGAGAATTTGCCGCTGCACGCGGTGTTGAGAATACTCATCTTCGCCCATTTCTCCTGGTCCTGATAGGCCAGGGCGGCCTGATTCTGAGCGTCAATGAAGGCGCGAAAATCGGCAATAGTCAACCACGGATCGTGCGGGCTGGTCAGCGTGTGCAGGATCGGATCGAAGATGCCCTGCTCAAACTGATTGAAGTGATGGCTCTCCAGCAGATGCATGACCCGAGCGATATCAGAATCGCCATGGATGATCCCCACCGGATTGTAGTCCCGCCGCTGTTCTTCCACCTGTTGCGCGGTGAGACCGAACAGGAAGAAACTATCGTCGCCGACTTCCTCGCGAATCTCGATATTGGCGCCGTCCAGCGTGCCAATCGTGACCGCGCCATTCATCATGAACTTCATGTTGCCCGTGCCTGACGCCTCCTTGCCTGCGGTGGAAATTTGCTCGGACAGATCGGTGCCGGGGCAGATGACTTCCATCGCCGTCACCCGGTAGTTGGGCAGGAAAGCGATCTTCAGCTTGTCGCCGACTTCCACATCATTGTTGATCACCTTGGCGACGTTATTGGTCAGCTTGATGATCTGCTTGGCCATGTAATAGCCCGGCGCCGCCTTGCCGCCAATCAGTACGCAACGCGGCGTCCAGTTGGCGGCGTCGCCACGCTTGATGCGGTCATAAAGATGAATGACGTGCAGGATATTCAGCAGTTGGCGCTTGTATTCGTGCATGCGCTTGACTTGCACGTCGAACATGGCTTTGGTGTTGAAAACCACGCCGCTATCCGCCTCGACCAGGCTGGCCAGACGGACCTTGTTCTCCTGCTTGACCGCCCGCCAGCGCGCCCGGAACTTGGCGTCGTCGGCGTAGGGAATCAGCTTGCGCAGTTCGTCCAGATTCGTGACCCAGCCGGGACCGATTGTTTCGGTGACCAGCTTGTTCAAACCGGGGTTGCAACCGGCCATCCACCGACGCTGGGTCACGCCATTGGTCTTGTTGTTGAACTTCTCCGGCCACATTTCGTAGAAGTCGTGGAACAACCCTTTCTGGAGCAGATCGGAGTGCAGCGCAGCCACGCCATTAACTGAGAAGCTGCCGACGATGGCCAGATAGGCCATGCGCACCTGCTGCTCGTAGCCTTCTTCGATCAACGACATGCGGGCCTGACGATCCATGTCGCCGGGCCAATGAGTAGCGACTTGGGTGAGGAACCGGGCATTGATCTCGTAGATAATATCCAGCAGGCGGGGCAGCAGTTGCCGGAACAGCCGCACTGACCAGCGCTCCAGCGCTTCCGGCAGCAGCGTATGGTTGGTGTAAGCCATGACGTTGCTGGTGATTTTCCAGGATTCGTCCCAGCCGAGGTCATGCTCGTCCATGAGGAGCCGCATCAATTCGGCCACGGCGATGGTCGGATGGGTGTCGTTCAATTGGAAGCAATTTTTGGCGGCGAACTCGCTGAAATCCTCGCCGTGGATGCGCGTCCACTGCCGAAGGACATCCTGCAGGCTGGCTGAAGCGAGGAAATATTGCTGGCGCAACCGCAGTTCCTTGCCGTTTTCGGTGGCGTCATTGGGGTAAAGCACCATGGTGATGTTTTCCGCCATGTTCTTGGCGCCCACCGCCTGGTCATAGCTTCCTGCGTTGAAATCTTCCAGATCGAATTCGTCAGTGGCCTTCGCGCCCCACAGGCGCAGAGTATTGACCGCGCCATTGCGATAGCCGGGGATCGGGAGATCGTAGGGCACCGCCAGTACGTCATAGGTATCCAGCCAGCGCCAGCCCATATCGCCGTTGGCCTTGAGATAGCCCTCGGTGCGTCCGCCGAATTTGATGCGCTGCGCATACTCGGGCCGCTCCAAATCCCACAGGTTGCCGCTGCGCAGCCAGTGATCGGGTTCCTCGACCTGATAGCCGTTTTCGATCTTCTGCCGGAACATGCCGTAGGCGTAGCGAATGCCATAGCCCACCACTGGCAACCGCAGGGTGGCGCAACTGTCCATGAAACAGGCGGCTAACCGGCCAAGACCACCATTACCTAAACCAGCGTCATTTTCGCATTCAGCCAGTTCTTCCATGCTCAGGCCCAACTCGTTCAAAGCTTTATGCACCGGTTCGTCCACGCCAAGATTCAGCATGGCGTTGCTCAGCGCCCGCCCCATCAGAAATTCCATGGACAGGTAATAGGCCCGGCGTACGCCGCCATCTTCCTCGTAGGCATAGCGCGTGTTCTTCCAGCGCTCCCACAACCGGTCGCGCAGGGTCAATACCAGCGCTTCGTACATATAGTGCGCGTAATGGGTGTGCCGGTCACGGCCCAGGGTATGGCTGAAATAGCGCCGGAAATCGGAGGCGATGCTCTTAGCGTCCATGCCCAGGGGGGGAAGTTCCGTCAGCCAGGAGGCTGGAGTGCTCTTTTCCAGGATTTTAATCGACATAAGATAGGGTCCGTTTCTGGTGGCTTTGAAAAAGGAAAACGCCTGACATCGTAAACAACGATAGTCGGGGGATCGCCAAATTCAAGTGGCAAACGGAGATCGCCAGGATTCAATGAGTCGAAGTGACTCAATGCGTCCGATCGAGACAGCAGGCCGCCTGCTCCCGAGTGTAGAAACAGCCACAACGGACAAAACCGGCGATTACGCTGGCTTTGACCGCAGCGACCCGACCGGTCGGATCGCGGGCAAGCACCAGATGATCGGGTAATCCATCAAGCGCATGGAAGGGCGCGGGGCGGCCATCCGCCCAGCAGGAGAGGTAAACCGCGCCGGTGTCCTGATCCAGAAACCCAGGCCGGAAACCACTCTGTCGATTTTCCTGACTGACGCCGCCGGTGCCGGCGAAAAATCGGTTATCAGCGGCAAGTGTGTGCAAAGAGAGCGTCTGCGCCATGGTTGATGTCCTCGCGTTCGGGTGAATGAGGAGGTTGCGACGCCTATTTCCGTAAAGTTTTCGTGGCTTAAAAACCACTAAAGCAATTTTTTGCCAAAACGAAACGGATTTGTTGTATTTTTAGTCTAGGCGCTTCGAATCCATGAAGCAAGCGGCGCGGCAAAAAATTTGTGAGAGTGAAATGACCTGTAATTCGCATGTCTATCTGGCTCTGTCCGGGCATGGTTTCGGCCACTTGGCGCAAATTGCGCCGGTGCTGAATGAATGGCGACGGCGTTTCCCGGCGGGACGGCTGACCGTGCAAAGCGCACTGCCGGAAGCCGTATTGCGTAGCCGGATTAGTGGAGAATTCACAGTCGTTTGGGGCGTGGCGGACTTTGGCATGGTGATGGTCGATGCGCTGGAAGCCAAGGTCGCGGAAAGCCTGGCGGCCTATCGCGCATTCCATGCTGACTGGGACGCACGGCTGGCTTGGCAGGAACAGCTCTTGTGCGCCACCGCACCGGATGTGCTGCTGGCCGACATTCCCTATCTGAGCCTGGCCGCAGCGGCTCGACTGCACATCCCGGCGCTGGCGCTGTGTTCGCTCAACTGGGCGGATATTCTCGCCGGGTATGGCCGCGACGCAGCGGATTTACAGGAATTGCGTGCGCCCATGCTGGCCGCCTACAACAGCGCAGTAGCTTTCCTGCAGCCGGCGCCGTCCATGCCCATGCCTGAATTGGGGAACGCGCAACCCATTGGCCCTATTGCCGCACCGGGCCAGGATCGACGGATGGAAATTAACCAGCGGCTCGGTTTGCGTGGAAACGAGACACTGATGCTCATGGGACTAGGCGGGGTCGACACGCGTCCGCCGCTCGAGGCATGGCCGCAACTACCGGGAGTGTGCTGGCTGACGCCGCCGGCCTGCAATGCAGCGCGGCCGGATATGTTCGACTGGTCAGGGCTGGCTGATTTGAGTATGGTGGATCTGATCTGTTCTTGCGATGTGTTGTTTACCAAACCTGGTTATGGCGCGTTCGCCGAGGCGGTTTGCAATGGGGTGCGGGTGCTTTATGTCGCGCGGGACGACTGGCCAGAGGAACCGTGGTTAAGTCGCTGGTTGCAGGAACATGGCAATGGGGTCAAGATCAGCCGCCAGCAACTGGCGACGGGTGAACTGGCTGAATCTTTAGGAGAATTATTGGCGCAACCCCGTCGGCCATGTTTGGCGCCGACCGGTATCGACGAAGCAGTAGACTGGCTGGAAACGCTATGACGCTTAACTAGAGCGCCGGTGTTGATTCAAATCAGATGAAGGGGGAAACATTGCGGCGATGGCAAAGGTCACCACGATTGTAAAAAAAGCAACATATTGATAGATAGTCAATTTATGATGATTGAAGCGATTTTGACCAAAATTGCCTATAATTAAACGATTTATTTGTGCATAACCCCCCTGAAGCACGAGGAGCTTTAATGTCGGACGTTAAAAAAGTTGTGTTGGCCTATTCGGGCGGCCTGGATACTTCGGTGATCCTGAAATGGTTGCAGGATGTGTATCAATGCGAAATCGTGACCTTTACCGCCGATCTGGGACAGGCGGAGGAAGTGGAGCCGGCGCGACAGAAAGCGTTGCAGTTTGGCATTAAGCCGGAGAATATCTTTATCGACGATCTGCGTGAGGAGTTTGTGCGCGACTTCGTGTTCCCTATGTTTCGCGCCAACGCCATCTATGAAGGGGAATATCTGCTCGGCACCTCCATCGCCCGGCCCTTGATCGCCAAGCGACAGATCGACATCGCGGTGCAAACCGGCGCCGATGCCATTTCCCACGGCGCAACCGGCAAAGGTAATGATCAGGTACGCTTCGAACTTGGGGCCTACGCGCTCAAGCCGGACATCAGGATCATCGCGCCCTGGCGGGAATGGAATTTACTGTCACGCGAGAAACTGCTGGCCTATGCGGAAAAACACGGCATTCCGGTCGAGATGAAGCGTGGAACCCAATCGCCCTACTCGATGGACGCCAACCTGCTGCATATCTCCTATGAAGGCGGGGTACTGGAAGATCCGTGGAACGAGCCGGATGAAGTCATGTGGCGCTGGTCGGTCTCGCCGGAAAAGGCCCCAGATCAGCCGCGCTATATCGAACTCGGTTACCGCAACGGCGACATCGTGACGATTGACGGCGAGGCGCTCAGTCCAGCAACGGTGCTGACCCGGTTGAATCAATTGGGTGGCGAGCATGGCATTGGTCGGCTGGACCTGGTGGAAAACCGCTACGTCGGCATGAAATCCCGTGGCTGCTACGAAACCCCCGGTGGGACGATCATGCTCAAGGCTCATCGCGCGATGGAGTCGCTGACTCTGGATCGGGAAGCGGCGCATCTCAAGGACGATCTGATGCCGCGCTACTCCAGTCTGGTTTATAACGGCTACTGGTGGAGTCCTGAACGCAAGTTGTTGCAAACGCTGATTGATGCCTCACAAACCCCGGTGAATGGAACGGTGCGGGTCAAGCTGTACAAAGGCAATGTGATCATTGCCGGTCGCCAGTCCGATGACAGCCTGTTCGACATGAACATCGCCACGTTTGAGGATGACGCTGGCGCTTACGATCAAAAAGACGCCGGAGGTTTCATCAAGCTCAATGCGCTACGGATGCGGATCGCGGCGCTTAAGGGACGGCAATGAGCCGTTGTTGAAGGTTGTCCAAAAAAAAAGCCGGCTTGCGCCGGCTTTTTTTACTCAATGCCTGAAACGATCAGGCCGCGGTTACCGACTTCAACTCCCAGGTATCTGGGGTGCGGTTGAGGCGCGAAATCAACCGATCACGCTCCAGCTCCATCTCGAGCGGCAGATGCTCGCCGACCTTGGTGAACCAGTCCTCCTGATCCACCACTTCCTGCCGGGCCAATTCGCGGTTGATCGCCATAATTTCGTAGAACTTCTCTTTCGGGAAGTCCTCAAGACCGGTCCAGTTGAGTTCCTCGTAGCTGGGCACCCAGCCGAGCGGGCTTTCGATGCCCAGGCCGCGCCCGCGTACACGATCGACAATCCACTTCAACACCCGCATGTTGTCGCCAAAGCCCGGCCAGATGAACTTGCCGTTGTCGTCCTTGCGGAACCAGTTGACACGGAAGATACGCGGCGGGGTGGCGACATTGTTACGACCGATCTTCAGCCAGTGCTTCCAGTAGTCGCCCACGTTGTAGCCACAGAACGGCAGCATGGCCATCGGATCGCGGCGCATGGCGGCCTGGCCGACTGCGGCGGCGGTGGCTTCGGAACCCATAGTGGCGGCCAGATAGACGCCGTGATCCCAGTCGTAGGATTGGAAGACCAGCGGGAAATTCTTGCTGACGCGACCGCCGAAGATCATGGCGCTGATTGGCACACCTTCGGGGTTTTCCCAACCAGCGTCAATTGACGGACACTGACCGGCGGGTGCAGTGAAGCGCGAGTTGGGATGAGAAGAGGGACGGCCACAATCCGGGGTCCATTCCTTGCCGGTCCAGTCGATCAAATGCGCCGGCGCTTCCTTGGTCATGCCTTCCCACCACACATCACCGTCATCGGTCAAGGCGACGTTGGTGAAGATACAGTTGGAATGCAGGGTCAGCATGGCGTTCGGGTTGGACTGCATCGAGGTGCCGGGCGCTACGCCGAAGAAGCCTGCTTCCGGATTAATCGCGTAGAACTTGCCGTTCTTGGGCTTGATCCAGGCAATGTCGTCGCCGATGGTGG
>JAGRHQ010000092.1 GCA_020444905.1 Candidatus Competibacteraceae bacterium
CGTGTAGAGAAACAATCCGCCCAATGCCGCGCTCATCCAGACCAGCCGCTGGCCCCGGGTAATGGTTTCCCAGAGAATGCGCGGTAGTTTATAAAGCTCGACGACTCCGACCACTATGCCGCCTGGCCCGTAAATAGGGATGTAATTTTCGACGAATTCTTCTACGTCCGGGGCGAACAGGATGTGCTCGCTTTTGCTGTGGGCTTCAACCCGTCCGGTGTGCAGCGCCAAGTGGCCACGCAGGGCTTCGTCCAGTTCCGGGTTATTTTCGGGGAATTGCCGGCCCACCAGCGGCTTTTCGGTGGACCAGAGCACCACGCGGTCGCGGGAGTAGACATTGGCGCGGACCACATCGGGCATGTGGGCGATTCGGTTGAAAAAATCGTCAAGTGGTCCCTGACGTTTATTTACGTCCGGTTCGCTGAAATACAGGCTAGTGTTTTGTGACTGAGCGATGCTCTGGACGAACTCCAAGGTCAACAACCCATTTCGTTCCAGCAAGGTCTCGCGCAGGAACCGGGACAACAACACTGCCGATGCGGTGCTGATGATAACGATAGTTAGCAGGCTGAGTGCTGAAAATGAGCGGAGCAGATTATAGGGCTTTGCCGGCGTGTTCATGGATGAGGAAAAATCTTGGGGGCTGTCCAAAAAATGGTCTTTCTCTTAATCAGGGACTCATCCGACGGGCGGGGTGAAGAAAGGGTATAGCGACAATCGGTGTGTACACAACATAAAGACTCGTTGCGCAACTCCGCTTGACTGGCAACGCTGCTGCCCATAAGGGTTTCCAGGTCAGCAATAATGTTGTTAATGCTGATTGACCAATAACTTAGGTCATAGTATTTTCTATAAAATACTAACGTCGATTATGCTGAACCACTTACCGCAGTCGGTTCCCGGTCGCCAGTGTAAGAAGCAATGGAAGCGACGACAAGCATTTATCCGGTATCCGGTATCCGGTATCCGGTATTCACCACATGTGCAGCACAAAATAGTGAGGAATCCGCCTATGAAAACGCAACACAGGCTTTATCAGCGCCGCGCCATTTCCCGCGCAGGCGTAGATAACCCCGATAACTGGCCGCGATGGGATATCTACAATGAACCTCAAAATGAGGGTGGACCGAATCCTTACTATGACGTGGATTACCTGCCCGTTGTCGTGGAGACTGATCTTACGCCAGTCGTATACGGTGGGGGAGGAATCGAGTGGCAGGATGTCTCTGGCAACGCCCTGACTACTGATGAAGCTGAGACGCAGGGTCGATTAACGATCCAGGATGCTTCTTAAATCAGTCTGGGGGTAAGAATGATCCCCCTGACTACGACTAAGTCGGCAAATCCCTTGATTCGTCCGAGAGAACAGGTATGCGTGATACTTTTCCGCTTCTGGTGAAAACCGATTTTCCCACGGTTTACCGCACCCGCATCGATACCGTGCAAGCTAATCTGGGCTATCGTTGCAACCAATCCTGCACCCATTGCCATGTTGCAGCCGGCCCTCAACGCACTGAGGAAATGGGATGGAAGACAATGGAGCTATTGCTTCGCTATATGAAGTTGCGTCAGGTGACGACACTGGATCTGACGGGCGGCGCTCCCGAACTGAATCCGCATTTCCGTTTCCTGGTGACCCACGCCCGCAATCAAGGCGTTCGGGTGATCGACCGTTGTAATCTGACCATCCTCAAGGAGCCTGGTCAGGAAGATTTGGCGGTATTTCTGGCCAGTCACGCTGTTGAAGTTACTGCTTCTCTGCCTTGTTACCTGGAAGAAAACGTCGACCAGCAGCGTGGTAAAGGCGTATTCGAATCCAGTCTGGCGGGTTTGCGGCAACTTAATGACCAAGGCTATGGCCAACCCGATAGCGGACTCACGCTGAATCTGGTCTATAACCCACTCGGTCCGATCCTGCCGCCTGACCAAGTGGGTTTGGAAACCGCTTACAAACAGGAGCTATTGACCCGTTACGGGATTGTTTTCTCGCGCTTGCTGGCGTTGGCCAACATGCCCATTCAGCGTTTTGGCAGCCAGTTGATCTCCAAAGGACAATTCGCGCCCTATATGAAACTGCTCAAGTCCGCGCACCGCGCTGAGAATCTGGATGTAGTGATGTGCCGGAATCTGATTTCAGTAGACTGGCAGGGGTACGTGTACGACTGCGACTTTAATCAGATGCTGAAACTGCCCCTGGGCGCCAGTGAACTGGAACGCACCCATCTTGGCGAATTGCTGGACCTCGATTTGACCGGTGCCCGAATTCAGGTCGCCGACCATTGCTATGGCTGTACCGCCGGGCAAGGTAGTAGTTGCGGCGGGGCGCTGGAATCCAGCCTGATGTCTGCTTAAGAATTTGGTTCTTCGACGATTCTTATGGAACGGGTACCTTGCGGAACTCACTCCAAAGAAAGGTTGAAGAACCAAAAATGAACCCAAAAGCCCTGCAAAGCCCGCTTTCAAGCGGATCTACAGCTTTTCGCAACGCTTATAAAAATCATCAGAGCGCCGAAGAGGTCAGTCTGTCACCACCGTGACCGGCTACCGCCGCCGCGCCCTCCACGCGCCGGTTTCTCGGTCGCCATGTTCACTTTGAGCGGCCGTCCCCCCAGGGATTTACCATTTTGTTCAAGGGCCTTTTCCGCGGCGTGTTGTGCGGCGAAGGTGATAAAAGCAAATCCTTTGGGTCGTCCCGTCTCCCGGTCCATGATCAGGGCGAGATCTTCAATATCCCCATAAGGCGAGAACAGTTCCCGTAACTGTGATTCATCAACAGTATATGGGAAGTTGCCAACATAAATCTTATTTTGCTGCATTGCATCTCCATCATTCATCAACAGTGAAATGAATCAAATGGGTCGATATATCACTAGATAAAAACCAATGTGTCATACATAAAATTTTCTTGTATAGCACTATTACCTAATCGTTCTGACCCCGGACCAAGCCAGCGAAAAGCTAGTCTATGGCTGGCAAAACGTCAAGTTTTTCCGACATGGCGCACCGATCCTGGAATTACGCTGTGGCATGGTTGTATCAGCATCAATAATCAGGCTAATTTCCAACTGCAAACTCGACCGCGCTTCTTTCCGGTTGCCGGTTTACTGCATTTCGCTGCATCCAGATCCGGGGGCGCTGCGTAAAAGCCCTTGTAGCGTCACTCATTCGTCGTTCGCCCACCAACGCTTGATCTATCGCACAACCACCGCACCCGCAGGCACTGGAGCCACTTCATGAATATGCGCAAGATTGTATTAGCATTAGCAATTACTCTGATAATAGCAATTTTTTTTATCCTCGATTTGGGGCGTTTTTTTAGCTTGGACTATGTAAAAAATCAGCAAGCGGCCATCGACGCTTATCGAGCGGCGTATCCTGCTTTGACCGCAGGAATCTTCTTCGCTATTTACGTGGCGGTAACGGGATTGTCGTTGCCAGGCGCGGCGATCATGACATTGGCCGCTGGTGCGATTTTCGGGTTGCTGTGGGGAACGATCATCGTCTCCTTTGCTTCAACCATCGGCGCAACCCTGGCTTTTCTCGCCGCCCGCTTTGTGCTGCGCGACTGGGTGCAGGAAAAATTTGGCGACAAGCTGAAAGCGATTAATGCCGGAATGGAAAAGGAGGGCGGCTTTTACCTGTTCACCTTGCGCTTGATTCCGATTTTCCCGTTTTTTGTCATCAACCTGGCGATGGGTTTGACGCCAATCCGCACCTGGACTTTCTACGGCGTCAGCCAGATCGGCATGTTGGCCGGTACGCTGGTCTATGTGAACGCAGGTACGCAATTGGCGCATATCGATTCGCTAAAGGGCATTCTATCGCCCGAACTACTGGCTTCCTTCGCCCTGCTCGGCATTTTTCCGCTGATCGCCAAGAAGATCGTTGCCGTCGTGAAAGCGCGGAGGGTCTATGCAAAGTGGTCCAAGCCGACTCGCTTCGACCGTAATTTGGTGGTCATCGGGGCAGGCAGCGCCGGGTTGGTCACGGCCTACATTGCTGCGGCGGTCAAAGCCAGGGTGACGCTGATCGAGAAACATCAGATGGGCGGCGATTGCTTGAATACCGGTTGCGTTCCTTCCAAGGCGCTGATCCGTTCCGCTAAGCTCCTCTCGCATATCCGCCGCTCATCGGAATTTGGTATTCGTAAAGCCGAAGCGGATTTTGATTTTGCCGAGGTGATGGAGCGGGTTCGGCGGGTCGTAAAAGAGGTTGCTCCACATGATTCCGTGGAGCGCTATACCGAGTTGGGCGTCGACGTGGTAGAAGGCGTGGCTAAAATCACTTCACCTTGGTCGGTGGAAGTGGCCACCGCTGAGGGAACGCGGACGTTGACGACGCGCAGCATGGTCATTGCCGCCGGCGCCCGGCCGTTTGTACCGCCGATTCCCGGACTGGAAGAGGTCGGTTACCTGACTTCCGATAATGTCTGGGCGCTGCGGGAATTGCCCCACCGGTTGGTGGTGCTCGGCGGCGGCCCGATCGGTTCGGAGCTGACCCAGACCTTTGCCCGCTTCGGCGCGCAGGTGACGCAGGTCGAGATGGCGCCGCGCATCATGATTCGGGAAGACCCGGAAGTCTCGGAGTTAGTAACCCAGCGTTTTCACGTGGAAGGCGTCAACGTGCTGGTCAATCACCGGGCCAAGCAGTTTCTGGTGGAACACGGTGAAAAACTATTAATCGCCGAGCATGAAGGCCAGGATGTGCGCATTCCCTTTGATGCGGTGCTAGTCGCGGTTGGACGGGTGGCGAACACGACGGGTTACGGGTTGGAGGAGCTGGGCATTCCCACGACGCGCACTCGCACCGTGGAGACCAATGAATATCTGCAAACGCTCTATCCCAACATCTACGCCGCTGGTGATGTGGCGGGGCCGTTCCAGTTCACTCACACCGCCGCTCATCAGGCGTGGTACGCCGCCGTCAACGCCCTGTTCGATCCGCTCAAGAAGTTTCGCACCGATTATTCAGTGATTCCCTGGTCGACCTTTGTCGATCCAGAAGTGGCGCGCGTCGGCCTTAATGAGCAGGAGGCCAAAGAAAAAGGCATTTCTTATGAGGCTTCCGTCTATGGCATCGATGATCTGGATCGCGCGATTGCCGATGGAGAGGCGCACGGTTTCGTTAAAGTACTGACCACGCCCGGCAAGGACCAAATCCTGGGTGTGACCATTGTCGGCGAACATGCGGGCGATCTGCTCGCTGAGTACGTGGTCGCCATGCGCCACGGCATTGGTCTCAACAAAATTCTCGGCACGATTCACATTTACCCGACCCTGGCAGAGGCGAATAAATATGTCGCTGGCGTCTGGAAGAAAGCCCATGCTCCACAGAATTTGCTGGCCTGGGTGGAGCGTTTTCATGCCTGGCGGCGGGGGCCGGCCCGCTCACCGGAAGCAGCAGTCAGTGACGCTAACGCCGTCACCTGATTCTTCCCAACCATCGACTGAGAGATTCAATCATGCTGTCCACGGCTTTTGGCCTGACGTTCTGGGGTGTTCTGATTTTTTACGGCGCAGCGCTGTATGCGGTGACGCCGAACGCGCGCACTACTGGCGCTTTTTTTCGAGGTGAAGACAACAATGGACGGGAAGCCCGTCAGTGGGCGCTGACCGCCAGTATTTTCATTTCGTGGATTTTTGCGAAGTCGGTAACGAACGCGGCTAATCTGGGAGCGAGTTACGGCATTGTTGGCGGACTGGCCTACGCGACATACTGGTTGTCGATTCCGTTGGCGGGCTTCGTTATCTACTATCTGCGCCGCAGCACCGGAGCAACCAGTCTGGTGGGTTTCCTGACCGGCAAGTACGGTCGCGCCGCGGCATTGGCCTTTACCGCCGCCATTCTGATCCGGCTCTATAACGAGGTATGGAGCAACACGGCGGTGGTCGGTGGCTACTATGGACCGGTGGGCAGCCCGGAATTTATTGGCGCGGCGCTGCTATTCACCGCAGCGACCCTGTTCTACAGCATCAAGGGAGGATTGCGCGGTTCGATTGTCACTGATGTCATTCAGGCGGCGGTTTTCGTGGTCTTTCTGGCAGCGGTGCTGCTGCTGGTATTGCCCAAGCACGGGGTAGCGAACCTGTTGAGCGTTGGTGAATTCAAGCTGGCGGCTGGTATGGATTTATTGTGGGTCGCTGGCTTGCAAATCCTCAGCTATCCGTTCCACGATCCGGTATTGACCGATCGCGGATTCATTACTGAGGAAAAGGCGATGTTGAAAGCCTTTATCCTGGCAGGCGTCGGTGGCTTCTTCGCCATTCTGGTCTTTAGCTTTGTAGGCATCGACGCCCGGTTAAGCGGTCTCGCTGTGGGTGGCAATGCGCCGGCAGCGGTCGCCCAGGCACTGGGGGTTGGCGCGCTATTCGTCATGACAGTGTTGATGATCGCCGCCGCAGGCTCCACCTTGGACTCGACCTTCGCCTCACTGTCCAAAATTGTCGCGCAAGAACTACCGGCTATCGCCGGGCGACAGCCGCCTGTCTCTGCTTTGCGTTACGGTACCGTGGCGATGGTCGTCATTGCCGTGCTCGGTAATCTGCCCATGATCGCTGGCGCGGAGATTCTTGCCGCCACGACCCTGAGCGGTACGATGGTCATGGGTTTAGCGCCCGTGTTTTTGTTGCAATGCGGGGTGGGTTATTCCCCCTGGAGTTTTCACCTGAGCTTCTGGCCAGGTCTGCTTCTTGGCGTCCTGCTTGCGATCGGCTGGATTCCTGCGGCCTGGGCGATCGGCGAAGGCAAGTACGCGCTTCTTCTGGGAACCAATTTTTACGGATTGCTGATCTGTACGACAGGTTATTTGTTACCTGCGCTTTTGCGTCGGTGGCGTGGGATGCCTGTAGCGCAGAGTGCGTCTGCATGAACACGCCAGGCCGGGTTTGTCCTCTGCGTTACCGCTACGGCCCAAGGGCGCTGGCTGTCGCGCCTGAACGGCAGGCGGAAACCCTGTATGTCATCGGCGGCCTGTATGGCAACCGGCCTGCGCTTGACGCTGTGGAGGTGCTGGCCGCGACTGAATTGGGTCCGGTAACGCTGTGTTTCAATGGCGACTTTCATTGGTTTGATGCCGATGAGAGCGCCTTCGTCGAAATCAACGCGCGAGTGCTTCGCCATGACGCCCTGCTCGGCAACGTGGAAGCGGAATTGCTGACTCCGGGGGAAGAAGCCGGTTGCGGTTGCGCCTACCCGGAAACGGTCGACACAAAAGTCGTGGAACGCTCCAATCAGATTCATGCCCATCTCAAGGCCACCGCTCAACGCCATCCTGACGCACTGGCCAGTCTGCGTAAATTGCCGATGTACGTCCGTTATCGAGTGGGCGAGGCACGGATCGGAGTGGTGCATGGCGACGCCGAGGCGCTCGCCGGTTGGCGATTTGATGTCAATGCGCTGGACAATAAGGTGAATCATGAATGGCTGGCATCCGCGTTTCTGCAAGCAGATGTCGAGGTTTTTGCCAGTAGCCATACCTGCTTGCCCGGTTGCCGTTGCTTCGGTTTTGAAGAACGATTGGGCTGGATCATCAATAATGGGGCGGCGGGAATGTCCAATTTTGCGAACACGCGATTTGGCGTCATCACCCGAATCAGTACGACGCCCAGCCCGCATCAGCGATTGTATGGCGCAAATCCAGGGCCGATTCACATCGACGCCCTGGCGCTTGACTTCGATGCTGACCGCTGGGAGCGTGAGTTTCTAAAGCGTTGGCCACCCGCATCGCCGGCTTATGTTTCCTATTTCGAGCGCATCCGGCGCGGCCCGGCCCATGTGATTTCACAGGCCGCGCCTCCCGCATGGCGCGCCCCGGAAGATCGATTCCCATGAGTGTGCTTGCAACTGCCCTATCATTTTGCACCGCGCCCACATGGGACTTCGCCTTTGCTCGTGAGTACGCAAAAAGACGACCGGCTCCGTGAATCCTGATCCGACCCTAACCTTATTTCATGCGGGACGCTTCCATTCCAGAATATTAGCCGATGCTGATTGAGAAAACCCGGTAAATCCTAGTAGAATGCCTTGTCCTCCAGACTGAACCCGGCGCGCATTTCCAATATTGATAACGATATGATTGGGAAACGCTAAAAAATCTTAATCTATGGCTTGCTAAGGAGACTTGGATTATGGCCCTGACCTCAGCGTTGCCAGCCGAGCAGTATAATTACGACATCGTCCGCAAATTTACGATCATGGCCATGGTATGGGCGGTGATCGGCATGTCGGTCGGCGTCTATATTGCCTGCGAACTGGCTTGGCCGTTCCTGAATTTTGATATTCCTGCTCTGACCTTCGGACGCTTGCGTCCCGTACATACAACGCTGGTTATTTTTGGTTTCGGCGGTAGCGCTCTGTTCGCCACCTCCTATTACATCGTACAACGCACTTGCCAGGCGCGGCTGGCCTTTCCCTGGTTGGCCGAGTTCACCTTTTGGGGGTGGACCGGCGGCGTAACCCTCGGCGTACTCAGCTACATGGCGGGTTTTTCTCAGAGCAGGGAATACGCCGAGTTTGAGTGGCCACTCGACTTGGCGATTGCTGTGGTCTGGGTGAGTTATATCGTGGTGTATGTTGAAACCATTCGTCGGCGCAGCCAGCCGCATATTTACGTTGCCAACTGGTTTTTTATGGCGTTCCTGCTGGCGGTCGCCCTGTTGCACATCTTTAATAACCTCGCCGTGCCGATCAGCCTGACCAAATCCTATAGTCTGTTCGCCGGCGTGCAGGACGCTATGACTCAATGGTGGTATGGCCATAACGCTGTTGGGTTCTTCCTGACCGCTGCGTTTCTCGGCATGATGTATTACTTTGTTCCCAAACAGGCCGGGCGACCGGTTTACTCCTATCGACTGTCCATCATTCACTTCTGGGCGTTAATCTTCCTGTACATGTGGGCTGGCGGCCATCATTTGCATTGGACCGCGCTGCCCGATTGGGTGTCCACGCTGTCCGCTGCCTTCTCTGTCCTGCTGCTGATGCCGTCCTGGGGCGGCATGATCAACGGCATCATGACTCTGTCGGGCGCCTGGGACAAGTTGCGCTCCGATCCGATCATGCTGTTCCTGATTACTTCGCTGTCGTTCTACGGCATGTCTACGTTTGAAGGGCCGTTGATGTCGTTGAAGAGCGTCAACGCCCTCTCGCACTACACCGACTGGACCATCGGCCATGTGCATTCCGGTGCGCTGGGCTGGGTGGCGCTGGTCAGCTTCGGTTCCTTCTATCACCTCATTCCGCGCCTGTACGACACCCGGATGTACAGCGACACCCTGATTTATGTGCATTTCTGGCTGGCCACCATCGGCATCGTGCTTTACATCACCTCGATGTGGGTCGCTGGCATCGGCCAGGGCCTGATGCTGCGCAGCTTTGATGATTACGGCAACCTTGCCTACACCTTCATCGAAACCGTGGAGTTCATGCACACCCCCTACGTCTGGCGGGCGCTGGGCGGCGCGTTCTTCGTCGCGGGCGTATTGGTCATGGTGTACAACATCTATATGACCGTACAGGCGGGTCGGCGCGAGCAGGCAGCGCTTGAGGCCAAACTGGCGGCTAAACTGGCGAAAGCCTGAAGCGCTGGAGAACAGAACCATGCGACATGAACAAATCGAAACCAATTCAGCGTTGATGCTGGTGCTCATTCTACTGGTTATCAGTGTTGGCGGCTTGGTTGAAATCGTCCCGTTGTTCTACATCAACGAAACGCTTGAAAAAGTCGACGGGGTTCGTCCTTATACGCCGTTGGAAATTCGCGGCCGCGATATCTACGTCCGCGAAGGCTGCTACCTGTGCCATTCCCAGCAGATTCGTCCATTCCGCGATGAGTGGTTGCGCTATGGACACTACTCGCTGGCGGCGGAATCGCAGTACGACCATCCCTTCCAATGGGGGTCCAAGCGCACCGGTCCCGATCTGGCGCGACTGGGCGGTAAGTACTCTAACCATTGGCATGTCCAGCATTTGGTGGCGCCGCGCTCAGTGGTGCCGCAATCCATTATGCCCAATTATCCTTGGTTGCTGGACAGCGATCTGGACTACGCAGATGTGGACAGCCGGATGCGCGCTTTGCGAGTAACCGGCGTACCGTATTCCTTAACTCAGGCTGAATACGACGCCAATGTCCAGCGTTACGGCCAGGCTATCGCCGATCAACTGGATATCGGCAAGGCGCAGGATAGCCTGCTCCAACAGGCGCGTGAGAAGGACTTCGACGGTCTTCCCGACCGGATCACTGAGATGGAAGCGTTAGTCGCGTACTTACAGGTGCTTGGCACGATGGTGGACTTCACTCAGTACGACGAAGGTTATTTCGTCGAATTCCGCTAAATAACCTGAACCCGTTCCTCTCTGTTACGGGAGGGGCGGAGTGGAGCTTGGCCCCATGTTCGACTGGCTGATGTGGTTCACCCACATGGAAAATTCCAAGCCGCTGGCGCTGGTGATCTTCTTTAGCGCATTCTGCGGCATCCTGCTTTATGTATTCACCGGTAAACAGCGCGCTCGGCGGCTGGAGTCCTACAAGTACATACCGTTCGATGAGGATGAACCCCGGCAGTCCGAGCTTCATGGTTTCGCCCGCGATGATCAACGGGCGCGGATTGAAACCCAATCCTGCAATGGTGACGGACAATGACTGATAATACGAATACCTCCCAACCTTCCGGCGCGGTGCAAACCACCGGCCATGCCTGGGATGGCGATCTACAGGAATACAATAATCCACTGCCGCGCTGGTGGCTGTGGTCTTTCTACGGAACCGTCGTGTTCTCGATTTTCTACTGGTTTGTTTACCCCTCCTGGCCGGTTGGAGATACCTGGATCAAGGGCTTTGGCACGGTTGAATATACGACCGTGGACAAGGCGACCGGTAAGGAGCAGGAAAAGGAGTTCCGCTGGAATACCCGCGCCTTGTTGCTGGAAGAGTTGGGCAATGCGGCGAACGATCCGCAGCGCAAGGAGATGCTGGCCACGGTGCAGGCGGCGGATTATGAGCAAATCGCCAAAGATCCCAAAATGATGGAATTCGTGCGCTCGGTCGGCAAGGGCCTGTTCGGCGATAACTGCGCGGCTTGCCACGGCGGCGGCGGGCAGGGCGTGGTGGGCCTGTATCCGAATCTGACCGATGACGACTGGCTCTGGGGCGGCGGCATCGACAAGATTCATGAAACGCTGGTGCAGGGTCGTAACGGTTTCATGCCCGCTTTCGGCCAGGCGCTCAAACCGGAGCAACTGGACGATGTAGCCGAGTATGTGCTGACCCTATCGGATGAAGCGCCGCAAAGCGAGGCGTCTGAGCGGGGCAAGGCGATTTTCCAGGGACAAGTAGGCGGCTGCTATGCTTGCCACGGGGCTGACGCCAAAGGTCTCCCCGTGCTGGGCGCAGCTAATCTGACGGACAAAATCTGGACGATTGCGAACGTGCCCGCTCAAAAGACCCTTCAGGACAAGAAAGCTGTGGTCAAGAACTTTGTGGCTAAAGGCGTGAACAATAACCGGGTGATGCCGGCCTGGCAAGATCGCTTGTCGCCCACCGACATTAAACTCCTAGCGGTTTATGTCTATCAATTAGGCGGCGCTCAGTAAGTCTCCCAAGCGCTTCCTCATTCATCAATGCTCACTCACTCTCCTCGAAATCCCCTCCCCTCTGGTGGGGGAGGGCGCCGATGGGGAGCGGCTGATGATTGAAAATCGCGGCGAGGATTAACGACCAACTGATTTTCGATCTTTTTTGGAAAGGATTGCTCACCGAACGGCAAACCTGGTTGCCAATGCTCAAGCAATTGGAATCGGACGCCGAATTGCTGGCCACCTTCGACGTTAACGACATGCCCACCGAGGCGTTGCTGTTCTAAACCGGCTATCTGACGATTGACTGGGAGGAACTATTAGGCAGCGCTTATTTCTACCGCCTGCGTTTTTCCAATCACGAAGTCTATCCATCAACGGCGCAGAATGACGATCTATCCTGCGCCGTTTGTCCATCCGACGGGTCGGTTGCGCTCAAAACCCCAAGTACCCCATGAAGTCGGTAATAAGGATGGCGATTCGACCGTTCTCTGATTTCAGTCCATCAGGCAAGACCGTCATCATGGACTATCATTAAACATTTGGCAGTCAGCGCCTGGCGCTGGAACTGACTGCGACTTACTCTCACAATTGACCGATAATCGAGGAAAATATTATGAAAGTCATTCTGTTAGGCGCCCCCGGCGCAGGCAAGGGCACCATCGCCAAACTCTTGACCCAGGTCGATGGTTCCGTCCAAATCTCCACTGGCGATATCTTGCGCGGCGCAGTGCAGGCCGGCACGGAACTGGGTAAAAAAGCGGAAGCCTACATGAAAGCTGGCGATCTGGTGCCGGATGATCTGATCATGGGCATCATGGAAACGCGCTTGCAGGAATCTGATTGCGCCAAGGGTTTTTTGCTGGACGGCTTTCCGCGCACCATCCCCCAAGCTGAGGCGCTCAAGACGTTGCTGAACAAGCTGAGCATTAAGCTGGACGTGGTGGCCAATATTGAAGTCCCGCGTGAGGAGATTCTTAACCGTCTCACCACCCGCCGCACCTGCGTGAACCCGCAATGTCAGGCCATTTACAATGTCCGGAGCCAACCTCCCAAGGTCGAGGGAGTGTGCGACAAATGCGGTAGCCCCATCGTGCAGCGCGACGATGAGACCGAGCAAGCTATCAGTAATCGCCTTGACACCTACAATCAGAAAACCGCGCCGCTGATTGACTTTTACCGGCAGGAAGGAATGTTGCTCACCGTAGATTCTCCCTCCAGCGAAGGGATAATCAATGCGATCCTGGAGCGGGTCAGAAGCTGAGAGGTTGTCATTTTGAGGCAGGAAGACCGCTGGTGGGCGCTGATTCGCCAAATCGCCCGCAAGTGGTCTCGTGCACATCAGACTCTGGCATTACAGGGTTGCAAAAATATCCCGCATGGTCGGGTCGGTGACAACACAGCCCAACCGGCGCAATTCCGCCAGTTGACGTCGGCCTATCACCTTGTCGAACTCTTCATCGAAATCAATCAGTCCGGCTTGGTAGCCGCGATAAAAATGCCGCCAGTGCGATCCTTCTTTCTCCCCACTGTTTATGTTAGCCTCCATCGCCGCGCCGCCCTGCAACATCTTGCGCTTAAATTGCTCCCGGCTACGAATGTTGTAATGGTAAAGGCGAATGGTTCTAGATCGCTCGCTGATATCGTCCGCCATCCCCACGCCATGATTGCCCGGTGTGATCCGGCAATAGCCCTGGGTCCGATGAATGACTTTGTGTGTCGGCTTATGGAACAGCACATTGAAGCCATCGAGTGGAAAGCGTTTCGGTATGCCGCGCTGAACGCAATCCGTCGCAGTCCAGAACCCGCCCTCCGCAGGCGGCAGCATATTGTAAGACGGGCATTTGATCTTGCTGACTCGGCTGCGCACGAGTTCACTACGCAATGAACCGCCCTTTGCATACCAGAATTCATCGGCGTCGCTGTTAATGCAATAGTCCGCGCCATAGTGGTCGCGCGCCCGCTCAATCATCCGATGCACCCAGGCGACTTGATCATAAGCCGGACTCGGCTCATCAATCAGTTCCAGAATGGCTCCGGTTTTCCGGTACTGCTCCAGAATTTCGCGTGTGCCATCCTGGGACTGATGGTCGGTCACGATCAAACCGTCGATGCCTGAACCGGTGTGATAGCGCAGATGCCGCTCGATGATATCGATTTCATCCCGCACCAGCAGGGTCATGATTACTTTGGGATTTTCGATGCGTGGGCGTCGCCGGAAAAAAGCGTAGATCGACATAAGACGTTTATCGTTGTGGTAAAGATAACTCATCAGTCATAAGTTCTCTCCCTGAAAAGCCTTGACGGCCGCTCCTCAAGAGCAGCATGAATTCCCCTCAGCGG
>JAGRHQ010000093.1 GCA_020444905.1 Candidatus Competibacteraceae bacterium
GCTGATGACGGCGGCGAGATTCTGGTCGCTATGAACGATGTCAGCCAGAGCCTCGACTTCTTTCACATCCCAGGCGGTTTCAAATCCGATGTTCAGTTTGCCGCCCTTGCTGATCACCAAATGCGTCTCGATGTCGGGCATCGCCTTGAGCGCTTCCAGGAGGCGAATACCGTAGATGACTCCGCTTGCTCCGGATATTCCTACGATCAACCGCATACGCCGTTCCTCCTGGATTGCTCAGTATCTGAATATTGGACAACATATTGAGCCAGCACGGGTCCAGTCCAGGACGCCGCCTGTGGTTTGACCACGATCAGCCGTTTTACACAGGAGTGGATAGTTAATGAATTTCGTTGTCTTATGCCGCCAGATTTTGCTCAGCAAATTCCCAGTTAATCAGGTGATCCATGATAGCCGCTATATAGTCGGCCCGACGGTTCTGGTAATCCAGATAGTAGGCATGTTCCCATACATCAATGGTTAAAAGTGGTTTCTGGCCGTGAGCGATAGGCGTATCTGCATTGCCGGTCTTCACGATAATCAGTTTGTCGCCATCCTTGACCAGCCAGGCCCAACCACTGCCAAACTGACTGGCGGCGGCCCTCGCAAACTCGGTTTTGAATGCATCAAAATTATTAAAATCCTTTTCAATATGCTCTATTAACGAGCCGGTCGGTTTGCCGCCCCCTTTGGGTTTCAGGCTGTTCCAGTAGAATGTGTGATTCCAGATCTGTGCTGCATTGTTGAAAATTGCGGTTTTGTCGGTTTTGTCAGCGGTGGCTTGGATAATAGCTTCCAGCGGTTGATCAGCCATGGAAGTTCCAGCAACCAGTTTGTTTAGATTATTTACGTAACCTTGATGATGCTTTCCATAGTGGAAACCAATGGTGTCAGGCGAGATATAAGGACTTAGGGCATCGTCCGGCCAGGGCAGGGGTGGCAGGGTGAAAGGATCGCTGGCGCTGGCGGCGTGCGCCGAATGTGAGCTGACGCCGCCGATGGCAAGCGTTGTGACGCTGGCAAGCAAGGTGCCTAGGAACTGGCGGCGGTTCAATTGATCAATCGACAGGCGGTTAGTATCGGACATGCGCATTACTCCTTATGGGGGTTTGGAATAGCTCATCTTCGCATGGATTTCGCTGATCGATTATCGCAAAACCGCCGGGAAAATTCATAAGTGCGTTGCTTTCTCTCACGCCAAACGACGAGACCTTGCAGGCAATCCTGGCGGCGACCTGCAAGGCCAATCATTGGAAAAATATCTTTATTTAGAAGTGGAGCTTAACGACGATTAATCCAGCCCACGCCGCCGCCGCGCCGGTTGATCCAACCGCCGCCGCCGCCATTAATCCAGCTTCCGCCACGATTGACCCAACCGCCGCCGCCGTTGATCCAGCCCGCGCTGCCGCCGCCGCGATTGATCCAGCCCGCGCCGCCGCCGCGATTGATCCAGCCGCCGCCCCAGCCGCCACGGCGGTTAATCCAGCCGCCTGCCCGGACTGACGGACTGTTTACCAGGACGCCGCCTAACAATACTCCGCCAATCACGGCTTGCGACCACTTGCCCAGGCCGCGCAGGAAAGCGCGTCGTTGTTCTCCGTCCGGCGCATCGATCGAATCAAGGTTTTGCATGTCGTTTTGATCAGTCATGATGATTTCCGCTTACTGAGTTTTCGGAGCGGTTTCCGGCGCTGGCTCGCCATCCTCCGGCGATGGAGCCTCTTCCATTTCTTCTTCGGGCGGCGGCATATCGCCGCTGGTCAGATTGGAAAAGTGCAGGGCTTGGAATTTCCAGCCGTCTTTTTCCTTTTTGAGCACACTCGACACGTTCAGTGCATATTCGCGGTTTTCTCCATCTGGAGTCACATCTTGCATGTTACAGGAAGCGATCAACCAAGCTACATTACCATCGTGGCCGCTGGACGTTTCCGGGCATGTATGCTTAAAAGTTCCGGGCTTGAAATCCTGGAAAAACTGTTTGTAAGCCTCCTCAATCGCCGCCTTGCCTTTCCAGAACTCGCCAGGCCCAGTGCCCATAAGCACAATACCAGGGCTATCGGCATAGAGCATCATTAACGCCTTGAGATCATGCTTATTCATGGCCTCATCATGCTGATTAAGCACCGTTTTGACTTCTTCCCTGGTCTTATCGCTGTCCTTCGACTCAGCCGCCAGCACCGGCGCTGACAGGAGGGCGCATCCCAGCGTGACCGTCAACAAAAGGGCATTCGATTTCTTCATGATGATTCTCTCCGGGGTATTGGATCAGCACATTCGTCTCGCAAGAGACGGAACAAAATCCCAATGATTTGTGGGTTATATTAGCTGAACAATGGATGAAATTCATGATGGGTTTGCATCTCGTCGAACCTTAGAGGTTTCGATAAATTGGACGACCACTGCCCGAGATTGCTCTTGCTGATCATTGATCGCCCAAGCCAATATGAACGCCATCCATTATTTATAAAGGGTTATGGATTTTTTTATCCTTTTTTAATCATAAATATAAAATCATATCCAGCAAAATTTCGGCAAAATCCGTTTGCATAATTCACCCGAGCGTTGTAAAACTAAAAGATATAAGTTGTAATTAAAAAGTTACTAATTCAGGGTTTAGCCAAATCCTGGTGTTGATCGGAAGATCATTGAACCGCCCTACTGATCCGGTTTGACCGAATCGACCGGGCGCCGATAAGCCATCAGGTTACGCTGTTTTCTTTAGACCATTTTCGAGGATGCCTTGGAAGCGTCGCTGACAATCTATGCATTGTCATGAGCAAAAATCGAGTTCAGCGCAACCGCTACCTGAATCCCGCCGATGAACGTCAAAATCGCGATCAAAAACCTCTACAAGATTTTTGGAGATAATCCCAAAATCGCCTTGCCACTGCTTGAACAGGGCATGGATAAGGCGAAAATCTTCGAACAAACCGGCCAGAGCGTTGGCGTGATGAACGCCAGCTTCGATATCCGTGAAGGCGAAATCTTCGTCATCATGGGCCTGTCGGGTTCTGGCAAATCCACACTGGTGCGCCTGCTCAATCGACTCATTGAACCGACTGCCGGACAGATTCTGGTGGATGGCGAGGACATCGCCGTTCTGCCCGAGGAAGGGTTGCGTAACCTCCGACGGCGCAAGATGAGCATGGTGTTCCAGTCTTTCGCGCTGATGCCTCACCTCAACATTATCGACAACGCCTCGTTTGGGTTGGAACTGTCAGCGGTGCCGCGCGCAACCCGTTACGAACGCGCTCTGGAGGCCCTCGATCAGGTGGGTTTAAAAGCCTACGCCTATAGTTATCCAGACGAGCTCTCAGGCGGTATGAAACAGCGGGTCGGATTAGCGCGGGCGCTGGCGAACGATCCTGACGTTCTGTTGATGGACGAAGCCTTCTCCGCGCTCGATCCGCTGATCCGCTCGGAAATGCAAGATCAATTACTGGATCTTCAAACCCAGCAGAAACGAACCATCGTGTTTATTTCCCATGACCTGGATGAGGCCATGCGCATTGGCGATCGTATCGCCATTATGGAGGGTGGGCGCGTGGTGCAGGTGGGAACGCCGGAAGAAATTCTGCGCAACCCTGCCGATGATTACGTCAGCTCATTCTTCCGGGGCGTTGATGCGTCCAAGATATTGACCGCTCACGATGTCGCGCGCACCGAACACGCAACGTTGATTGATCGCGAAGGCACTGGCGTCCGCGCTGCCCTGAAACAAATCGCCTCGCGTTTTGAAGACTTCGGTTACGTGGTCGGAACCGATCGGGTGTTTCATGGCGTGGTGTCTGCTGATTCCCTGCGCGCGGCGGGCAACGACGAAGGCGTTCTGCTCAAGGAGGCATTCCTGCCCGATATCCCTCTTATCCCAAACGATAAGCCGCTCAATGAATTGTTAGCCCCTGTCGCGCAGGCGCCCTGCGGCGTGCCAGTAGTTGATAAAAACCAACGCTATATCGGGGTGATTACCAAGGCCAATCTGCTCTTGGCGCTGAACGGTGAGGAGGAATTTGTATGAGCACTGACAACCCTTGGGCGACTCCAGCCGAGTCGACATCTCCCGCAGCGCCCGCCGCGGGAACCGCCAGCGAAGCGCCAGCAACCAATCCCTGGGGCGGCGGCGAACTCGCCTCTCCATCCGCGTCTGCGGACACCGATTGGCTGACGGCGGCATCCGCTCCTACGGACTCTGCTACATTCGATTGGGTCCATCCCTTTCAGGAAACCCTGATTCCGTTAAATACCTGGGTCGATCAGGGCCTGGACTGGTTAGTGAACAACTTTCGCCCGGTCTTCCAGGCGATCCGCTGGCCTATCGACGCGATTCTGACCTCAATTGAATCGGCTTTGCAGGCCATGCCCGCGCTGCTGGTCATTTTGATCTTCGTATTACTGGCCTGGCAAATGGTGGGGCGCCGGCTGGCGGTTGGTGCGCTGATTTCGTTGGTCGTTATCGGGATGATCGGTGCCTGGGACGAGGCGATGGTGACCTTGGCGCTAGTATTAACCTCGGTGTTCTTCTGCACGCTGGTCGGATTGCCGCTGGGTATCTGGCTGGCGCGCAATGATCGAGCCTTGGCGGTTGTGCGTCCGATTCTGGACGCCATGCAAACGACGCCAGCGTTCGTCTACCTGGTGCCTATCGTTATGCTGTTCGGTATTGGCAACGTGCCAGGCGTTGTGGTCACCATCATCTTTGCGCTACCGCCGCTGATTCGCCTCACTAACCTGGGCATCCGCCAGGTTCCCGCTGATCTGGTGGAAGCGGCTCTGGCGTTCGGTGCCAGTCCGCGACAACTGCTGTTCAAGGTCCAGATACCCCTGGCCATGCCTAACATCATGGCGGGCGTCAATCAAACCCTGATGCTAGCGCTGTCCATGGTGGTGATCGCCTCGATGATCGCTGTGGGCGGTTTGGGCCAGATGGTGTTGCGCGGGATCGGTCGCCTGGATATGGGCCTGGCGACGGTTGGCGGCGTGGGCATTGTGCTGCTTGCCATCATTCTTGACCGATTGACCCAATCGTTTGGCGCGGATACCCGCCACCGAGAAGCTCGTCACTGGTATCAACAAGGTCCAGCCGGTCTCGTTTATCGGTTGTTGGGCCGTCATTGACGGCGCGGAAACGCGTCACCCCCGCCGGGGCGCTGCTGCGCCCCATCCTCAATCCTGCTTCGCAAAGAAGGAGAGACGCATGAACTATCTCATCGCTCGATGGATGGGCCTTAAAACATTTTTTGCCGCCTTGCTAACATTTTGTCTGTGGTCCACTGGCATTCAGGCGGCGGATTTGCCTGGAAAGGGCGTTACCGTTCAACCCTTGAAGAGTTCGATTGCCGAGGAAACTTTTCAGACCTTGTTGGTTATGAAAGCCTTGGGGCGATTAGGCTATGACGTTAAACCGATCAAGGAAGTCGAATACGCGACCGCCCATGTCGCGATCGCTAACGGCGACGGCACGTTCCTGGCGGATCACTGGGATCCGTTACACGTCGATTTTTACGAGAAGGCGGGCGGCGCCGCCAAGATTTACCGGGAAGGCGTTTACTCGCCGGGCGCGCTGCAAGGCTACCTGATTGATAAGAAAACCGCCGATAAATATAAAATCACCCATATCGATCAACTTAAGGATCCGAAGCTGGCCGAGTTATTCGACGCCAATGGCGACGGCAAGGCGGATCTGGCGGGCTGCAACCCAGGCTGGGGTTGCGAAAAGGTGATTGAGCATCAACTGGACGCGTTCGGCCTGCGCAAGACCGTTACCCATAACCAGGGTAGCTATTCCGCTATCATCGCGGACACCATTACCCGCTTCAAGCGGGGCAAACCGGTACTGTATTACACTTGGACCCCCTATTGGGTTTCGGGCGTCATGGTCCCCGGCAAAGATGTAGTCTGGCTACAGGTTCCTTTCTCTTCATTGCCTGGCGAGCGCAAGGATGTGGATACGACCTTGCCCAATGGCCAGAACTACGGCTTTCAGGCCAACAACCAGCGCATTATCGCCAACCTCAAGTTTGCGCAGGAAAATCCAGCCGCCGCCAAGCTGTTCTCCATCATGGAAATCAGCGCCAACGACATCAGTGCGCAAAATCTGCGGATGCGTGACGGCGAAAAGAGCATGGCCGACATCGAACGTCATACCGACGCCTGGATCAAGGGCCATCAGGAAACCTTTGATGGTTGGATCGAGGAATCCCTTAAGGCGGCGAAAGGTTAAAAACGAAAGGCAAACGACCATTTTGGTCATTGGTTAAAGGTCATCATTCGCGGATGGTGGCCTTTTTTTCAGAACCCATAAAAATTTGGCTGCATGTAGTCATGCAGCTTACTGAAAATGTCGAAAAGACTATTGATGATGAACTATCATTGACAATGATTGAATTTAAAAACCATTGAAATGGAAGGTTAATATGATATTGACCCACCCATGCGCCGACGCCTTGCGCAATTTGATCGCTCATCCTTGGCGGGGATTGGCATTGATCGCTGGACTCGCCGGCAGTTTAGCATTGACGCCGGTTCAGGCGGCATCGGCCTGGACTGCAACCCTGCACCGTGACCCGGTCACTCGCCAGTCGCGCTGTCTGCTGATTAGCGAAACCTTGACGACTTCGGACGGTTATGATTCAACGCCGGTCTACCTGGCTGTGGATGGCGCCAGTCTGCAAGTCATTACGGAGTCGGAACTGGATGCCTCGTTCAACGACTTGCACCTGGAGGTAGATACTGAACCGCCGGTTTACAGCGATCAAATTATCCATAAAAAGATGACTCTGGTTTTCGATCAGGATGTACCCAAGCTGATCGAACAATTCCGAGGCGGCCAGAAAGTCACCGTTCATTTGCGCTTCTGGCCGAACTGGCCAGTCACCCAGTCATTCCCGATTCAGTTCAGTCTAGTCGGATTCACTAAAGCGCATGAAAGTTTTACGCAAGGCTGTCAACCAACTGGTTAAGTATATACCACCGAATTATTGCTACTTCGAGGAGTGTGTCCATGGGTCTGCGCATGAAGTTCAATTTGGTGCTGCTATTGGCCTTCGTGATTGGTTTGGCGCTGGCGGCTTATCTGTCCGACCAGATTCTCAAGCAGAATGCCCGCGAGGAGGTGCTGCAAAATGGCCGAATCATGATGGAGAGCGCGTTAGGCGCCCGCGCTTATACAGCTCAGCGTATCCAGCCGCTTTTGACCTTGCAGATGAAGCGTGAATTTCGCCCGGAGAGTGTGGCTGCCTTTGCGGCAACGCAAAGCTTTAACGCGCTGCGCGCTAAATTCCCCGAATACACCTACAAGGAAGCAGCGCTGAATCCCACGAATCCTAACGACCGGGCTACCGACTGGGAGGCGGACATCATTCATGAGTTCCGCAATAATGCCGATCGCAAGGAATTGAGTGTTGAGCGGGATACTCCGACCGGACGAATGCTGAATCTGGCTCGACCCTTGGGCATTTACAATGAGAATTGCCTGGTCTGTCATGGTCGGGTCGAAGACGCTCCTGCAACCATGACCGCCATGTATGGAGCTAACAACGGTTTTGGCTGGAAAATGAATGAAATCATTGGCGCGCAAATCGTCACGGTGCCCATGTCGGTGCCACTGGCGCGCGCTCAGCAGACTTTCATGACATTCATGATTCTGCTCAGTGGGGTATTCCTGTTGCTACTCGTACTTCTTAACATCATGCTGCACTTTGTGGTCATCCGTCCGGTTAAAAAAATGTCGATGATCGCCAGCGAAGTCAGCTTAGGTAAAGCTGATGTTCCAGAGTATATCAAAGCTGGTTCGGATGAAATTTCCTCGCTCTCCCAATCCTTCCACCGGATGCGTCTGAGCTTGGAGAGCGCCTTGAAAATGCTGGGTGAGTGAATGGGTGAAGCATGAGCGAGAGCGGCGAGATCAGCGGCGCACTGCCGCCGTGCGTAGGCCGTTATCGCGTGATAGGCTTGCTGGGTCGCGGCGCTATGGGGATGGTTTATCTGGGACATGATGCGGCCATTGATCGTCAAGTTGCAATCAAGACCATCCACCGCCGTTTGCTAGGCGGCGAGGATGGCGCTGACTGGCTGGAACGGTTTCGCCGCGAAGTGCGCGCCGCAGGCCGTTGCCTGCATCCGAATATCGTTACCGTGTTTGAATACGGCGAGGAAGCAGGCGCGCCTTACATTGTGATGGAATACGTGCAGGGTCGGGAGTTGCGCGATTATCTCAAAAATCGCCAGCCTATGCCCTTACACAACACTGTGGCGATCATCCTCCAGGTGCTGCGGGCGTTGGGTCATGCCCATGCCCAAGGCGTGGTGCATCGCGATATCAAGCCCGGCAATATCATTCTTCTGGCCGACGGCATGGTCAAAGTCACGGATTTTGGCATTGCCCGGCTGGAGATGTCGGGCAGCCTGACCCAAGTCGGTATGGCGGTAGGCACCCCCGGTTACATGGCGCCCGAGCAGTTCAGCGGCCAAGAGGCGGACCGGCGCGTTGATCTATACGCTACCGGCGTGGTGCTGTTTGAGCTGTTGACCGGGGTTCGACCGTTTCCAGGGCGCGGCGCTGGCGAACTCATGTATCAGGTCTTGAATGAATCGCCGCAGCAAGCCACGCGGCTCAATTCTCGATTACCGCCAGAGCTGGACGCCTTGTTTGACAAGGCGCTGGCAAAATTCCCTGATGCACGATTTCAGGATGCCGATGAATTTATCCGGGCGCTGGAGAAGTTGCGGTTGGTGGAGCGCGAAATTGCTGCTGATGGCTCCACAGTTATACGGGTGGAGCCAGTGCGCGCACCGGAGTCGCCCTCGCAACTGTCCCAGGTGTTGCCAGGCTGGGATGCAACCCTATTGGCTCAAGCCGAGCGCTTGCTGGTTGAAATCCTGGGTCCAGTCGCGCGCTTGCTGGTCCGCAAAACCGCACAACAGGTCGGCAGTCCGAAGGAGTTGGCGGAAAAGCTGGCTGAAGCGATACCTGGCGAACAGGAGCGCTTGTTGTTTCAACGCCGGATGCGTGGGATTATTGGCGGCACGATGACCGGCGCGGCTACCACTGGCCCTGGTTCATCCATGATGGGCAGTCAGGTCAGCGCCTCGATGGGGCCGTTTGATCAGGACTTTCTGGAAAGCGTCCGGCGCGATCTGGCGGTGTATCTGGGGCCCATCGCCAAGTTACTGATCAAGCAGATTGCTGGTAAAGCGAATACGCCGCAGGAATTGTATCAGCGATTGGCTGAACATATTCCGACCGCCGCCGACCGGGCTTCCTTTTTAAAGCGAGCGCCGGATGACGGGTGATCGAAGTGTCTCCTCATATAAATTTTCTCGTGATAGATGTAAAGATCTCGAGAGTCACAAGTTCTCATGCAGCATGGGTTTGAATAACATATAACTTTTTGAAGAATAATTGGTTTTTTTCTCCTGTGGAAATAACTTGTCGAATAGGCGAATTTGAACAACTTCAACAAGTTATTGAGAACTTATGACTCACGAGAAAGTATTATCTATTCTTAATATTGTTCCTTTCGAGGGGGTGGACCGCAATACCCACGATGGGATTCTCGCCTTTGCCTTGGAGGCCAGAGCGCCGTTCACGATTCAGTCCGTTCATCGAACGGTGGGGAGGATAACCGTGAGGACGAAAACGGATCGGGTGATCATTGACGAGGCTTTGGAACGGCTATGCTGTGAGTATGACGGTTTTCTGCTCGACCTGTGGGGCGTCGTGATGGATGGCGCTCAGGCGTTTCCCGGCGGATTAGCCTGGCTAGCCCGGCGGCGCGCAGAACGGAAACCGGTATGGTTTCTTAGCAATGCCTCACGCACGATCGACGCCACGGCAGTGCTGCTCGCCCATCTCGCCATGGCCCGCGACCTTTATGCGGGTATAACCACTTCAGGACAGTGGGCGATGGACGCCCTGACCGATCCGTGTGGCCCATTCGCCGAAGGGACCATCCATGTCGTCGGGGAGATTCCCGAGAGGAACGGCTGGCCTGAGGCGGTCACCGCTCGTTTCACCGCCCCACTCGAAAAGGCGGCATTAATCCTCGCGACCGGCAGTTTTCCGCCCGCTGAGCTGACGGACCGGATGAAGCCGTTACTGACGGCACTCGATAAACCGCTGCTGTGCGCCAATCCCGACCGGGAATTGGTGTTCGGCGGACGCGTGTTGTTGGGAGCGGGCATGCTGGCGCAGCGTTTCGCCGAGGCCGGCGGAACGGTGCATTGGTTTGGCAATGCCCGATCCGGCGATATTCGCGCACGGTCGAGCGCGGCTTCAGGCAGAGGGCGCGCAACGGGTGCTGTTCATCGGCGATTCGATGGTGACGGATATCCCCGGCGCTCGACAAGCCGGCCTGGATACGCTGCTGGTGACGTCCACCGGCATCCATCGCGCGGCGCTGGGGGTTGCGTTCGCTGCGCCCGCACCACCGGATCGCCTCGAAACTTTTCTGGCCGGCTACGCCGAACGACCGGATTTCGTAGCGGCTTGCCTGGCATAGTCTTCCGTTTTACGGGTTCGAACGCGAGTGGGTCCGGGTTCCCGCGTCCGTCGTTTCATCGTTTCTCGGCACGCCTGCTTTATGACGGGGCACACGCCGCTCCCGTAGACTCTGTTTAGCTTTTTCCAACTGCGCCAGCAGTTCCGGTCTCCGGCTGAGCGCCACCCCCACCGCCAGCACATCGATGATCGCCAGATGGGCAATCCGCGAGGTCATCGGCGAATAGATGTCCGGGTCCTCCTCGACATCAGCGCACAGCGCCACCGTGCTTAAACGGGCCAGCGGCGAACTGCTGGCAGTGATCGCGACCACCTGGGCGCCCGCCTGCAACGCCGATTCGACGCTGCGCAACACATCGCGAGTGCGCCCGGTGTTGGAGATCGCCATCACCACGTCGCCGGACTGGAGCAGGGTGGCGGCCATGCCATAAATATGCGCATCCGAGTAGGCCACCGTCGGCACACCCAAGCGGAAGAACTTGTGCTGAGCGTCGGCCGCGATGATGCCGGAATTGCCGGCACCATAAAACTCGATGGTCCGCGCATTCGCTAACAGGTGAATGGCCTGATCCAACGCCGTTGCGTCCAGTTCGTTGCGCACCCGCATCAAGGCCGAGATGGTGCGATCCAGCACCTTGGCCACCAGCGCAGACGCCGGATCGCCCACGCCGACATCGCGATGCACGAACGGCACGCCTCCGGCCAGACTTTGCACCAAGCGCAGCTTGAATTCCTTGAAACCGCTGAAGCCCAGGGCCAGGCAGAACCGCGCCACCGTCGGCTGGCTCACGCCGATATTTCCCGCCAGCGCCGCGATCGACTGGTTCATGATGTCTTCGGCATGGCCGAGTACGTAGTCGGCGACGCGCTGTTCTGCCTTGCTCAGCCGCGCGCGCGCGGCGTCGATTTGCGTCAGCAGTGGAATGGACGGCGGTTCCTGAAGCGCCGACGCCGGCGAGTGAGCAACGTCATTCTCAAATTTTTTGAAATTATTCATAAAATATCCAATATTCGGTAGCAGCCCATGGCTATTTGTTATCTTTAATACAAAGATAGACGCTTATTATGTAGTAATAATACCAGACAAGGGGGCAGGGGCGTCAAAAATAAAACGTTGTTTATTTATATTTATTGTAAAATTACTACTTGATCATTGATTGTAATTATACTACATTAATTCCGGGGTCGTTGTTTCTTCGTGGTGTTCATCGAAGCGGCGGTAACCCCTACAGTCAAACAACAGTACAACATCCATCAAGGAGTCCCGTCATGTCCGACAGCGGATTAATTCTTACGGCAGTCGCCGGAATTTTTTTCTTATTATTCCTGGTAATGAAGGTCAAGTTGCACGCCTTTGTCGCTTTGTTGTTGGCCAGCTTGCTGGTGGGCGTCACCGCCGGCATGCCACTGACCGGCGTCATCGAGTCCATTCAAAAAGGTATGGGCAGCACGCTCGGGTTTGTTGCGGTTGTGGTTGGACTGGGCGCCATGTTCGGCCAGATGCTGGAGGTGTCTGGCGGGGCCGAACGGTTGGCGCAGACCCTGCTTCAGCGCTTCGGCGAGGACAAGGCGCAATGGTCGCTGGGCCTGACCGGCTTTTTGGTTGCCATTCCGGTGTTTTTCGATGTCGGCTTCATTATTCTGGTCCCCTTGGTTTACGGATTGGCGCAGAAAACCGGACGCTCGCTGCTGTACTATGGCATCCCGCTGTTGGCCGGTCTGGCGGTGACCCACAGCTTCGTGCCGCCGACGCCCGGTCCCATCGCGGTGGCCAACCTGCTGGGCGCTGATTTGGGTTGGGTGATCCTGTTCGGCGCGCTCGCGGGTATCCCCGCCATGATCGTCGCGGGTCCTCTATTCGGACGCTGGATCGCCCAACGCATCCATGTCGGGGTGCCCGATTACATGCAATTGACCCCTAAAGATCCGGATCGGGAATTGCCGTCGTTTCTAACCGTGGCGGGTATTATCCTGGTGCCGCTGGTGTTGATTCTGGTCAACACCGTCACCAACGTCCTGTTGCCGAAGGATGATGCGATCCGGACGGTGCTCGGCTTCCTGGGTCATCCCTTCGTCGCCCTGCTGATCGCCACCCTGCTCGCGTTCACCCTGCTCGGCACTCGCCGCGGCTTGACCCGCGACGAGGTGCAGAACATCGCCACCAAGGCGCTGGAGCCGGCGGGCATCATCATTCTGGTGACCGGTGCCGGCGGCGTCTTCAAGCAGATCCTGATCGATTCCGGCGTGGGTAAGGTGCTGGGCGACATGATGGCTGGCTCGCCATTACCGCCGATCGTGCTGGCCTTCGTGATTGCGTCCCTGGTGCGGGTGGCGCAGGGTTCGGCGACGGTGGCCATGATCACGGCAGCGGGCCTGATCACGCCCCTGGTCGCGACCCTGCACCTGCAAGGTCCCGTCCTGGGCCTGCTGGTGATCGCCATTGCCGCTGGCGCGACCATCCTGTCCCATGTCAACGACTCCGGCTTTTGGCTGGTCAACCGCTATTTCGGCTTGGACGTGAAGGACACGCTGCGCTCCTGGACGGTGATGGAAACCCTCATCGCCCTGGTCGGTTTCGCGGTGGTCTTCTCCATCGGCCTGTTCATCGGCTGACAGACAGTTCCCGGAGGTACTCAAATGACCGACAAAACCGCTGTTGTCATCGGCGTTGATATCGGCACCACCAGCACCAAGGCGGTGGCCTTCAGCACCGCCGGACGGGTCGTTGCCCATCACGCGGTCGAGTATCCGCTGCTGACGCCCACCCCAGCGGCGGCAGAACAGGACCCGGAGGAAATTTACCGGGCCGTGTTGACCGCCATCCAGGCGGCCGTGCGCCAGGCCGGCGTTCCGCCCGGCGACGTGACGTGCGTCGCCTTCAGCGCCGCCATGCACAGCGTAATTGCAGTGGACGCGGACGGTCGGCCGCTCACGCGCAGTCTCACCTGGGCCGACAGCCGGGCAACCGACTGGGCCGAGCGCATCCAACACGATTGGGGCGGATTGGCGATTTATCAACGCACCGGCACGCCGATTCATCCCATGTCACCGCTCGCCAAACTGGTCTGGCTGCGGCGCGAACAATCGGAGGTGTTCGCCCGCGCCGCGCGCTTCATCGGCATCAAGGAGTATGTGTTCTTCCGACTGTTCAAACGCTATGTGGTCGACTATTCCATTGCCTCGGCCACCGGTTTGTTCAATCTGTCCCAACTGGACTGGGACGCCGAAGCCCTG
>JAGRHQ010000094.1 GCA_020444905.1 Candidatus Competibacteraceae bacterium
TACCGGCTGTTTGGGTGGCTGTTTCCGGCCACCGAGCGTTGCCTGGGCCACCAGCAGCAGCATTATCCGAAAACCCTGCTGATCCGCGCCCTGGCGAATACGGATCAGCGACTGGCGGACGATAAGCCAGTGAATCCGGCGTTCCTGTTCGCCGCATTGCTCTGGGAGCCGATGCGCGAGCAGATGCGCCGTCTGCAAGCTGATGGACTGGGCGATCACGATATTCTTCAGGAAGTCGCCGACATCGTGACCCGCGAGCAGAGCCGGCGGGTCGCCCTGCCGCGCCGCTATAGCCTGCCGATGCGGGAAATCTGGGAGTTGCAACCGCGACTGACGCAAGTTACCGGGAAGCGACCGCTGCGATTGGTCACCCACCCTCGTTTCCGAGCGGCCTATGATTTTCTGACGTTGCGCGCCGACGCCGATGAACAGGCGGCGGAACTGGCTGACTGGTGGACCCGGTTTCTGGGAATGAGCGAGGCTGAACGAATCCAGGCCACGCAACCTGCGACTCGCGCCCCGGCGAAAAAGGGTAAACCGCGCCGCCGCCGCAAGTCCCGATCAGTCGGACAGGATCAATCGGCGCCTCCGCCAGGGTCCGACGCCTGACTGGCCCCACGCTGCGAAGAGTTTGTACCTCTATGCCGTCGGTACGGGCCTACATCGGCATTGGCAGCAATCTGCACGACCCAGCGCACCAGGTTCGACGCGCGCTTCAGGGGTTGGCCACCCTCCCCGTCAGCCGGTTGACGGTGTGTTCGCCCTGGTACCGCACCGCCCCGGTCGGCGGGCCATCGGGTCAACCCGACTACCTCAACGCCGTCGCCGCCCTGGAAACCACGTTGACCCCGGATGCCTTGCTGGCCGCGCTCCAGGCGCTGGAAAACGCCCAGGGAAGAATCCGCGCTGAACGCTGGGGGCCGCGCACCCTGGATCTGGATCTGCTACTTTACGGTTCCATCACCCGCAACGATCCCCGACTGACCTTACCGCATCCTCGCCTGCATCAACGCGCCTTCGTTTTGTATCCCTTGTATGACATTGCGCCTGATTTGACGATCATCGGACAGGGAAAGTTGACGATGCTACTCAGAAATTGTCCGTCTCAAAGCATCGTGCGTCTGGACATTGCAAACGAACCGGTTACGATAACGCCGCCAAAGCCACTTCCAATGAAACCTTACTTAAACCCGCCATCCTGACTCCATTCGTCATTTCGGATGGCTCCATGTAGAGTACGCCATGTACAAAGACGCATCGACTCGCAAGCCGATTACGGTCACGACCCTGGCAAAGATGAAGCGCGACGGGGAAAAATTCGCGGTGCTGACTGCCTACGACGCCAGTTTCGCGGCGTTGTTGGAGACGGCGGGCGTGGAGGTTATCCTGGTCGGCGATTCGCTGGGCATGGTCATTCAGGGGCAGCGCACCACGGTGCCAGTGACGCTGGAAGATATGATCTATCATACCCGCCTGGTGGCGCGAGGCTGTCAGACCGCCTTGGTCATGGCGGACATGCCCTTTGCCAGCTACCCCACGGTCGAACAAGCCGTGTACAGCGCAGCCCGGTTGATGCAGGAAGGCGGCGCGCAGATGGTCAAGCTGGAAGGCGGCGGCTGGCTGGCGGACACCGTGCGCCAACTCAGCCGCAACGGTATCCCGGTCTGTGCCCATCTGGGTTTGTTGCCGCAGTCAATCCACAAACTGGGCGGTTACAAGGTGCAGGGTCGCGAGGAAGCCGCCGCCCGGCAAATGATCGACGAAGCGCTGGCCTTGCAGGATGCTGGCGCGGACGTGGCGCTGGTGGAATGCATCCCGGCGGAACTGGCGGCGCGGTTGACCGAGGCGCTGGCGATTCCGCTGATCGGCATCGGCGCTGGCCCGCATTGCGATGCCCAGGTGCTCGTCAGCTATGACATGCTGGGCATCACCCAAGGCCATCGCCCCCGGTTCTCCAAGAACTTTCTGACCGGCTGCGACAGCTTGCAAACGGCGGTGGAAACCTATGTGCGCACGGTCAAAACCGGCGAATTTCCCAGCCCCGAGCACTGCATTGCCTGATTGTTGAGGAGCGCTTTTCATGCGGACTGTGCATACCCTGACCGAACTGCGCACCCAGGTCGCCGCCTGGCGGCGCTCCGGCGAAGAAGTCGCCTTCGCGCCTACCATGGGCAATCTGCATCGCGGGCATATCCGCTTGGTGGAACGGGCGCGGCAATGTGCGCCGCGCACCGTCGCCAGCATCTTTGTTAACCCGATGCAGTTTGGGCCGAATGAGGATTACGCGGGTTATCCGCGCACCCTGGACGAGGACAGCCGCCAGTTGGCGGAAGCTCGACTGGACCTGCTGTTCGCCCCGGACCTGGCCGACATTTATCCGCGCCCTTTGGAGGACATGACTCAGGTGATCGTGCCGGGATTCACCACCGTACTGTGCGGAGCCAGCCGCCCCGTTCATTTTGGGGGCGTCGCCACAGTCGTTACCAAGCTTTTCAATATGGTGCAACCGGACATCGCGGTATTTGGCGAAAAGGACTGGCAGCAACTGATGGTCATCCGCCGGATGACCGCTGACCTGAACATACCGATTCAGATTGTGGGCGTGCCTACCGTGCGGGAAGAGGATGGCTTGGCGATGAGTTCGCGCAATGGCTACCTGTCCGCCGAACAGCGGGCGGTTGCTCCCACCCTGTACGCCATGTTGCAGACCACAGCGGAGCGCTGGCGACAGGGCGAGCGGGATGTTGCGATTTTGGAGGAGGATGCCAGGGCGCAACTCAGGGCAGCGGGCTTCCGCCCCGATTATTTTGAAATCCGTCACGCTGAGACCCTGCAACGGCCTGCTCCCGAAGATATGGCGGTTGATTTACGGATTTTCGCCGCCGCCTGGCTCGGTCGAGCGCGGCTGATCGATAATCTGGCGGTCGGTCATCTCCCTTCCTGAATCCCGCTCTCCACCCCCTCGCCCGCTTACAGGCGAGGGTTCCCCTCAGCCTAATAAATTCACACTTGATGTTTATATATAAGCATGTAATTAAGTTAATTAATTCAATAAGTTATGAATAAATGGCAGAGGATCCGTCAGAGCTCCCTGGCCATTACGATGGCGTCTTCCCGATCTTTGGCGGCAGGGTAGTAGCCATGCCGAACGCCAATTTCGCAGAAGCCCGCTGACTGGTAGAGGTGTAGCGCAGGGGTGTTGGAAGCGCGGACTTCCAGGAAAACGGTCTGTGTTTGCACAGCGTGCGCCCGTTCCAGCAGATGATCGAGCATCCGCCGCGCCAAGCCGCGACCCTGCAATTCCGGGCGCACACACACATTGAAGATATGTGCTTCGTTGGCGGCAGTCGACATGACCCCGTAGGCTTGAATGAAGCTGTGCGGTACTTCCAGTACCCGGCAGTGATAGTCAGCCCGGATGCAGTCGCGGAAAACGGTTTCCGTCCAACAAAAGTCATAAGCCCGTCGTTCAATCGCGAGAATTTCCCGCAAATCAGCGTAGAGCATCTTGCGGAACTGGTTGACGCTGGCCTGTTCTCGCGGTGCGATCCTGGGTAATGCGCTCATAAATCGGCAAACTTTCTGGTTGGAGCAGGCGGTTCAGCCGCCAGAGTGCGACGGGCTAAACGCAGATCATCCCAAGCTTTGCGTTTTTCGCGGGGTGAGCGCAACAAGTAAGCCGGGTGGTAGGTGACCACTACGGGAATGCGCGTCGGCCCAAAGCGATGGACGCGACCGCGTAATTTGCCGATTTGCGTGTCGGTTTCCAGCAGGTTTTGCGCCGCGACCCGCCCCACCGCCAGAATAATGCGGGGTCGAATTAGTTCGATTTGCCGCTGCAAGAACGGGCGGCATTTCGCCGCTTCCATCGGCGTCGGTTCGCGGTTATCTGGCGGGCGGCATTTCAAAATATTCGCGATATAAACCTGCTCGCGTTTCAGGCCAATCGCCAGCAACATTGGATTCAGCAGCTTGCCGGCCCGTCCGACGAAGGGTTCGCCCTGCCGGTCTTCATCGGCCCCCGGCGCTTCGCCAATCACCAACCATTCGGCTTGACGATCACCGACGCCGAATACGACTTGCGTGCGGGTTCCGCATAATTCACAGGCGGTGCATTGGCGGGTTTCGGTGATCAACTCCTCCCAGTCCATCCGAGCGATGCGCGCCTCGCGGCTCATTACAGGAGGCGCATCCGGGATATCGTCGGCGTCCAGTTCAAAAACCGGCTCCCAATTGTCGTCTATCGGTGGATTCCAGTCATCGGGAGGAGGCAATTCCGGGTTTCCTCCGCCCGTCTCCGCCCTCACCCCCAATCCTTCTCCCACAGGGTGAGGGGCATCGGATGCCTGCGCCTTCAAGCCCTCCTCCATCGGGCGAAGAAGTTCATTTTCTGAACTCCCCTCCTTGGTCAAGGAGGAGTGGCGCGCAGCGCCGGGGTGGTTGGCTCGCGGCAGCCACAACGGAATGTCCAGGGCTTCCAGGTAGAGGCGTTTATCAGTCATTACAGCCATTACAACAATTGTGGATGCGCGCGTTCGCTCGGTTGCAAAACCTTATTCAGCACATTCACATAAGCTTTCGCCGAAGCGATCACGATATCGGTATCCGCGCCCTGGCCGTTCAGAATCCGTCCCTGCTTGGAGACCCGCACAGTCACCTCGCCCTGTGAATCGGTGCCGCTGGTGATGTTGTTGACTGAGTACAGCAGCAAATCCGTACCGGTTTGCAAAATGCTCTCAATCGCTTTGAATGATGCATCGACCGGGCCGCCACCCTCGGCGGTCGCGCGGCGCTCTTCACCATCCACAGACAACGTCACTTGCGCTTTGGGCGTTTCGCCGGTTTCGGAACAAACCCGCAGATAAAGCAGCTTCACCCGCTCGTTTTCCGCACTCAAATAGGCATCGGTCACTAATGCCTGCAAGTCTTCGTCATACACCTCATGCTTCTTGTCGGCCAGTTCCTTGAAGCGGGCAAAAGCAGCATTGAGTTCTTCTTCCGTGGCGAAACTAGCACCCAACTCCTCCAGCCGGGTGCGGAAGGCGTTGCGGCCTGAATGCTTGCCCATGACCATGCGGTTGGCGCTCCAGCCGACATCCTCGGCGCGCATGATTTCATAGGTTTCGCGGTGTTTAAGCACGCCGTCCTGGTGGATGCCGGACTCGTGGGCGAAAGCGTTAGCCCCGACGATGGCTTTGTTGGGCTGCACCGGGAAGCCGGTGATGTTGGCCACTAGGCGTGAGGCTGGCACGATTTGCGTGGCATCGATGCCGGTCTCCAAGTTAAACACATCGCGCCGGGTGCGCACGGCCATAACGATTTCTTCCAGCGAGGCGTTGCCCGCACGCTCGCCCAGACCGTTGATGGTGCATTCCACCTGCCGCGCCCCAGCCATGACCGCCGCCAGCGAATTAGCTACCGCCAGCCCCAAGTCGTTGTGGCAATGCACGGAGAAAATCGCTTTATCGGCGTTCGGCACCCGCTCGATCAGACTGCGGATAGTGTGGGCGAACTGCTCGGGGACGTTGTAGCCCACTGTGTCGGGAATATTGATGGTGCGCGCGCCGGCGTCGATCACCGCTTCGGTGATCCGGCACAGAAAATCCAGTTCCGAACGGCCTGCGTCCTCGGCGGAGAACTCCACGTCATCCGTCCAGCGCCGGGCGCGGCGCACCGCTTCGACCGCGCGCTCCAGCACCTGATCCGGCTCCAGCCGCAACTTCATTTTCATGTGAATCGGCGAGGTGGCGATGAAGGTGTGAACGCGACAACGGGCCGCCTCTTTCAATGCCTCGCCAGCCCGGTCGATATCCACGTCAGACGCGCGCGCCAGACCGCAGACCGTGCTATCCCTGACGGCGCGGGCAACGGCCCGCACTGCTTCAAAGTCGCCGGGACTGGCGATGGGAAATCCGGCTTCGATGACATCGACCTTCATGCGCTCCAGCATCTTGGCGATGCGGACTTTCTCTTCCTTGGTCATCGACGCGCCCGGACTTTGCTCGCCATCGCGCAGGGTCGTGTCGAAAATAATCAGTTTGCTCATGCGGCGCTCTCCAAAACTGGGATTTGAAAAGCCATTATGGCGATTTTGCCGGGTTTGTCAGCTTTCAAAAATTATGTGAGGTATTCATGTTCTACGCACATTCAACAGATTCGATGAATCAAGACGATTGGCAGTTACTCAGCGATCATCTCAACGCCGTCGGGCGGCTTACTGCGAATTTTGCGGAACGCTTTGCCGCTCAAGACATGGGGCTGGTTGCCGGATTACTGCATGATCTTGGCAAATATACAAACGAGTTCCAGGGACGCTTGGCCGGTGATTATGGCCGCGTGGATCATTCCACGGCAGGCGCTAAAGTCGCCGTCGAGCGCTTCAGGCCGCACTTGGGGCGTGTGTTAGCGTACTGCATCGCCGGGCATCATGCCGGTTTGGCCAACGGACGCGATCCGGGCGAACGCAGCGCCTTGAAGGAACGACTGGCGGCGAGCATTCCCAATCTGCTTCCAGCATGGCGGGAAGAGATTGAACTACCTGCCAGCCTGAATTCACCACGGCTGAAGAGTCCCCGTAAGGATCGAACGATTTTCCAATTGGCGTTCTTCACTCGCATGTTGTTCTCCTGTCTGGTCGATGCGGATTTTCTGGATACCGAGGCGTTCTACGCCAAAGTTGAAGGGTGGCGGATCGACCGTGGCGGATTGCCGACCCTGGCCGAATTACGGAAACCGTTGGATGCTTTTCTAAGCGGATTCAAGGCTGACTCGGACGTTAACCGATTGCGCGCGGAAATCCTTAGTCATGTATGTCAGCAGGCGGTTTTACCTCCCGGATTATTCTCGCTGACCGTGCCGACGGGCGGCGGCAAAACTCTGACGTCGCTGGCGTTCGCGCTTGACCACGCCCTGCGACATGGCCAAGAGCGCATCATCTACGCCATCCCCTTTACCAGCATCGTTGAACAGAACGCGGCGGTATTTCGCGCAGCATTGGGCAAGTTCGGCGAACAGGCCGTACTCGAACACCACAGTGCTTTCGTCGACGAACAGCGACAAGATCGGGATCATCGACGGAAAAGCTGGGAATCGCGTGAAAAGCTGAAACTGGCCATGGAAAACTGGGATGCGCCGATAATCGTTACCACAGCGGTTCAATTTTTCGAGAGTCTGTTTGCCGACCGACCGGCGCGCTGTCGCAAGCTGCACCATATTGCCAACAGCGTTGTGATTCTGGACGAAGCCCAGACCCTAACGCTCAAGCTGTTGCGTCCTTGCGTTGCCGCCCTGGATGAGTTGACGCTGAATTATCGATCCAGCGTCGTACTTTGCACTGCGACCCAACCGGCTTTGCAAGAAACCGATAGCCCCGGCAAAAGTTTTACCGGCGGCTTGCGCAATGTGCGTGAATTAGCGCCAGAGCCACAGCGGCTTTACGCCAGCTTGAAACGATTCAACGTTCGTCATGTTGGAGAGACGAATGATACTGCGCTGGCCGATGAGCTAACAGCAAATCAACAAATCTTGTGTATTGTCAACAACCGCCAACACGCGAGAACGCTGTTTGAACTGATCCATGATCAACCGGGTGCGCGTCATCTGACGACCTTAATGTGCGCCAGGCATCGCAGCCAGATTTTAGCCGATGTACGTCAACGACTTAAAAACGGCGAACCCTGCCGGTTAATCGCCACCTCACTCATCGAGGCGGGCGTCGATGTGGATTTTCCTCGCGTCCTGCGCGCCGAGGCGGGCCTGGACTCTATCGCCCAAGCGGCTGGGCGCTGCAATCGTGAGGGACACCGGTCGCCAGAGGCAAGCGAAGTGCTCATTTTTTCCGCCCCGGACTGGGCGCCGCCCCCGGAGTTGGCGCAGTTTGCCCAGGTCAGCCGTGAAGTGTTACGCCAGCATCCTGCTGATCCTTTGGCGTTGGAAGCGATTGATCTTTATTTCCGGTTGCTCTACTGGCAACGAGATGGCCGGGATTCTGAACTGGACAAGTACGCCGTGCTCAAGCGCTTCCAGGATGGGGGCATTGACGGGCTACCGTTCGAGAGTGTCGCGCGTGATTTTCGGATGATTGAGGGTGTGCAACAGCCGGTGATCATTCCCTTTGATCAGGAAGCGCAAGATATGCTGGATGCGCTGAAATATGCCGACCATATCGGCGGTATTGCGCGCTGCTTGCAGCCTTACATCGTGCAAACGCCGCGTCAGGGGTTTGCAGCCCTGTATGGATCGGGCGCTATTCAACCTGTAGCGCCTGAGCGATTTGCCGAACAGTTTATGATTTTGGTGAATCCCGATCTGTACAATGAATATTCCGGTCTATACTGGGATAATCCAGCGTTCATCAAAGCTGAACACCTGAATTGGTGATCAGTCAGAAGCTATCCATCCTGGTAGATGAGGATTGCATTATGAAAAGGAGAGGCGAATGACCTATGGCGTTCGATTACACGTCTGGGGTGAACGGGCCTGCTTCACTCGTCCAGAAATGAAAGTAGAGCGGGTATCCTACGATGTGATGACCCCATCCGCAGCGCGGGGGATTCTGGAAGCGATCCATTGGAAACCGGCTATTGGCTGGGTCGTCGACCGCATTCATGTGCTGAAACCGATCCGTTTTGAGTCGATCCGCCGCAATGAAGTCGGCGCTAAATTGTCGGCGGCTTCGGTCGCAAAGGCAATAAAAGCGGGGCGCGTGGATGGATTGGTCTCTCTGATCGAAGAGGATCGACAACAACGGGCGGCGACTGTATTGCGCGATGTAGGCTATGTCATCGAGGCGCATTTCGAGTTGACCCGACATGCCGATGAAACCGACAACTCCGGCAAGCACCTGGACATCTTCAACCGTCGCGCTCGCAAGGGACAGTGCTTTCATACGCCGTGTCTGGGGGTGCGGGAGTTCCCGGCGGCGTTTTCATTGGTGGAAGCGGATGACGCCATGCCGACAGTCGATGCCGCGCTGGCCGGTAAGCGGTGCGACTTGGGTTGGATGCTACATGACATTGATTTCGCGAATGACATGACGCCAAAGTTCTTTCGCGCCTGCATGGTCGATGGCGTCATTGACGTGCCGCCTTTTGCCGCTGAGGAGGTCAAGGGATGATTCTGACCGCCCTCCATGATTACTACCAGCGTTTGGTTGAGGAACAGCAGGTTCCACTGTTCGGTTATAGCGAAGAGCAGATCAGTTATGTGCTGGTTCTATCCAGGGACGGACAACTGGTGGATGTTCAAGATATTCGTGATACTTCTGGCAAAAAGCCTGTTCCCAGAAGGCTGGCCGTACCGCAATCCCCGAAAAGATCGGTCAACATCGCGACGTGTCCGTTTTGGGACAAGACCAGCTATGTTTTGGGCGTCACTGCTAAAACCGATGATAAAGCGAAAAAAAGAACGCCTTTGGAACACCGGGCTTTCAAAGACCTTCACCAACAAATGCTTGCTAGTGAGACAGACAAGGGAATGCAAGCGTTACTGATTTTTCTGGATCATTGGTCGGATGCGCAGTTTCAGGAATCGCCGTTTACCAAGGAAATGCTGGATAGCAATATGATATTCCGCTTGGATGGAGAGAGCGGATACCTGCACCAACGACCCGCCGCACGAGCAGCTCTTGCTCGGATGTTAGCAGGCACCGATGCCAGTGAAGGGAATTGCCTGATTACCGGTGAACGCATGCCTTTGGCTCGCTTGCACCCACCCATTAAAGGGGTAAAAGACGCCCAGAGCTTCGGTTCGTCAATTGTTTCTTTCAATGATGACGCATACTTATCTTATCATGGTGCTCTCAAAAAACTGCGTGATAAGAAAAAAGAAAATGACACCGGAGCTAATGCTCCCGTTTCTGTACAGGCTGCTTTCGCCTACACTACCGTACTCAACCATCTTCTGCGCCGCGATAAGCATAATCGGCAACGATTGGAAATCGGCGACGCCAGCGTCGTATTCTGGGCGTTGGCCAGGGATTCCGGGAGCGCCGCGCAAGCCGAGGATTTATTTGCCGCACTTGCTGATCCCCCGACCGATGCACAGGAAGCGGCCCGAGTGCGCACGGTGCTGGAAGGGATCGCCCAAGGCCGACCGCTTCGGGAACTTCGCCCTGAACTCGATGAAGAAACCCGCTTTTTCGTACTGGGTCTGTCGTCACCCAATCCATCGCGGCTGTCGATTCGCTTTTGGCAAACGGGACCCCTGGAAGTCTTCGCCAAACGCTTGGCGGAACACTACGCCGATCTTCTGCTGGAACCCTTGCCGTGGAAAACGCCACCCGCCATCCAGCGGCTACTGTACGCTACTGCGGCTCTACACAAGAAGAAAAGCACCCCGCCCGCGCTAGCGGACGAAAAGACCCTTGCTAAATCGCTGCCAGAACCCAACGTAGAAAAAAATATTTCGCCTTTGCTAGCGGGTGAAGTAACCCGCTCCATTCTCACCGGCAGCCGCTATCCGCGCACTTTGCTGGCAAACGTCATCATGCGCATGCGGGCTGATGGTGAAATATCCGGTCTGCGTGTCGCGCTTTGCAAATCCGTCCTTGCGCGTGATCGGCGCAAAGGGGTTAAGGGCATTGAAGAGGAGATACCTGTGAGTCTTGATAAAGAATCTATCAATCCTGGTTATCGACTGGGACGCTTATTCGCTGTACTGGAAAATGCCCAGCAGGCCGCGCTGGGCAAGGAAATAAGAGCTACGATAAGAGATCGCTACTATGGCTCATTTTCTGCTACGCCTGCCTATGTATTTCCGACTTTATTACGCAATTTCAACAATCACCTATCCAAATTACGGAAAGGTGATCAGAAAGAAGAACGTATTGCTGGCGCTATAGAACGGGATATGCGTGAGATTATCGCCGGGCTAGACGTGAACAGCCTTCCTCGCAACCTGAAAATCGAAGACCAAGGCCGTTTCGCCATCGGCTATTACCATCAGTCAAATTCCCGGTTTACCCGTCCGGGTGAGGATTCAGCGGGTGAGGATTCAGAAACGCAACAAGGAGCAGAGGAATGAGCGCTATCGCCCATCGTTACGAGTTTGTCTATCTGTTTGATGTTGTCAATGGCAACCCCAATGGCGATCCAGATGCCGGGAATTTGCCGCGCCTGGACCCGGAAACCAACCAGGGGCTGGTTACCGATGTCTGCCTGAAGCGCAAAATTCGCAATTACGTCAGTCTGGAAAAAGAAGCTACGCCAGGCTACGCCATTTACATACAGGAAAAGTCGGTCCTCAATGAGCAACACCGCGAAGCGTACAAAGCCCTCTCGATAGAACCTGAACCCAAAAGTAAGCCGCCTAAAGACAAAGCCAAGGCGAATGAATTGACCCGCTGGATGTGCGCCAATTTCTTTGATGTCCGGGCTTTTGGCGCGGTCATGACGACCGAGGTCAACTGTGGGCAAGTGCGCGGCCCTATTCAAATCGCTTTTGCCTCTTCCATTGATCCAGTCATTCCACTTGAAATATCAATAACTCGCATGGCGGTAACGAACGAGAGGGATCTGGAGAAGGAGCGCACCATGGGGCGTAAGCACATTATTCCTTATGGCCTGTACCGCGTACATGGCTTCATCTCGGCCAAACTGGCCGAACGCACCGGTTTCTCCGAGGATGACCTCGATCTGCTGTGGCGGTCGCTCATCAATATGTTCGAGCATGATCGTTCCGCGGCGCGCGGTGAAATGTCCGCGCGCAAGCTGATCGTATTCCGCCATGATCATCCAATGGGCAACGCGCCGGCGCATACCCTGTTTGAGCGCGTACAGGTTCAGCGGGTCGCTGGCGAACAGGATACGCCCGCTCGTAGTTTTCGTGATTACCAGGTCAGCGTCGACCGGGAAAACCTGCCGGAGGGCATCACGATCGAGGAACGGTTGTAGGCCGGGAAGGTTGATCATGGAAGACGATGAACTGATCCCGCTATCCGCACTCCAGCACTATCTTTACTGTCCGCGCCAATGTGCGTTGATCCATGTCGAGCGCCTGTGGGCCGAGAATCGTTATACCGCTGAAGGCCGGTTAATCCATGATCGCGCCGATGAACCGGGGACGGAAATGCGTCACAGCGTCCGCACGGCAACCGCTATGCCATTGATCAACCGGGCGCTTGGAATGACCGGCATAGCCGATGTCGTGGAATTTCGTGAAACTCTCGATGGACTTCATCCTTATCCGGTTGAATACAAGCGCGGAAAACCCAAACAGCACCGGGCTGATGAAGTCCAGTTGTGCGCCCAGGCGCTTTGTTTGGAGGAGATGCTGGATACCCGGATTTCGGAGGGCGCGCTTTTTTATGGCAAAACCCGCCGGCGTCGAATCGTGGCTTTCGATACGGGTTTACGGACTTTGACCATCGAAACGGTTCAGCGCATCCGCCGGATGATTGAGGAAGGCCAAACGCCGACCGCCGATTATGAACCCAGGCGTTGTGATGCCTGTTCGCTGAACGAACTCTGTCAACCGCGCAGCATGGGCAAACGAAGAACCGTGATCGAATGGCTTGAACGCCAACTCAAGGAGTAAAGCCATGCGTCGACAATTGAATACTCTTTACGTGACGACCGAAGGCGCCTGGCTTCACAAGGATGGCGCTAATATCGTCATGCAGGTTGATAACCAGGAACGCGCCCGATTGCCGGTACACATGCTGGAAAGTTTGGTTTGTTTTGGGCGTGTCCTGGTCTCGCCGCCATTGATGGGCTTTTGTGCTGAACAAGGCATCACCATCAGTTTTCTCAGTCCAAACGGTCGGTTTCTGGCGCGAGTCGAAGGCCCGGTGTCGGGTAATGTGCTGCTGCGCCGTGAGCAATACCGGCGCAGCGATGATGGTGAACGCTGTGGCTTGATCGTTAGAGGTCTGCTGGTAGGCAAGATTTATAATCAACGTGCGGTTCTGAATCGTGGCTTGCGCGATCATGGCGAAAAACTCGATGGTTCGGAAACTGAAGCCTTGAGCGCTGCGCAACAACGGCTTGGACGAATCGCACGGGATTTGTTGCGCGAGAGCCGGGTCGATAATCTGCGAGGGCTGGAAGGTGAGGCAGCTCAAACCTATTTCGGCGTGTTCAATACGCTGGTGCGTAACAATTCACCATCGTTCCAATTTACGCATCGCAATCGGCGGCCACCACGCGATGCTGTCAATGCGCTGTTGTCCTTTCTGTACACCCTGCTGATTCACGATTGCCGATCCTCTCTGGAGACCGTTGGCTTGGACCCTGCGGTGGGATTTCTGCATCGTGACCGTCCGGGGCGGCCCAGTCTGGCGTTGGACCTTGCTGAAGAATTCAGGCCGCTGCTTGGCGATCGGCTAGCGCTGTCCATGATTAATCGCCGCCAGGTAAGCGAACGTGACTTCACGCAGATGGATAATGGCGCAGTATTGTTGTCGGATGCGTCTCGCAAGACGGTGCTGACCGCCTATCAGGAGCGCAAGCGCGAGGAGGTGAAACATGTTTTTCTGGAAGAAAAGGCTCCCATTGGTCTTTTGCCTGTATTGCAGGCTCAGTTAATGGCGCGTCATCTGCGTGGCGATCTCGATGCTTATCCACCATTTCTTTGGAAGTGAGGAATAACGCTATGATGGTGCTGGTCAGTTACGATGTCAGTACAGTTGATCCA
>JAGRHQ010000095.1 GCA_020444905.1 Candidatus Competibacteraceae bacterium
CGATGATGCGGATCGACGGGTCGGGCGGGTAAATGTAGGTGTTGCGCACCATGTACTCTTTCAGAATGTCGTTCTGAATGGTGCCGGTGAGCTTGTCATGGGGAACGCCTTGTTCCTCGGCGGAGACGATATAAAACGCCATGACCGGCAACACCGCACCGTTCATGGTCATCGACACCGACATCTGATCCAGCGGGATGCCGCTGAATAACACTTCCATATCGAGAATCGAGTCAATCGCCACCCCGGCCTTGCCCACATCGCCCACTACGCGCGGATGATCTGAGTCATAGCCGCGATGGGTGGCCAGGTCGAACGCAATCGACAAGCCTTTCTGCCCGGCGGCCAGGTTGCGGCGGTAGAAAGCGTTGGACTCTTCAGCGGTGGAGAACCCGGCGTACTGGCGCACCGTCCACGGTTGCGTGACGTACATCGCTGGGTAGGGACCGCGCAGGAACGGCGGCACCCCGGCCACGTAGCCCAGGTGTTTCAGATCCTGAATGTCGTTCCGCGTGTAGAGCGGGTTGACGTCGATCTGCTCCATCGTCGCGGACACCCATTGCTCCACCGTCTTGCCGGTGGTTTTCTCCACCATCGCTTTCCACTCGGCAAAGCTCGGCTTGGGGAAGTCCAGGCCATAGGCCATAGACGTGAAATCCGGTGTTTGGCTCATTGGGCAACCCCCATTTTCTTTTGCAACATGGTCAACAGCGCCAGGCAGTTGGCGTTCAGGTGAATGAAGTCATCAACGCCAGCGGCCTTGAAAGATTCGACATGATCCGCCGGATAGCCGGCCAGCATCACGGTCAGACCGGGCTTGGTTTGTTTGAGTTTCTGCGCCAGGGACGGGACGATGTCGGGATAGGTTGGGTCGGTGGAGCAGATCACCACTGCCGCCGCGCCCGAGGCCAGCGCCGCATCCGCCGCTTCATCCGGTGTGCTGAATCCGGCGGGGTAAATGGTTTCAAAACCGCCGACGCCCAGGAAGGCCGTCGCGAAATCGGCGCGGGCCTTGTGCTGAGTCAGCGGCCCCATCACCGCCAGGAACACCTGGGGACGCTGGCCAGCGCGAGCGACGTAAGCATCCGCCGCTTCCCGCAGCCGTTCAAACGGCAACGCGCCGCGCTGGGCGCACACCGGGGTCAGTGTGGGACCGGGCTTGGCGTCGGCGCGGGTCGCTTGGGCGATTTCTCCCAACGTTGCGCCGGCCAGCGCCGCCTGAATCGCCGCCACCACCTTGTCGCCGCTCTGCGCGATTTGCCCCAGCGCCGCTTGCTTCCGTCCGGTGTCCGCCGCCCCACGGAACTGGCTTAACGCTGCCGCCCGTTCAGCCTGAATCGCCGCTGCGTCAAGCTTGGGCGCTTCCAACTGGGTTTCCTTGAGATTCGGGTACATATTGGTCCCGACGAAGATATCTTTGCGCTTGGCCAGATTGGCGGCCCGCTTGGCGGCGGTGTCTGCGACCTGTCCTTGCGGCCAACCGGCTTCCAGCGCCTTGGCCATGCCGCCCTGTTTCTCGACCTCCTGGAAAATCGCCCAAGTTTGGCGAGCAACTGCGTCGGTCAGCGTTTCGACATACCAGGAGCCGCCTGCCGGATCGACGGTCTTGGTGATGTGGGTTTCCTCACGCAGCACGGTATGCGTGTTGCGGGCCACGCGCCGCGAGAAGTCATCCGGCGCGCGCACCAGCTCGTCAAAGGGCGAAATATGCAGACTGTCGCAACCGCCGACGATCGCCGAGAAGGCTTCGGTCGTGCCGCGCAGCAGATTAACGTGCGGGTCGTAAATCGACTGGTTCCAGGCTGAAGTGCGGGCGTGAATGCGCATTTTCTGCGACTCGGCGTTACCGCCAAACGCCTGAACAATCTTGGCCCACAACAGCCGCGCCGCCCGCAGCCGGGCGATTTCCATGAAGAAATTGGAACCGATAGAGAACGCGAAGCGGATGCGCGGCGCGGCGTCATCCATGCTCAGACCACGTGCCTGCATGGCCCGCAAATACTCAACCGCCGTCGCTAGGGTAAAGGCCAGTTCCTGAGTCGCGCTGGCGCCGCCGTTATGGTAGGGATGACCCTGCACCGTAATGGTTTGCAGTTGCGGCGCGTTCGCCTTGGCCCAGCCCGCCAGTTGCGCCATGGCGTCATACACGCCGTCCAGATCACGGGGCAGATGACCGTGGCAGGCCAGGTGACCCAGCGGGTCCATGCCGATTGCGCCGCGCAACTTGGCCAGCGACTTGCCCTGTTGTTGAACCAGCGCCGCCAGCAGCGCGGTAAAGCTCAGGGCGCTGGTGTTGGCCTGAATATAAATCGGCGTGGCTTCCAGATCGACGCCAGCCAGCGCCTGAGCCAGATCGGCAAGGCTGGAAATGGACAAACCGTCCTTGCCTATCTCCTCAGCCGGTGCCTGATCCGCGTCCACCGCATGCAAGGTCGGATGATCCAGCACCAGATTGACCGCATTCTGGCCCCGTTCCAGGTCAGCACGCACCGCAGCGTTGAACGCCGCTGGAGTGGCGCAGGGGATTTCCTGAGCGACATCCCAGCTCCCGCTGACATAGCCCAGCGGACTGGCGCCCCGGACGTAGGGGGCGAAGCCGGGCAGGCTGTCAATTTGCGGCAGACCGGAAATATCCTCCTGCCGGTACATGGGCTGCAGGTCGATGTTTTCGTAGGTTTTGGTCACCAGCCGCTTCTCGAACGGCGCGCCTTTGAGAAATTTATCAACGACTTTTCGCCATTCCTCGTAAGGCGTGGGGGCAAACTCGTCGAAGGTGGGAGCGGGTAGATCCGCTGTTTGTGGGTTTGACATGCACATCCTCCAGTGGGATCGAAACACGTTGGTTGAGCGATAATCGAAAAGTATAACCGAAGATGACCTGAATGCCTGTGGATGATGGCGACCGCGCACACGCGCACAACCCTGGGTTGCAATCGGCGGGTTGAATGACATACTCAAAGGGTGATCGCTCCTCACTCCTCGTCTTATTCTCAGGGGGAGAGGGAAGATAACGACGCCAACTATCAATTTCAGGAGGTTTTTGTGTCCGATAGACCCTTTAAAGTGCTGGGCATCCAGCAGATCGCCATCGGCGGTTTGGACAAGAGCAAGCTGAGCCGGCTGTGGATTGACACCCTCGGCTTGACTCTGACCGGTAATTTCCGCAGCGAGCGGGAAAATGTCGATGAGGATATCGCCGCCATCGGTTCCGGCCCGTTCAAGGTTGAGGTCGATCTGATGCAGCCGATCGATCCCAGTAAAGCGCCCAAAGTGCATGAGCCGCAACTGAATCACATTGGCTTGTGGATCGATAATCTAGCGGCGGCGGTGGAGTGGCTGACCAGCAAAGGGATGCGGTTTACCCCAGGCGGTATCCGCAAGGGTGCAGCGGGTTACGATGTCTGCTTCCTGCATCCCAAAGGCAACGAGGCGACACCATTGTGCGGTGAGGGCGTGCTGATTGAGTTGATCCAGGCCCCACAGGAAGTCATTGACGCCTTCGCCAAGGTTCAGGCTTGAGCAATTAGTTATTTTAAATTGGGCGTCTGCGGGGTTCCAGTCAGACGCTCAAAGGCTTATCTATAGCTTAATAGACCTGTTTCTGAATAATAATGGCGATTCCAATCACAGTGTTGGGGAGTGTATTTTAATGAGTCGGCTGCGCGGAAAAGTGGTCATCGCCCAAGGGGGCGGTCCTACAGCAGTGATCAATCAGAGCTTGGTCGGGGCCGTTCTGGAATCCCGGAAGTTTCCCGAGATTACCGATGTCTGGGGCGCGCTGCACGGAGTGCGCGGCATCATCAATGAAACCTTCGTGAACTTGTCTGAGGCGACCACACATAATCTGGAGCGGGTCGCGCAAACACCGTCCTCGGCGCTTGGCTCTACCCGCGATAAGCCGGATGCGGAATATTGCCATCGTATTTTCAATGTTTTCAAGAAGCATGACGTTCGCTATTTTTTCTACATCGGCGGCAATGATTCGTCTGACACGGTGCGCATTGTGAATGAACAAGCGGGCCAGGAAGGCTACGAATTGCGAACCATTCATATCCCCAAAACGGTCGATAACGATTTGCCGATCACGGACCACTGTCCCGGTTATCCCTCCGCCGCGCGTTTTGTGGCGTGCGCGATTAGTGGCGTGAATGCTGATATTAGGGCGCTATCCGGTGTTTACATCGCAGTTATTATGGGGCGTCATGCGGGCTGGTTGACAGCAGCGGCGGCTCTGGCCCGTAAACATGACGATGACGGTCCGCACTTAATCTATGTGCCGGAGCGGCAGTTTTCCATCGATCGCTATCTGGACGATATCGACCGGGTGTATAAGCAATATGGCCGCTGCCTTGTGGCGCTTTCGGAAGGCGTGTGGGCGACCCGGAATGAGGAGGGCAGGGTAGCGCCATTGGCGGTGGACTTGATGTCCAGGGCAGGCCGCCAACCAGAGGCCGATGCGCATGGCAATATCCAGTTGTCCGGCGGGGCGCTGGCTGATGAATTAGCTGATATCGTGCAAAAGCGAATGGGCATCCGGCGAGTGCGTGCGGATACCTTCGGTTATTTGCAACGCTCTTTCCCCGGCGTGGTGTCCAGCGTCGACGCCCGCGAGGCGCGTGAGGTCGGGGAGAAAGCCGCGCATTACGCCTGTCGGCATAATGTAGACGGCTCAGTGGTCATCAAGCGCACGGGCGACTACGCGGTGAAGTACGAACTGGCGCGTCTAGCGGACATCGCGGCCAAGACTCGTCATTTGCCGGATGAGTATATTAATACCGAGAGCAATCAGGTGGCCGATGCTTTTCACAGCTACCTGCGGCCATTGCTGGGCGACAATCTGCCCTGTCTGGAGCGGTTATGGGCGCCAGTCGCCCGGGTCGGATAGCTGAAACAGCCTGATAACCCTTCTTCCACCCTCCCACCAGGGGAGGGTGGCTATGGTTAAGTCAAGCTGAATGTGCCTTGGCGCTTAGTGGCTGACCGCCACTTTTTTGCCCTTTGGTTGGCCAATGGCGGCCAGCATCTCGGTGAACCAGGGGGTATCGATATCGAAGGGTTTGCCGCCCTTGATGCGCGGGAACTCGATAGCGCGCAAGACGCCGTTGCGATCTTCGTCATGGCCGATCACGCCGGGTTCGCGGCGCATGGCGCATTCAACCGCCATATCGACGCAGGATTTGATCAGGCGCAGATCCTCACTGTTAGCCGCGGAAGCGCGCGCGAAATAGCCAGATTTCTGGATCAGGGTTTTTTCCGAGCCGATCATCTGGGCGAATTGCTCGCCAAACCATTTGCCGGGGTTGACGGCGTCAAGCTTGATGTGCCCGAACGCGTCGCGGGGGACTTCCTGCCCCTGAGCCTGTAGTTCGGCTACGATAGCCTCTACGCCCGCGCCTTCCGACACAAAGATATTGATGTCGTCTACCTTGTCCATCAAAGCGTGCAGGCGCTGGGCCTCGGCGGCGATGTCGATTTCCATCTCGGGGACGAAAACAGCGTGAATATCGAAGGCTGCGCGGTCAAGTCCAATGGCGGGTAGCCATCCAGCGTGATCGAGCATCTTGCGATATTCCAGTGCGGTGGCGGCGGTGAGCCAGCCGCAGTTGCGACCCATGACTTCGTGAACGATCAACATGCGTGGGTTAGCGTTGTTCTCCGCAACGACGTTTTTGAAGTAGCGAGCCCCCTGTTCAGCGGCGGTCCAGGCGCCCAGCGATTGCTTGATCGGGTAGACGTCGTTGTCGACGGTCTTGGGCAATCCGATAACGGTGAGGCCGTAGTCGTGTTTGGCCAAGAAGGCCGCAAGATCGGCGGCGGCGGTATTGGTGTCGTCGCCACCAATGGTGTGTAGCACGTCGACGCTGTCCTTAATGAGTTGGTCGGCAGCGACTTTCTGTGGGTCCTCGCCTTCCTTGATCAAACCGCGCTTTACACAGTCCTTGACATTGGTGAGCTTGACCCGGCTGTTGCCGATGGGAGAGCCGCCAAAGCCGTGTAGCAGCCGGGCTTTTTCGCGAATTTCCGGGGTGACTTGGTAAGAGTCGCCCAGCAGGAGTCCTTTGTAACCGCTGCGATAGCAGATGATGTCGATGGTGGGGTCGACCTCGGTGTAGCGTTCGATAAGGCCGCCGACGGCTGAACTCAGACAGGGGGCGAGACCGCCCGCGGTAAGGATGGCGACTTTTCTGGGTTTGTTCATAAGAATATTGGCCTCGATAAGTGCAATGAAAACCGAACGGATTCGGTCGAAAAATAGTCTTCAAAAAACCATTTTACTATGCCAGGCGTGAGAATGCGCCTGTCTGGAGATTTCCGCTGCTCACGAACGCCGCTTCATCAGCGCTAGCGGCGCAGGTAGGCCAGTTCCCGGGGCAGGGTGATGTTGTTGCCGAACTTGTCCTCGCCATAGCCGCAATTGGCTAACAGCTCCAGGTCGCTTAATACCCGCTTATCGCCTGTAAAAGTAATATTCATATCGGTCTTGATGTCAATCTGACCGGTTGCCATCAGTCGGGCGATTTCAGTCGTGATCTTTTCCAGAAAAATACCTTCACGGGTGAAGTCTTCCGATAACTGCAGCGGTTGTTGATAAATGATGATCTTGCCTTGTTCAGCGAGCCTGAGCACTACATTCAGCACCGTAGCCCGAATTTGATGGTCGCTGGGTTCGATCGTCGGTAGCCACAGATTGCCGATTTGTAAAGCCAGCCAGCGGCGTTTACGGGCGTTGATGCGCTCATTGGCCCGAAAGATGTCCATTGGCGAACTGGCGTCGTAGCATTGCTCATCCAGTTCCATGGTGATCGCACTGCCATAATGCTGCGCAATCTTTGCGATCAGAGTGGCGGGACGGACATGAAAACCGCGATAGGAAGGAACGGGAACCTCGACTTTACCGACTTCCGCATAGCGCTTGAGGAGAGCATGACAAAGACAGCGTCCATCACTCAAATACTTGCCCGCATAAGCAATGGCGTAATTCATCAGCATGGCAAGCAATGCGCGGGTGGAAACGACCGGATTGCGGCGCAGGGAGGCGTCGCCAGTTTTAGCGTTCAGGTGGCGTTCATAGTGATGAATGAGCTGAGTGGCGATTTCCAGCAGGTGGAAGACAATGCTGATGTAGCCGCGCAGGACGAGCAAGTCGGTATCCAGCGATTCAACCTCTGTTTCGGCAATATGAGTATCGTAAAGCGCCTGCAAACTGTGAAACCGTAATTGCAGGTGGCGCAGCTTGTCCTCGCTGAGCGGGTCTGGAAAGCAACTTGGGTACTGGCTGGGCTTTACCCACTCGACAATGTGCAGCAACTGGCTTTCTGAAGCGAGATTTAGGTAGGCGGTGGCGACATGAATCACGGTTTCCGCTGTGCTGCTGACCTGGCGCATAGCCCGATCACGGGGCAGGCGGCCTGGTGGCAGAGGTTCCCGATAATTTTCCTTGTTCAGATCATCAGTCGGCGTGGGCAGGTTCAGATGCGCCGCTTTGGTAAGAATGCGGACGGATGCCCTGACCAGGATTTCGTAGGTGAACGCCAGTGTCTGCGAGGTAACCTCGGTAAAGTTGCGTTGGATGGCAGGCAACTGGTAGGAGGGCAGGGAGTGTTGAATGTGCAGCAGTTTATAGCTGATATCGGCAAACAGCTTGATCGTGGCGGTTAATGATCTGAAGCGTGACCATTGACGGTTATTGCGCGCTCCGTAGGCATCGAGGAATTCCTCGATCTGGATCGCGTGAGACAGCAGATCGGCGACGAGTGGGCGGGTCAGAGTCGTATGCGAACGCTCTGTTGAAAGTAGGCGAGCCAGCCGCAAGAGCTGATGAGCGCGGGGCGCAGTCAGGGCGCTGAAGCTTTCATAATCGATGATCACAGGACTTTCGGATGCAGTCACATTGTCGATGTCCGTTACAAAAACCATAACAGGGTTCCTATGACTTCTTCACCTCATTCATAGAGCTATTTTATAGCTTGATGATGACGGGTGGCGTCTATTTCGCCGGGAGTTTTTAAACAGATTTTTATATATTACTCTTATATCATCATAAAATTACCCCAAAATTATAGTGCAAGCTCAAGGCCAATCGAAAACAGCAAAACAGGAATAATTGACATCCACCAAATATAGGCTTTACTTTCCAAAGTCTGCTGACGCGACGTGATTCAGATTCTCGCGCGGACGCACCTGCAGGAAGCATTGGCACCTGGTCAGCACTGGCCAGAATCCAACTCACATACAACCCCGCTTACTACGCAAACGAGGAGTAGCTATGGCTCTTAAAGAAGTCGTGATCGTCAGCGCCGCCCGGACCGCTATTGGCAAATTCATGGGTTCTCTGAAAGATGTACCGGCCCGCGACTTGGCCATTACCGCCGCCAAAGGCGCGATCGAACGGTCTGGCGTTCCCGCCGACCAGATTGAAGAAATCTGCATGGGGCAGCTATACATGGGCATGCAGGGTTCTCTGCCCGCTCGCCAAGTCAGTATGCGGGTCGGCCTGCCACACAGCAGCAGCGCCGTTTCCGTCAACCAGAACTGTACCTCTGGCATGCGCGCCCTGGAAATTGCCTGTCATAACATCATGCTGGGTCAGACTGAAATCGGTTTGGCCGTTGGCGTGGAAAGCATGACCAATGCCCCCTACCTGTTGCCCAAAGGCCGCATGGGGTACCGGATGGGGCAGGGCAACATCGAGGACAGCATGATCCACGATGGCCTGTTCGACGAACTGGTGCCTGGCCATATGGCGATGACTGCCGAGAATGTTGCGGTCAAATACGGTATCACTCGGCAGGAATGCGACGAATTAGCGCTGATCAGTCATACCCGCTGCACCACGGCGACCAAGGAAGGCATCTTCAAGCGTGAAATCGTGCCGGTGGAATTAAAGTCCAGGAAAGGCTCCACTTTCTTTGATACGGATGAAAACTTCATTCCTGACGCCAGTCTCGAAAAGATGGCTCAACTGAAACCCGCCTTCAAGAAAGATGGCGTGGTCACTGCGGCTAACGCTTCCAGTATCAATGATGGTGCCAGCGCGGTGGTCATCATGTCACTGGACAAGGCCAAGGCTATGGGTATCAAGCCGCTGATGAAGTTAGTTGGCATCTGCAATGCTGGTGTTGATCCGGCGGTAATGGGGCTGGGGCCAGCAGCTGCGATTCCCAAATGCCTGAGTCAGGCCGGCATGAAGTTCGGAGACATCGATTACTGGGAAGTTAACGAAGCGTTTGCCGCCCAATGGCTGGGCGTTGGGCGTATGTTGAAAGAAGATCATGGTATGTCGTTGACTCCAGATAATTGCAATTTCAATGGTTCTGGCATCGCATTGGGGCATCCGGTCGGGTCTACGGGGCTGCGCATCGTTGTCAGCCTGTACTACGAACTGGAACGGCAAGGCAAAACCACGGGCGGCGCATCGCTATGCGTGGGCACTGGTCCAGCGATGGCTTCGCTGTGGACGCGGGATGTCTGATCTGTGTTGAACTGAACGGGTAGGTTCACTATCCAGGGCGGTCTCATAAATAACGAGGCCGCCCTTAAAAAATAATCTCTTTTTATATCATCATCTCTTTCGTTATCCACAATTCCAAAATCAGATATAATCCCCTTTCTCAATCAAAAATCCCACTTCACCATCATCTCACAACAAAAGGCTCTCCACCCCAATGCTAGACCCAAAACTACTCAGAAGCGAACTGGAGCAAACTACCCTCAAACTCGCCAGACGCGGCTACAATCTGAACACACAACTTTTCAATACACTGGAAAAACAGCGGAAAAATCTGCAAGTCCGCGCTCAGGAACTCCAGAACAAGCGCAACACCCGCTCAAAAGCCATCGGCAGAGCCAAAGTGCAAGGACAAGACATCCAACCGCTACTTAACGAAGTCTCAGGACTCGGAGAACAGCTCAAACAAACCGAAACCGAACTTGAAATCCTACAGACACAGCTACTCAACCTGCAACTCAACATCCCCAACATCCCTCACGAAAGCACCCCAACCGGCACTAACGATATCGACAACCTCGAAATCCGTCGCTGGAGCCAGCCCCGCAACTTCGCATTTACACCCCGCGATCACGTTGATCTTGGAGGAGAAGGCGGCTTAGACTTTAATGCTGGGGCCAAACTTGCTGGCAGCCGCTTCACTGTCATTCACGGACAACTAGCCCGACTCCACCGCGCGCTCATCCAGTTCATGCTAGATCTCCACACCCAGAAACATGGCTATCAGGAAGTCTATACCCCTTATCTCGTCAACGCCGACAGTCTGCGCGGCACCGGACAACTACCTAAATTCGAAACCGATCTCTTTAAGCTCAGCGGCAACCTCAATTACTATTTAATCCCAACCGCCGAAGTACCCGTAACCAACCTAATGCGCGACCGCATTATCGAAGCCGAAAAACTTCCAGTCCGCTGGGTTGCCCACACTCCTTGCTTCCGCAGCGAAGCGGGATCTTACGGAAAGGACGTACATGGCATGATTCGCCAACACCAGTTCGAAAAAGTCGAGCTAGTACAGATCGTCCATCCCGAAACCTCCTACAATGCATTAGAAGAATTGACTAACCACGCCGAAAATGTTTTACAACAACTCGAATTACCCTATCGCACTGTTGCCCTCTGCACAGGAGATATCGGATTTTCCTCCGCCAAAACCTACGATTTAGAGGTCTGGCTCCCAGGCCAGCAAAGGTATCGGGAAATTTCTTCCTGCAGCAACTTCGAAGACTTCCAGGCGCGGCGAATGCAAGCCCGCTGGCGCAATCCCGCCACCGGCAAACCCGAACTGGTTCACACCCTCAACGGATCAGGACTAGCCGTAGGACGAACCTTAGTCGCCATCATGGAAAACTACCAAGATGAAAGAGGGCATATCCAAATCCCTAGAGTTCTCCAACCTTACATGGCTGGACTGGAAACCCTCATTCCAGATGGACGCTAGCCCCAGACGCCAAATTCATACAGGAACAAAATTATCATGATTATCATCTTAGAACCCAGCATTACCGACCATTCCGAAGAATACCAGCAAACTTTCAATTACCTCTCTCAGCTACCCGGTATTGCCACCCGCGTTCATAAAATCCAGGGCGCACAGCAAACCCTCACTGAGATCTATCTCATTGGCGACACCAAAAGCCTTTCAGCGGACGACATCCACGCTTTGCCAGGCGTCGAACGAGTCATCCGAATCTCCGAGGAATACCGCATCCTAGGGCGACATCGGGATAAGCAACGCACCAGCGGCTTTGAATACAACGGTATCCAGTTCAGTCAAGACAACCTAAATATCTTCGCTGGACTATGCGCCGTCGATACCCCAGAACACGTCAAAACCATGCTCCAGGCCCTGCATGAACACGGTCAAACCTGCACTCGCATGGGCGCTTACAAACCAAGAACTAACCCCTATTCCTTTCAGGGCCACGGCCAAGCTTGCTTGCCTTATGTCTTCGAGCTAGCCGGACAGTACGGAATCAAGGTCATCGCTATGGAGGTCACCCACGAAGACCATATCGAGGAGATTCACAAATGCCTAGAGCAGACCGGCCAACCTACCGGGGTTATGTTACAGATCGGCACTCGCAACACACAGAACTTTGAATTACTCAAAGCCGTTGGCCGCCAACAAGAATTTCCAGTACTGTTCAAACGGGGATTCGGCATTACCCTCAACGAATCACTGAACGCCGCCGAGTACTTGGCCAGCGAAGGCAACTCACGGGTCATTTTTTGCCTACGCGGGGTCAAAACCAATATGAGTGACCCCCACCGCAATCTAGTCGACTTCAGCCAAGTCCCCGTCATTAAGCGACTCACCCGAATGCCAGTCTGTATTGATCCCTCACACTCAGTGGGTTCCCGCGAGCATTCTCCCGACGGAATACTCGACCTGATGCATGCCACCGCACAGGGCATCATCTCCGGAGCTAACATGGTGCTCGTCGATTTCCACCCTGAACCCGCCAAAGCGTTGGTCGATGGTCCTCAAGCCATGCTCATGAGCGAGCTAGACTGGTTCCTGAAAGACGTTGCTCTTACCAGGGAATGCTATCAAAAGCGGCAAAAGCTAGCACAACAGCAACGCACCGCCTAGTCAAGCTCATTAGCCAACAGTAAATCCCTGGCCCGGTTCAGTTGCACCGCCAAATAAGCAGTTCCCCCATGATCCGGGTGCAAACGTTGGATCAAACGCCGATAGGCAGTCTGGATATCGACCCGACTGGCACCCGGTGACAAGCCCAAAATCTGGTAGGCTTCAGTCAAGGTCATTACCATAGAATCTGCCGGTGACTGCGAGCGCCGATCACCTTGCAAACGCTCCCGCCAGCCAGGCTCAGCATGACGGTCCAGATAAGCTTCCAGGACTGCAACAGATTGCGGGTCCACTTGGCACTCACGCCAAAACACCAACAATTCAGGCAGCGCCAGTTCCGCCAGGCTACAACCCGTAAACCGGCCTTCCCTAACTTGACCAGCCATAACTCCACTCGCATGATCCAGTGTCATAAGCAGAAAGCGAGTAGTCACGGCAGACTGAGACAATGAACTTGCCTGCGATGGAGCAGAGAGGGAAGGAGAACGGGTCTTCAGCCAAGAGGCCAGCACTGCAAGCAGCAGAAAGGCAATTTCCGCGCCACCGCGTACAGTCAGCAATAACAGAAAGCCAAGTCCCCCTACAGCCAGCGCAATGCGTCCTAACCGCGGACCCCAAAGCGAACGGCGAAATCGGCGAACCAAAAAATATAATCCGATCAGCACAGATGCAATGATGAGAAGGCGCGCCAGCATAGCATTCAGAGTTATTGAGCAAGTTGCCGGACGACCAGACTACTCTGGCGCTGACCAAAGTCCTTAGGGCTTGTCCAAAAATAAGTGGAACAAGTTATGGTAATGGGCGATGATGTTGACATGGAAGCTGAGGATATCATCGAAACGCTCCGCAAGAAATTTGTGCGGGTTGCCCCGGTGCTGGACGAGCGGGGCCGTCGGGTGTGGGCGGCGGCGGAAGCGGAAGCCTTGGGGTATGGTGGGCAAGGTCTGGTCGCGAAAGCGACGGGGCTAGCCCGAACCACGCTCTACCGGGAAGGGGTCAGGCAGGCGAAGGAGCACCAGCGCTCGGGGGAGCCTATTCGGCGGGTGGGGGGTGGGCGCAAGAAGCTGACGATCCACCAGCCCGAGTTGCAGTCGGCCTTGGAAGCGCTGGTGG
>JAGRHQ010000096.1 GCA_020444905.1 Candidatus Competibacteraceae bacterium
CCGTAACGGTATGTGATCCGTGTCGATAACGCTCTCGATTCATTCGTGGTCTCCGCTCAAGCTGAACCCTTGAAAGGGGGCGTGCTAAAGACGTGTCCGCCTAAAGGCGGAGGTTTATCACCTGCCAATTGGAAATTAACAGCCATCCGTCGATTTCAGGTTCTCAGTAGGTATGCATCCATAAATGTGATTGATCGGCTTATTTCCGTTAAAGACTACTTAATTTCTCAACTTTGTCGTCAAGGCGGAAAATTCTTCCTTCATTTGCAAATTTTGAAAAACCAACAAATCAGGCGCCTGGATATTGAGTAACTCATCGAAAGATTTTGCGCTTGAGCGCAGCAGATTAACCAGTTCACCACTGAGCTTAACCGTGTCGTAAGTATTCATGGCGACACGTAAATCAATTTGCGTCTTGTCTCGCGCCACTATCATTTTTCGACGTTGTTCGCCAAGATGTTGACCATACAAGTCGGCGGTCTTCAAGGTCAGTTCCTGCGCCTCAATATTCGCCTTTAAGTGTTTGCGCCGGTTATCATCGGCTTCCTGGTCCAGGAGATTCCTGGAGTTAGCCATCAGTTTTACCGTTTCATTCTTGATTTGGGCGATACGGGGTAGATAAACCTGATCGATCTCGGTAATAAAGCTATTTTGCATGTGCAGCAATATTTTCAATAGAACGGTGTACATGCCATAATAGCGTTTGCTGATATTCAGGTCTTCGCCCGTTTTCGTGGTCAGTTCCATCAGTTGCTGGCTGACTAATCTTACATTACTGTAAACGATAGTATTTTGAATTATATCGTTACCCACCACGCTCGTTAAAAGCAAATCCAATTGTTCCCTACTGACCTGCAATCCTAGCTGATTTAACTCTGTTAAAAAGCGCTGCTTTTTCTGTTCTATTTCCTGCTGATACTTTTCAATGAGTTGTTTTTCTCCGTCGACCTTCTTGGCATAATCGTCAACCGTCGCTTTCCAGTTGGATTTAATCGGGGCGCTCACTTGCTCCTGGTGATAGCCGGTGATTCGTTCCCTGGCCTGTTGGATTTGTTTTTCCAGAGAATCTATTTCTTGTCGTATTTGACGGGCATTGGATATTCCCAGAATGTCAATCGCTTCATCCAGAATTTCGTTGATGTCCTCCTGATTGGACTGCTTATCCCGGCGGATCAACGACGATTCTGGTAAATCCTTACGTTCTTCTTCCAGAGCTGAGACTTTATCCAGTTTTGGCCTAAGTTCGTCCCATATTTTGGAAAATTGCTCATTTTGCTCTTCCGTATCAAAGAAATTTATGGCAGAGCCAGCGACTTGTCTGGATTGATTCCAAATATCCCGTGCGGTTTCCTTTGATTTATCCCACCAGTTTTCCTGGGCATGAACAAAGCCGCTATGAAGGAGCGGTACCAGCAGCATTATTTCATATATCTTCATGGATAATCCCACCTCCCCTCGACTGCGGATGCATAAGGGGAGGAGTCAACGCTAATTTTGCCACAGGGCTACTTACAGCAATCCACCCAATGGCTATCCTGTTGCTTGAAGACCGCCTTGGGAATTTCCATCAACGTGTCCAGAAAACCCATATCCTGTTCCAGCTTCCTAATAGTTCCATATTTTTCATATCTATCCTCTCTGGAGAGGTTTGCCAACCATGGTTTGTTATTCGGGTTTCCACCCGTGAATACATCCTTTAACTCCACATTGACCAATGGCGCAATTTTATATTCAGGGTTTTCCTCGTTTGGGAAACTCTGATACATACGAAAAGGATTTTTCTCCTTCTCTCTTTTTTCTTCACCATAGGCCACCAACTTCTCTTTTGATGGTAGAGATAATTGTACGGAATTCAAAAATCTCTTTTGATCATCAAACGACAGTGTCTTAAAGAATTCCATCACTTTATCCAGTTCTTGATCTCGCCGCTTTCCGATCTCTTGATCGAGAACAACCTTGTATGAAGACAAAGTATCGGAATCCATTCTGGAAACAGATAATTTAAATGTTTCTAAATCTTTCTCAAAGATGTCCACGGCTTCAGAAACAACCTGCTGATTAAAAGTAATTTCTTGTTCACGATTAGTATTTTCTTTCTTGCGCATATTCGCTCACTCATAATGGTTGAAACCTCAGTACACTTTAAAATTATATGCTCCTATTTGCAATTGCTTTCAGGTTCTTCGAGAGTTCTTGTTGTGGAATCAGTCGAGCCGGGAAGAGACCACCTCGACACCCCATTGATATAAAAAGCAATACGACCGATCTCCAGCGAGCTTGAGGGCTTACCTTGCCCAAATGAGCCGGATTTCACAAGAGTTCTCGAAGAACCAAAACTGAAAGATCATCAAAGGAGGGGGTGATCATGTCACAAACGGTTATGTTCACATCCAGCGATGGTCAACGCCCTACTTGAACGCCTGATCGAAGCGTTACCAGTCCTCGCCCTAGCGAATCTGCACTAGACGCTGACAATCTGATTGACAACCAAATGGAATTAGTGTCTATAATCATAAATGATCCATTATGAAAAGGAAGGACATAATGCGTTATACAAGGGGATGGGCGATCATCATGGCGCTGAGTAACGTCAGCAGTTCAGCGCAAATTGTTCTGGATGGGACACTGGGGCCGACCGGGGCCTTGCCAGGGCCTGATTATGCCATTACCGCCGATCTAGGGCAGCAACACGGCGGCAATCTGTTCCATAGCTTCGGACAGTTTTCCATTCGCCAGGGCGAGTCCGCAACCTTCAGCGGCCCGTCTTCGGTGAGCAATATCATCAGCCGAGTCACTGGTGGACAAGTCTCGACGATTGATGGAATGCTGCGCTCGACCATTCCCGGCGCGAACCTTTATTTGCTCAATCCGGCGGGGGTGCTGTTTAGGGAAAATGCTCGTTTGGATGTATCGGGATCCTTTCACGCCAGCACCGCGGATTATTTGCGGCTGGGCGATGGCGGGCGATTTGACGCCCAGATGCCCGCGAATACCTTACTCACGGTTGCGCCGGTGGAAGCATTTGGTTTTCTCGGGAATACGCCGGGGACTATCGCCATTCAGGGAAGTTTTCTACAAGCGCCCGACGGGCAAACGCTGTCGCTCATTGGCGGCGACATCGCTCTGAGCAACGCCACCGTTTATGCTCCGGCGGGCCGGTTGAACGTGGCGACCGTCAATTCCGCCGGTGAAGTTATTCCCACGGCGCATGGTTTGACGATGCGCGGCTTTGCGCGGTTGGGGACGCTGATCATCGAGCGGGATCCCAACGCGGAGAAGGTGACGATCGATTTGGGGGAACCGTTCGGCGAGGTCGCCCTGGGCGATCTGGACGCCAGCGGCGCAGGCGGCGGCGCGATCTTCATTCGCGGCGGACAATGGTTCAGCCAGGGTGGCCGGGTGTTCGCCGATACGCATGGCCCGCAAGCCGGTCAGGGCATCGATGCTGCGATTTCCGGGAACGTGGGCTTGGTGGAAAACGCGCTGTTGACCACCGAAACCCTGGGTGAAGGCGCAGCGGGGTCGTTGCGGTTAAGCGCGGATAACCTGTTTTTAGCCAATAGCAACATGGCGAGCGTAACCCGCAGCGCGGGCGATGCCGGAAATGTGGCGCTTGTCGTGACCGACACCCTGACGCTCCGCGATGGGGGGCAAATTTTCGCCAGCACGTTTGCCGGGGGCGATGCTGGATCAGTGGCGATTACGGCAAATAACCTGCGAGTAAATAGAGGGCTGATCGCCAGCAGCGCTAATCCTGGCTCCAGCGGTGACGGCGGTAATGTAAATCTGAGTATCGCCAACACGCTGACGCTCCAGAACGCTGGACAAATTCTGGCCGGAACCTGGGCAGGCAATGCTGGAACGATCACGATCGCCACTGGTAACTTGCTAGTGGACGGGCAGGGTTCCCGCCAGCTTACCGGGATTACCAGCAGCGCCTATTGCGACTCCATCGGTAGCGGCGGAGGTTCCCGCCAGCTTACCGGGATTACCAGCAGCGCCTATTGCGACTCCACCGGTAGCGGCGGAGACATCCATCTGGCCGTTGCCGATACCCTCATTCTGCGCAATGGCGGACAAATCGATGCCTTCACTGAGGGGCCGGGAAAGGGAGGCTCGGTGACGATCACGGCGGGTCGCGCAGTGAACATCACAGGCAACGAGGCCGGCCTGTTCGTGGGGGCGCGTGATGCGGGCAACGCGGGCGATGTGACGGTTACCACCCCGGCCTTAACCATCGACGATGGCGGCAGGATTTCCGCGACCTCCGAATTTACTACCGGCGGCAATTTGCTGATCAACGCCGACCACTTGAAATTGCTCAATGGCTCGGAAATCAGCAGTTCCGTATTCGGCGACGCCACCACGCAAGGCGGGGATGTCACCCTCAACAGCATCAATGCCGTAGCGCTGGATGGCAGTAAAGTCACCGCTCAGGCGAGACAAGGCAAGGGCGGCAACATTGTGGTGAATGCCGAGGCATTTCTGCACGATGCTCCGACAATAAATGATGTCCTCAACGCTTCCTCGGACATCAGCGGCAATGACGGTACGGTGCAGAACAATGCGCCCACTACCGACATCAGCGGCAGTTTGGCGACGCTGAATCCCCCTTATCTGGATGCCACTAGCCAGCTCAGCGGACGTTGTAGCGTCATCGATCCCGAGGAGAAAAACCGCTTCATCGTGCAGGGGCGCGGCGTATTGCCGCCATCGCCAGAAGACGCCTTGCCCGCGCGTATGAACCGTTGCAGCGCTGAATTTCTCACTCGCGCCTCAATGACGCAGGAAGATGCACCTGCTGAAGCGCGATCCCCTGCGCCGACTTTGTCAGGTTTTAATAATCGTTGATGATGGATTTTCCCTCAGGAGGATACTCCGATGCATCAATCCTATTATGCAAGATATCTATCTCTTTCCTTTTTGATTCTCTTTGGTATTTTTATATGTTTATTAACAGCCTGGGCAGGGGCCGCTGGCTTGGCTGGCAGCGGTCAAAATTCCCTGGCGATTGGAATTGACAGCCCTTACGGCTATGCCTGGGGTGCGAATCAGGTTGGTCAAGTCGGTGCAGACACTGGCGGTAAGAGTCGGAAATACCCCTTTTTATGGTCACCCGACGGGATGAGCGCGTCGGCGGAGACGACCGCTCCGGCCTGGATTCAGGTGGCGAGCGGCGAGTGGCACAGCGTCGCCCTGCGCGACGACGGCACGGTGTGGACCTGGGGCCAGAATGGACATGGCCAGTTAGGCGATGGCACGACCCGGGATCGATCCACACCCGCCCAGGTTCCCGGTTTAAGAGATGTAATCGCCATCGCCGCCGGGAAATATCACAGCCTGGCGGTCACTCGCACGGGTGGGGTTTGGGCCTGGGGTAATAACCAGTATCGCCAATTGGGCAACAACAGTTCAGACGGCGCATTAACGCCGACGCCAGTGGTGATCGAAGTTCCCGGCACAGACACGCGTCCGCCGACGTTTCCGCCGTTGACGGGCGTGATCGCGGTGGCGGCCAGCGAAGTGCATAGTGTGGCGCTGAAAAGCGACGGCACGGTCTGGGCGTGGGGCGATAACGAATACGGGCAACTGGGCACAGGCAATACCCTCGGTTCGGCCACCGCACAGCAAGTGCTGGAATTGACTAGAATCAAGGCGATTGTCGCGGGGGGCTACGCCAGTACCTCGGTGACGACCGGCGCCGCCTATACCTTGGCGCGGGATGCCGAGGGTACGGTGTGGGGCTGGGGCAATAATGCCAAATGTCAATTACTGGGCGAGAGGACTTCAGCGCCGCAAATGACGCCTAAACCCTTATCGGATTTGAATCCAAGGATCTTGGGGGAGATTGAGGTCTTGGCGGGCGGCGGCGCCCATGGTGTGGCGCTACTGACTGACGGGCGAGTGGTGACTTGGGGCGATAATCAACACGGGCAATTGGGAGATGGCTCCTCAACCCCGACCTGTATGCCGATCGTGACTAACGTTAATGACGTCGAGACGATCAGCGCCGGGGAAGCGCACACGTTGGTCACGCGGCGCGATGGCGCGGTTCTGGCGTGGGGCAACAATCAATACGGTCAGCTAGGCGATGGCACGGCCAATGACAACCCGACGCCGGCGCCGGTCAAGGGTGTGTGCGGGGTGGGCGCTCTGAACCTCAAGAACGCACCGCCCGCCGGTTGTCCATTGACCCTGAGCACGGCTGGGGAAGGCCGTGGCACGGTCGATGGTGAGGGCGAATATGCGGCGGGCGCTTCTGTAACCTTGACGGCGACGCCGGACGCGAGCAGTCGGTTTGATGGTTGGATGCCGGAACCGTGCGCGGCGAGTTTCACCATGCCCGCAGAAGCCTTGGCCTGCACCGCCAAATTCACTCGGATGGAAACCGCAATCTACGCCTTGAGCCTCAATAAAACCGGGGAGGGTAGAGACGTCATCACGGGTAGCGGCAATTACACGGCGGGAGAGACCGTCACGCTCACGGCAGAACCGGATCGCAACAGTCAATTCACCGGTTGGAGTCCTGCGCCGTGCGCAGCGAATTTCACCATGCCAGCTTATGATTTGACCTGTACCGCCACCTTTAAGCCGGCGCCGATTGTCCCATTGACCCTTTTACAGGAAGGCAGCGGTCAAGGCACGGTGAGCGGGAGTGGTCAATACCAGGCGGGGGAGACGGTGACGCTGACGGCCACGCCGCGTTCGGATGAATCGCAGTTCGCCGGCTGGACTCCCGCGCCCTGCGCGGCGGTGTTCACCATGCCCGGCGAACCTTTGACCTGTACCGCGACCTTCATAACGGCTCCAGATCCCCAGGTCGTCGCCTTGATCGGAGCGACCTACCAAACCGTTCTGGATCGCGCCCCGGAGACGGCAGAGCAAATTCAATGGACTGAGGAAGTTGCCCGAATGGAACAACTAGGCGTGGATCGCGCGGAAGTGTTCCGGCTGATTACTGGGCAGTTGTTCACGGGTACAGAATATCGAGGCCGGCATACCAGCGATGCGCAATATATCGCCGATCTCTTCCAGACGTTCTGGCGACGTGCGCCGAGTGCGGATGAGACGATGACGTGGACCGAATCCCTCGCCGCGGGTCTGCCTCGCGAGGTCGTGCTGTATCACTTCCTGTTCTCGGCAGAGTTCGCCACGTATCTGGAAACGCAACTGGGCGCCGCCACTAGCCGACCCGAGCTGTTGACCATTGTCGATTTCTATCGGGGTTTGCTGGATCGCTTACCGGAAGAAGAGGGATTCCGGTACTGGCAGGATCGGTTTCAAACAGCGCAATGCCAGGGTGCAACGGCGCTCACCGCCGAGGTTGAAGCGATTTCGAGCCAGTTTGCCAATACCCCGGAATACCTCAACCGCCATCGCTCGAACCAGGAGTATTTGCAAGACCTGTACAACGCCTTCCTGCGCCGGGGCGCGGAGGTGGACGGCTTCAACTACTGGCTGAACCGCCTGGAGAGCGGCGATCTGACGCGTGAGCAAATCCGGCAGTTTTTTGTTGCTGCGCCGGAGTTTCAGGAACGGGTAGGTCAGATCATCGAGAAGGGCTGTGTTCAACTCACCTTCACTGAAGTCAGTGCGGGAAGTTGGCATACCTGTGGCCTGACTCGCGATGGCGCAGTGGTTTGCTGGGGGCAGAACCTTGAAGGTAAAGCCACGCCTCCTACCGGGACCTTCATTCAGGTCAGTGCGGGTGATGCTCACACCTGCGGACTAAAGCGCGATGGCGTCATTGAATGCTGGGGTTCCAGCCGGTTTGGTCAAGCGACGCCGCCCGCGGGCATCTTTACCCAAATCAGCGCTGGTTCGGATCACACCTGTGGCTTGAAGACCGATGGCTCGGTTATTTGCTGGGGGTCCAATACCGACTTTGAAGACAACATCGTTGGCCAGGCGGAGGCCCCTGTGGGCGTTTTTACTCAAGTCAGTGCGGGCTGGTATCACACCTGTGCGCTGAAAATGGATGGCGCGGTGGTCTGTTGGGGCAGGGATCTTGAAGGCCAAACGACGCCGCCCGCCGGACACTTTACGCAAGTCAGCGCGGGTGGTCTTCACACCTGTGGCGTCACGAGCGATCACACGGTTGAATGCTGGGGGTGGAACTACAACGGCTCGACCACGCCCCCCGCCGGCCGTTTCACGCAAGTTAGCGTAGGCGGCTTTTACACCTGTGGGCTGAAGCAAGAGGGCGCAATCGCGTGTTGGGGTGACAATGAGTTTGGCCAGGCGATGCCGCCGTCTTCCGGGGTTTTCACTCAGGTGACTGCGAACTGGCGGCATGCTTGTGGCCTCACGGCCGATGGCACCATCGATTGCTGGGGAGATAACAGAGATGGTCGAACCGCATCTCCTATCGGTATTTCCTATATGTTTCTCAAGGTCGTCCTAACGGCAGGCGCTGGCGTCGTAGTCAGCCATCCTGCCGGGATCGAGTGTGGAGTGGATTGTGGCGAAAACTATCCATCCGGTACGGTAGTGACTTTGGAGGCCACCCCTGCGCCTGACTTGCGATTCAGCCATTGGAACGGCGCCTGTTCGGGCGCTGCGCCGACCTGCCAGGTCACCATGATCGATGCGCAGTCGGCTGAAGCGGTATTCATCAGCGCGATCAACGTTTCTCCGCAAATTTCTGCGGGTGCGACACAAACGTGCCATTTAAAAAGTGATGGAACGTTCGATTGTTGGGGATACCTGGGGACGCAAGCTCCTCCAGCAGGGCCTTTCACCCAAATTAGCGTGGGCGCTGGCCACTATTGTGGCCTGAAGCATGATGGAACCATCGACTGCTGGGGGTGGAATGACGATGGCCAGGCGACGCCGCCCGCCGATGTCTTTACTCAAGTTGACGCTGGAGGCTGGAGCACCTGCGGCGTCACGAGCGATGGTGCGGTGGTCTGTTGGGGACAGAACGACTATGGCCAGGCGACGCCGCCCGTCAGAGCTTTTACCCAAGTCAGCGTTGGAGGAGGACATGCCTGCGGGGTGAAGCGCGATGGCGCAATCGTGTGTTGGGGCAGCAATGGCGTGGATAACGACGGCCGGGCGACGCCTCCCGCCGGCATCTTTACCCAAGTCAGCGTGGGCGAAACGCACACCTGTGGCTTGAAGAACGACGGTGAGGTGCAGTGCTGGGGCGGTGATTGGTTTGGCCAGGCGACGCCGCCCGGTGGAATTTTTATACAGGTCAGCGCCGGTGGACTTCACACCTGTGGCATCAAGGAAGACGGCACAGTCGCTTGTTGGGGGGATAATGAATATGGCCAGGCAGCCCGCCCTGCTGGGATCTTCAACTACATCAGTGCTGGTTGGTATCACACCTGCGGGTTGAAGACGGATGGCGCGATTGTATGCTGGGGTAATAACGAGGACGGTCAAAGCACACCGCCGTAATCCACCCAACCCCCCTTTTCCAAAGGGGAGCGAGAACGAGGAGATTCTTCACAGAGGAGAGAGGACAGGAAGATCGAATGGCAAAATCACCTGTACCAGGATTTGATCCGCACACAGCAGCTCACCGACGAGGGGTTATTGCCGCCGGTATTGCCTTTGGTGCTGTATAACGGCCAGTTCCGCTGGACGGCGAAGACTGAGGTTGCAGACTTGATCGTCCCGCCGCCAGCGGGTCTGGAGCGCTATCAGCCGCGTTTACAGTACCTGCTGCTGGAAGAGAACCGCTACCCGCCCGAAACACTGGCGCCGTTGCACAATCTGGCGGCGGCGCTGTTCCAGCTGGAGAGCAGCCGGGGGCCGGAGGAATTACAAGCGGTCGTGGAACACCTGATCGACTGGTTACAGGCCCCGGAACAAGCCAGTTTGCGTCGGGCGTTTGCGGTCTGGTTGCGCGATGTGCTGCCGGCCCGCGTACCGGAAGTACGCATTGCAACCGTATTGGAACTGAGCGAGGTACGCAATATGTTAGCGGAACGGGTAATAGAGTGGACACGGGAGTGGGAACAAGCGAGCCGTAAAAAAGGCCGTGAAGAGGGCCGCGAAGAGGGCCTTAAAGAGGGGGAATTGTTGTTATTGCAACGACTATTAACTTTGAAATTCGGACCATTGGATGAAGCAACACAAGCGCGGTTGGCGGCAGCGGATGATGACACCCTACTGATCTGGGGTGAACGCGTGTTGACGGCAGGCCGCCTCGCCGAGGTTTTTGTCGAAACACCCACCCCACTGTCGTGATGCTTCGGTCTCAAAGCTCCTCGATCTCCTTTGCGAAAGGAAGAAGATGAACACTGATATTGAGAGAGGATAGGGTAATGAATCGAACACTGCGTGAAGTACTGTCGCTACAGGTTCTTTGGTTATGGCTGGGAGTGTTAGGTCTGTGCGGCCCGGTTGGGGCAGGAGCCGCCGGTCTGGCCGGCAGCGGTCAAAATTCCCTGGCGATTAGCCCCGGAAATGCTTATGGCTATGCCTGGGGCGCGAATCAAGCCGGTCAAGTCGGTACGGATACCAAGGGCAAGAGTCGGCCATACCCCTTTTTGTGGTCACCCGACGGGACGAGCGCATCGGCGGAGACGACCGCTCCGGCCTGGATTCAGGTGGCGAGCGGCGAGTGGCACAGCGTCGCCCTGCGCGATGATGGCACGGTGTGGACCTGGGGCCAGAATGGACATGGCCAGTTAGGCGATGGCACGACCCGGGATCGATCCACACCCGCCCAGGTTCCCGGTTTAAGAGATGTAATCGCCGTCGCCGCCGGCAAATATCACAGTCTGGCGGTCACTCGCACGAGTGAGGTTTGGGCCTGGGGCAATAACCAGTATCGCCAATTGGGCAACAACAGTTCAGACGGCGCATTAACGCCGACGCCGGTGGTGATCGAAGTCGCCGGCACGGACACAAGTCCGCCGACGTTTCCGCTGTTAACTGGCGTGATCGCGGTGGCGGCCAGCGAAGTGCATAGCGTAGCGCTGAAAAGCGATGGCACGGTGTGGGCGTGGGGCGACAATGAATACGGACAACTGGGGACAGGCAACACGCTCGGTTCGGCCACGGCGCAGAAAGCTCCTGGTTTGACGGAGGTAAAAACCATTGTGGCGGGAGGTTACGCCAGCACACCCACCGCCACTGGCACAGCATATACCCTGGTTCAACGCCGTGATGGAACGGTGTGGGGTTGGGGCAATAACGCGAAATGCCAGTTGGGTGAAGCGGCTCCGGAACAGCAGACTACGCCCATGCAACTCATGAATCTAAGTAACCTGGGTGAACTTCAGGGGTTAGCAGGCGGCGGCGCGCATGGGGTTGCCCTGATGGCTGGAGGCTGGATCGCAACCTGGGGCGACAATCAGCACGGTCAGCTGGGGGACGGCGCCTCAAATCGCGCCTGTACGCCTCTGGTTATCGATATCGATGATGTTGAGACCATCAGTGCGGGTGAAACGCACACATTAGTGACCAAACGCGATGGGACGGTCTGGGCCTGGGGCGGCAACCAAAGTGGTCAACTAGGCGACGGAACGGCAAACGATAATCCGACGCCCACAGCGGTTAAAGGCGCCTGCGGGATCGGCGAACTCAATATTAAAACCGCACCGTCGACGACCTGTCCGCTCACGCTGGAGAAGAGTGGCGACGGCGGCGGGACGGTTAGCGGTAACGGTGCGTATGCCAAAGGCGAAACCGTGACCCTGGCCGCAGCCCCGGACGCGGGCAGTCGCTTTGACGGCTGGAGTCCCCTACGCTGCAATGACGATCCCTTCATCATGCCGGATCACGCTTTAACCTGCACGGCCCAATTCAGCCGCACAGAGACTGTAACCTACCCGCTGACGCTGAATACTGCCGGCAATGGCAGTGGCATGATTGAAGGTAGTGGCAATTATGCCGCCGGGGAAACCGTGGTTCTCACCGCGGAACCGGATACGGGAAGCACTCTTGCGGTCTGGGGTCCCAACCCCTGTGCCGAGCAGTTTAACATGCCCGCCAATCCCCTGACCTGCACGGCAACCTTTGAGCCTCTGCCGATTTTACCGTTGACCGTTCTCGCGGACGGCAATGGGGTAGTAAGTGGAGGGGGACAATATCAAGCTGGGGAGACGGTTACTTTAACCGCAGTGCCTCAGTCGGAAGAAACGTACTTCGCTGGCTGGAGTCCCGCCCCCTGTACCGCTGTGTTTACCATGCCTAGCCAGTCACTGGTTTGTACGGCTTTTTTTGCGCGCAAACCCGATGACGCGTCCGCGGCGTTAATCCAGCATTACTACGAGTCCATTCTCGGCCGCGTCCCGGAACCCAGCGGCCAGGCGCATTGGGAAGACGAAGTAGCGCGGCTACAAAATCTCGGCGTCGACCGGCCGGAAGTCTTCCGGGTCATGGCCGCACAGTTCTTCACCAGTGACGAATATTTAAACAAAAACAATGCAGATGCCCAATACGCCGCCGATCTCTACCACACCTTTTTCCAGCGCGAGCCGGATCAGGCTGGTCTGACCTACTGGGTTGGGCAATTGGCCGCGGGCTTACCACGCGATATCGTTCTCTATGAATTCCTGTTTTCAGCGGAATTCACCAATTACATGCGCGGCCAGTTTGGCGAGACCGCCAGTCGGGCGGAAGCATTGGCGATTATCGATTTCTATCGCGGCCTCCTCGGTCGCTTGCCGGATAATGATGGCTTTCCTTACTGGCTCGAACGGTTCCAGACCGCCCAGTGCCAGGGGACGGAAGCGATCGAGAATGCGGCGAAAGAGATTTCCCGCATGTTTGCCACCAGCCCGGAATATCACAACCGTGCGCGCACGAATAGCGAGTATCTGCAAGACCTGTACAACGCCTTCCTGCGTCGTGGCGCAGATCTCAATGGCTTCACCTACTGGCTCGATCGCCTGGACAGTGGCGACCTGACTCGCGAACAGGCTCGACGCGCCTTTGTCGCCACCGCGGAGTTTCAGGGACGTGTGAATCAAATCATTCGCCAGGGTTGTGTCAACACGGTTACGACCTTCATTCAGATCAGCGCGGGCGGCTCTCATACCTGCGGCGTCACTGGGAATGGCGCGATCGCGTGTTGGGGGAGAGATGATGAAGGTCAAGCCTCCCCTCCGACGGGCGTGTTCACGCAGGTCAGTGCGGGCAACGCGCACACCTGCGGGGTGCGCGACA
>JAGRHQ010000097.1 GCA_020444905.1 Candidatus Competibacteraceae bacterium
GCTGAGCAGGAGCGGGTGCGGAGTATGCGCGAGGCGTTGCAAGCCGCCATTTTCCAGATGCAGGGACCCTTGAATCTGATCAACGCCGCCCATGATTTACTGGAGCGTCGTGGAGTGAAAGCCGACCCAGCCCTTCGCCATGCCTTAAATCAAGCGGCCACAACGGGCCGGGCAGCGCTGGAGCGATTACGGGCGCTGGTGCCGGAAGTGCCCCCGGAAGCGATGGCTCCGGTCAATATCAATCAATTACTCCGGGAAGTTCTGGAACTGTGTAAACAACGTCTGCTGGCCAGCGGCACGATTGTCGATTGGAAACCCGCGCCCATGTTGCCCGCCATCACCGCGCGGATTGGTCGTCTGCGCGGTATGTTCAAGCAATTGCTCGACAATGCCCTGGATGCACTGGAAAGCAATCGCCATCAACCTCGGGAGTTACGCATCGCCACGGGTGTTGAGGAGCAATCGGTTTTTGTGATTCTGGAGGATAGTGGGCCGGGAGTGCCTCCGCAGCTCCATTGGCGCATTTTCGAGCCGTTTTTTACCACCAAGCGCGCCGCTACTCATGTCGGACTTGGCCTAGCCATGGTGCAGGAGGTGGTTAATGAACAGCGTGGGGTGATCTGCCTTGATCCGGATTTCACTGCGGGCTGTCGCTGGCGGGTATCCTTGCCGATCAAATACGAACATCACCATGAGTCGGAGGATTGACCTCGGTGGTCGTGGAGGACGGCGTGGAACGATCGGCGCTTCTGGAAATTGAGCTGGCGACGCTGTTCCAGGTCAGTCAGATCCTGAGCAACTCCAGTCCAGCATGGGAAACCCTCGATCAGGTTTTACGCATTCTCCACGATTCCGGCGAATTGCAGCATGGCATAATTTCACTGGTGGACCCGGAGAGCGGCGCTCTGTTAGTCAGCGCTGTTCACGGTCAGCACCCCCGTGAGCGCGAGCCGATTCGCTACCTGCCGGGCGAAGGCGTATTGGGGATGGTGCTGGAACGCGGTGAACAGGTCGTATTGACGCGGCTGGGCGACGAACCGCGTTTTCTGGATCGCCTAAGACTTTATGATCGCGAATTGCCGCTGATTGGCGTTCCCATTCGGGCGGGTTCAGGCCGGTATTCCGGCGTTCTCGCAGCGCAACCCCCGCGTTGCGACCAATGGCTACCGGAACGCGCCCGTTTTCTGGAAATGGTCGCTAATCTGATTGCCAATGGCGTGCGCGCAGCGTGGGAAGCCGAGAAGGAACGCGGCGCACTGACTGCTGAACGCGATAATTTGCGGCGCGTGGTGCGTGGCCAACATGGTTTCGACAGCATGGTCGGCCACAGTCCATCGATGCAAAGAGCGTTCGAGCAGGTCCGGCAAGTCGCAAAGTGGAACACCACAGTGCTGATTCGCGGCGAATCGGGCACTGGCAAGGAATTGATCGCCTGCGCTATTCACTACAATTCCCCGCGCGCTGGCGGGCCGCTGATCAAATTGAACTGCGCGGCGTTGCCGGACAACCTGCTGGAATCAGAACTCTTCGGACACGAAAAGGGGGCGTTCACCGGCGCAGTCAATCAGCGCAAGGGCCGTTTCGAGCAGGCGCATGGCGGTACGCTATTCCTCGATGAAATCGGTGATATTTCGCCAACCTTTCAAGCCAAGCTGTTGCGCGTACTACAGGAAGGAGAACTGGAGCGGGTGGGCAGCAGCCAAACCCTACGAGTGGATGTACGCATTATCGCCGCCACGAATCGCGACCTGGAAACCGCAGTGGAAGACAGTTTGTTCCGCGAGGATCTCTATTATCGACTCAATGTAATGCCGATTTTCATGCCGCCCCTGCGCGAGCGTCAGGAGGATATTCCTGATCTAGCGCGGTTTCTAGTGGAGAAGATCAGTAAGCAGCAAGGACGAATGCTGGCGATCACGGACAGCGCAATCCGTCTGCTGATGCAACATCCCTGGCCGGGCAATGTTCGCGAGCTGGAAAATTGTTTGGAGCGCAGCGCCATCATGAGCGCCAACGGCGTTATTGCGCAAGATGTGATCGAGCTAAGCGGTCTGAATCCGCGCAGCGCGTATCCGATTTTTCCTACTCTCGCCGTCAATAAAACCAACCTGGATGATCCTGATATCGACGAGCGCGAGCGAGTGATCGCCGCTCTGGAACAAGCCGGTTGGGTACAGGCCAAGGCAGCCCGTTTACTGGGGATGACGCCGCGCCAGATAGCCTATCGAATACAAATCCTCGACATCAAGATGCGACGGTTGTGAAAAGGCAGGCGCTCACTTTGCGAGTGAGCGCCGGGACATTGACAACAAAGACCGGTTTCTCTCAGGTGCGCAGTTCCTGGGCGATATGCGTACCATCCGGCGCAATGCCGGTATCCGCCAATTCCACTGCACTGGAATCCTCGCCCAAGGACTTGAGCAAGCCATAGACCATAAACAACAGCACAACTGAAATGGGTAACGCTGCCGCGATGGATGCCGTCTGCAAGGCTTTTAAACCACCCGCCAGCAACAGAACGGCTGCGACTAATCCTTCACCCATCCCCCAGACGATACGGAAGACCTTTGGTGGATCGTCATCGCCCATCGACAGCATGGTGGTAATGACCAACGTGCCTGAATCCGAGGAGGTAATAAACCAGGATGCTAATAAAAACGTCGCCAGGGCGGACATTGGCCAAATGATCCAGGAAATATCGCCAGCCCAGGACATGTGGCCGAGGTTGGCAATCGTGCTGTACAACGATTTCGGTAGATCCCAGGCGCGCACCGTTTCAATAATGCCGGCACCGCCAGCAGCGGCAGGACCTCCTGCCGAATTAAATTCCTGCCAAATCGCATTGCCGCCAAACATGCAAAGCCAAAAGAACGCAATCGTGGTAGGCACAAACATGACGCCGACCATGAATTCGCGGATGGTTCGCCCCCGCGAGATACGCGCGATGAACATGCCGACGAATGGCGCCCAACTCAACCACCAGCCCCAGTAGAAGATGGTCCAGCCACCCTGCCATTTCACGTTTCCAGATTCCATGGCGGTCCAGAATCCCATGGGCACCAGATTCCACAGATAATCGCCAAATGAAGTAATAAACAGGCTCATCAACCATTTGAAGGGGCCAAACGCCACAAAAGCTGCTAGCAGTACGATCGACAGCCAAATATTCCATTCCGAAATGATACGAATACCATTGCCGACCCCGGACACAGCAGACAGCGTAGCAATCAGCGAAATTACTGCGATCAGAATGAGCTGAGTGACGACGCCCGGGTCGATGCCAAACAGCACATTCAAACCAGTCGCCATTTGCTGCACGCCCAGACCCAGGGAGGTAGCCACTCCAAAGACCGTGCCAAACACTGCCAACAGGTCAACAGCGTGGCCCGCTGGACCATAAATTTTGTCGCCGATGATAGGGTACAAAGCCGAGCGCAGGGTCAGTGGCAAGCGCTTGCGAAAACCGAAGTAGGCCAGCGCCAATCCAACCAGGACATAAACCGCCCAAGGGTGCAGACCCCAATGAAAGAAGGTGACGCGCATGGCGTCCACCGCCCGTTGCATCGTCATTTCCATATGTCCATGCAGATCAGCATGCGGGTTATTGGGGTAGCCAAACGCTCCTGAATTATCGAAATAGAAAACCGGTTCGGCAACGCCAAAAAACAGGATGCCAATGCCGACGCCAGCTGAGAACAACATCGAAAACCAGGAGAAGTTGGAAAACTCCGGTCGGCTGTCGTCGGCGCCAAGCTTGATGTTCCCGTGTCGCGAGAACATCAGATAAAAACAGACGATCAGCATGATCGTTAAAGTGCTCATGTAATACCAACTCAGACCACTTTCGATCCAGCTACGGACCGCGCTGTAGAGCTTGCCAGCATAATCTACGTTGAGAATGGTGAACACTACGAACGCAGCGACCATGCCCTTGGCCGCCAGGCTCATGCCGGTATGCAATCCATTAAAGATACCTGATTTTGCAACTAATTCGGATCGGGTTTCCGGGTAACTCGACACGATAAGACTCTCCTCTGGTTGAGCAGATGAGCAACAAACAGGCGCGTTTTCAGAATCCCCCAAAGGTGACGGTTGGTTGCTCATCTGGGTTGATATCCGATTTTTTATAACGCCTCTCCATTGCAGGGTCAACCGACAGCGGATGCATTTATCGTGAACAGGCCCTTCGATCTAGCGGATTGTGTGGAGTAGATTTCTGTTTAAAAACAAATTTGAAATAATCCGATTGGTTTCGAGAAATCTGTTCTTGTTGGCCGGCTAATCAAGATCGGCGTAAATTTCATCGATAGCCAGCGAGAAATTCACGGAGCGCAGTTCTACAACGCCGCCGATATGGATGGATGCCTGCCAATCATCTTCCCGTCGGTAAACTTCGATGTGTTTCGCTTCCTGCGAGACCAGCACATATTCCTCAAGACTTTCGATTTCCTGATAAGCCAGCCGTTTCTTGGAGCGATCCTTGCGCGAGGTCGAACTGGACAGAACCTCGATGATGAGCTTGGGGCAATGGCAAAGCACGTCATCATTTTCCTGGGATTCGCAACTCACCACTACATCGGGGTAAAAGACATTTTTAAGCGCTTGCACTTTAAGATCGGAGGTGAATACCCGGCAGGGCGTACCCTTCAGATGATGCAACAACGCAGCGCCAATTTGTAGAATCAATGAGGCGTGGGCCACCGTACCGCCGGTCATGGCGATAACTTCGCCATCCAGCAATTCATGCCGAGTGTCCTGCTGATTTTCCCATTCAATAAATTCGGCAACGCTTACGTCATCGGAATACTGGGGTTTGATCACTACATTCATAAAGGCTTTCCTTAAAACTTACCTGTTCGGTAGCCGATCTTTTGATGCGCCAGTTCTGTCAGCGGTCAATGCCGCCCATGCACAGGTATTTAATTTCCAGATACTCTTCAATTCCATATTTGGAGCCTTCACGCCCAATACCGGAGGCTTTCACACCACCAAAAGGAGCGATTTCCGTGGAAATCAAGCCGGTATTAACACCAACCATGCCATATTCCAGAGCCTCGCTGACTCGCCAGACACGCCCGGTGTCACGGCTGTAGAAGTAAGCGGCCAAACCAAATTCGGTGGCGTTGGCCAAACGGATCGCGTCTTCTTCGGTCTGGAAACGAAACAATGGAGCGACCGGACCGAAGGTTTCTTCCTGTGCCACGACCATATCCGTGGTAACGTCGCTCAGGATGGTCGGTTGAAAGAAAGTTCCACCGAGCGCATGGCGTTGACCGCCCAAGACGATGCGAGCACCCCTGCTCACCGCATCGGCAATATGTCTTTCCACTTTCGCCACGGCTGCCTGGTCGATCAATGGTCCCTGGGTCACGCCAGCATCCAGACCATTGCCCGGCTTCAACTGCGCAGCAACGGCCTGACTCAGTTTTTGGGCGAAGGCGTCATAAATCCCATCTTGCACCAGAAAACGGTTGGCGCATACGCAGGTTTGGCCGGTATTGCGATACTTCGAGATCATGGCCCCTTCCACGGCGGCATCCAGATTGGCATCATCGAACACAATGAAAGGCGCGTTGCCGCCCAGTTCCAGCGAGAGTTTTTTCATCGTCCCAGCGCACTCCCGCATGAGGTATTTCCCAGTCGCAGTGGAGCCAGTGAAACTGAGTTTGCGCACGATTGGGCTGGATGTCAGCTCGGCGCCGATTTCCTGAGCCGGGCCAGTGACCACGTTCAACACCCCAGCGGGCAAGCCGGCGCGCGCCGCCAACTCACACAGCGCCAAGGCTGAAAACGGCGTCTGTGGCGCGGGCTTGACGACCATCGTGCAGCCAGCGGCCAACGCCGCTCCAGCCTTGCGGGTGATCATAGCGGCGGGGAAATTCCAGGGTGTGATCGCCGCGCACACGCCGATGGGTTCCTTGAGAACAACAATGCGCTTATCAGCCTGATGGGGAGGAATGACATCGCCATAGACCCGCTTGGCCTCTTCGGCGAACCATTCGATAAAGGACGCCGCGTAAGCGATTTCCCCTCGCGATTCCGCAAGAGGCTTGCCTTGCTCCAGCGTCATCAATACGGCTAAATCTTCCTGATGATCCAGCATCAGGTTAAACCATCGCCGCAAAAGAGTGGATCGCTCTTTTGCGGTTCGCGCCCGCCAAGAGTGGAAAGCTTTCTCGGCGACGGCAACCGCCCGTTTAACTTCCGCCGCACCCAACTGAGGGACATTGCCCAGCGCCTCGCCCGTCGCCGGATTAGCCACAGGCGAGGTTTCACCGTTATCGGCATCGATCCAGGTTCCGCCAACATAGCATTGCTGGCGAAACAATCGAGCATCGGTTAAGTGCATGACAGCTTAATTCCTGACGACCAATACCGATTTATTGAAATGCCGCACGACCCGTTCGGCATTCGGTCCGACCAGGAAATCGCCCAACTCCGGGCGATGCGAGGCCATGATGATCAGATCAGCGCCAATTTCCTGCGCGACCCGGATGATTTCCTTGTATACAACGCCCTCGGCGACAATGTGCTGGACATGCACATCAGCAGGCACATGTTCTTTAATAAATTCATGCAAATGTCTGTTGGTTTCCTCCACCATTTTGCTGCCAAAATTTTGGGGGAAATATCCGCCGACCAATGGCATCCCGAAATCAGGCACCACAGTGACGACATGCAGGCGCGCGTTAAAGGCTCGGCAATATTCGATCACCGACGGTAATACGGTAATCCAGGAGCTTTCGTGATTGAGATCAACGGGGAGCAGAATGTCGTTGTACATGATAGGCCTCCTTCTTTATGTAAACGACTATAGCGCTTATTGAGTATTGTAGCGAACAGTCCCTGAAAAATTGTTTCTCTCAATCCATATCTTGAAGCAACGCGGTCATTGCTGCTCACACAAATTTTCGCACGGCACACCATCCTGGTCACCGTCCAGGCGTTTTAACCCGCAAGTCTGCAAATAGAACTGCGCTTCTTCACAATCGCGCATTTCATTACAGGTGCGTTTTCTTCCACAGCCAGATGGGGTGGCTGATGGAGATGATGAAACTGTGGGCGACGACGCCACGGTTTTCCCGTTATGTCGCCATTCCCAGGGTGGAATACGCTGACTTGCCGGCAAGGCCCACAATCCCCGATGCGCTGCTTTCGCCTGTGCTTCCAAATCAACCAAACGTGGATTGCGGTTGTAGCGCCGGTAGACCCAGGCCGCGCCGCGTTCCACCAAAGCCGCCTCGATATCCTGTCCGGACAGAGTCACCGTACCTACAATCCGTCCATAATCGTCACGGCTGCGCGTGTTCACCCGCACGGTTCGCCCGAACACGATGGCGGTCAGCACCCGCCGGGCGGTTTTGCCATAAGGTTGATCGTATTCTGGGGCATCGATTCCGGCTAAGCGGACTTTAACCGGTCGTTGACCCGCAATACGCAAGATCAGGGTATCGCCGTCATTGACTTTGATCACCTGCCCGGTGAGTTCTTCGGCATGAACGGATGTGGCCAGCAACCCTATAATGAGTCCGATGACTCGCACCATGATGAATCCCGCAAACTCGCACTAGAACAGGCTTCCAGCCCGTTGAAGCCAGTCAGAATTTAGCGCTAACCTTCTTCATGGACATGCGGGACTGGGGATAAGGGAGTGATCGCTGAAGCCAGCGTCTCTTCCGGCACTTGCAGCAGGCGATGACCGAAGAGTACATGATAGGAGATGGGCATGGAATCGCGAATCACCGCCATGATTTCACCCACCGCGCCAACAGGGGCCACTACAACACCCCCGATGGCTAATGTGCGAAGTGCGGTGACCCGGTCACCACGCTCGAACTGATTGGGAATCCACGGCGCATCTGCTGGAATCAGCTCCACTTCCCGGCAGCCGACGATACGCTGATCGGCCTCAAGGAAGTGTACGCTATAAATCAGTTGGTCTTGCAGAAAGACGCCGACATGACGGACATAGCCTACGCTGCCGCGTCGAACTAGCACTGCGCCGGTGGGTTGGCCGGGATAAGTGCCGTCGTTGCGGATATTGCGAATCACCCGCACCGCGTCATCGCAGGCAAAGCGCGGTTCCAGGATCACGCGAGACGACCAATATCAGTGACTGGGATACGTACTTCGCGTTGCGCCGCCTGACGGTGGAAGACCTTGAAAACCTTCTCGGTCAAGGCATCAGAATGCACAAAATCCTGATAAGCGCGTTCCAGGCAGTGGGCAAAACCCTCATACTCCGCCGGGTCGCTTTGTCGCAGGTAGTCGTGAAATCGCTTGAGAATATGCAGGCGATTGACTTCCACTACGGTGGGTTCAAAGTCAATATCGAAGTAATTGAGAAAATCTTCCGCAGAAGACAACTCGGCAAGTTCCTCGTGCAGTGTCATGGCCAGCATGATTTATACCTCAGTGTGGGAGTCAGGAGTCAAAGTTGCAGGATGGGTGAGCGTAGCGAAATCTAAGGTTTTGGACCTCATTGAAGTTGACTGAAGCATTGCGGCAAGCGGTAGTTGCTCAGGATCAAGATCGTAATAAAGGATTCGCAATTCATCCGATTCCGGCAAACGCTTGCGCTGACTGACAAAGGTGCGGATTCCCTGGAGGATGATCTTGGCCTGGTGCTGATTCAGCGTGATGCCAAGATCGCGATAGACTTTGAGCACCGCTTGAGTGCCGGAATGCTTGCCGAGCACCAGTCGATGACTACGCCCCATCTCCGCCGGATCGACTCCCTGATAGTTCAGTGGATGTTTCAGCAGACCATCGACGTGAATGCCGGCTTCGTGGGTAAAAACACCCTCTCCGACTAGGCTCTTGTGCCAGGATAGCGGGCGATTAGCGGCAGTAGCGACTTGTTGCGACAACGCTGGGAAGCGGGAGAGATCGATATCAATCTGGAAACCGTACAACTTGCGCAGACCCAATACCACTTCTTCCAACGCAGCGTTGCCCGCTCGCTCGCCCAGACCATTGACCGTGGTGTTGACGTGAGTAGCGCCACCTAATGCGGCAGCCAACGTGTTGGCGGTTGCCAATCCCAGATCGTCATGGGCATGCATTTCCAACTCAAGATCCACTGCCGCCCGCAAGCGCTGAAAAATCGCTAAAGTACCGAACGGTTCCATGACTCCCAGCGTATCCGCAAAGCGGAAGCGCCTTGCCCCAGCGGTTTGCGCAGTTTCAGCGACGTGTAATAGAAAATCGTGATCAGCTCGTGAGGCATCCTCGCCGCCCACGATGACTTCCAGACCTAGTGCTTGCGCTTGAGGAACCAGACGACGGATAGCGTCCAGCGCCTGCTCGCGTTGCCAGCCCAGTTTGTACTGCAATTGCTGATCGGAAAGCGGCACGGATAAATCGATGCCCCATACGCCCAAATCGTGGCACCGTTTCAGGTCGGAGTCGCGCATTCTGCTCCAGACCAGTAACCGGGCATCCAGCCCCAATGCCGCCAGATCGCGGATACTGTCCTGCTCTTCCGCCCCCATGGCAGGGATGCCAATTTCCAGTTCGGGCACACCGAGCGCGACCAATTCGCTGGCAATGGCGCGTTTCTCGTCCTGGGAAAAAGCGACGCCTGCTGATTGTTCGCCATCACGCAGGGTGGTATCGTCGATTACAAGAGTACGGGGCACAACGGTCATAACAGCGATCTCGCCGAAGATTGATAATATGATCGTCAGTGCTTACAAGACCCGTACCAATTTAAACCGTTAAAACAAACAATAGCTTGACCAGATAATTCAGACTGTGGCGCAAGGTTTCGCACAGTCTAGGGCCAGTGATTTGTTGGAAAACTAACAATCTGGCGCTTCTCTCTTGATGGGATGTAGCAATATTCCACGTGGCATATTCATCAAGACCCTGGACAATATTCCACGTGGCATAGCCTATTCATCACTATGCAATGCTCTGATACTTGGAACCCGACACTTGGAACTGGCATGAACCTGGAATCCACTCCCGCCGATCCCGGCTCCGAACCTCGTCGTTTTCCCTGCTTACAATGTGGCGCATTCCTCGAATACGCGCCCGGCGTCGCTGCGTTGCGCTGCGCTTATTGCGGTCACGAGAATTCCATTACCGTTACCGAACAACCTATTGTAGAGCAGGATTTTCGGCAAACGCTACGTCAGTTGGCCAGCGCCGTCGCTACCCAGGAAAACATTTCCATTCATTGCGATTCCTGCGGCGCATCCTATACCTTCGATGACGCAACCCATGCCGGGGATTGTCCATTCTGCGGATCGCCTGTGGTGGCGAAAACTGAACAACATCGTGAGTTGCAACCCCAAGCCCTTCTGCCCTTTCAAGTGCAGCGCGACCAGGCGCGTTCTGCATTTCGTGAATGGCTCGGGAATCTCTGGTTCGCACCTAGCAAGCTCAAGGACTATGCACGTAACGATGCTCGTCTTACCGGCATGTATGTTCCTTACTGGACCTATGACGCTGATACGGCCACGACCTATCGAGGCGAGCGCGGCGACAATTACCAGGTGCGGGAAACCTATCGCGCGGTCGAAAATGGCGAGGAAGTGGAACGCACGCGCATCGTGACCAAGATTCGCTGGTCGCCCGCCGCCGGTCGCGTTGCGCGTTTCTTCGACGATGTATTGGTGTTAGCCAGCCGTTCTCTGCCCCGGGATGTTACTGAACGCCTGGAACCCTGGGATTTGGCGAATCTGACGCCGTATCAGGAAGATTTTCTCAGCGGTTTTCGCAGCGAGATGTACCAAATTAACCTGGAACAGGGCTTCGAACGCGCCCGGGAAATCATGGCGCCCACGATCCGCCGCGACATTAAACGCGATATCGGCGGCGATCATCAGCGCATTCACGCTTCCGACACCCGCTACGGTGAAATCCACTTCAAGCATATTCTGCTGCCGATCTGGATGTCCGCCTTCCGCTTCCGTGACAAGATTTACCGCTTCGTGGTCAATGGCCGCACCGGTGAAGTCCAGGGCGAGCGCCCCTATAGCTCCTGGAAGATTGCCTTCGCCATATTACTGGCCGCACTGGCTATTGGCGGAGGGATTGTCCTCTGGCAGCACTATCAATAACGGTTCTTGCCGTCGCCGTTAGTAACGATCTCCCGGTAAACCCAAGGGGTTACCCACTGTAATTAATGGCTTCCATCATGACATACGATAATTCTGGACAGAATCACTCCTGGTTTCCGCGAAGCATTGATGGATTTGCAGGATGCGCCTGATGGCCCGGTTACGTCTTGAAGGCTTATCCACAGTGATGCTGAGAAATATTCACCTGACCCTGGAGCCAAGCGAGCGACTCTTTTTATCCGGGGTGTCAGGCTCTGGTAAAAGCTTGTTGCTGCGGGCCATCGCCGATCTCGATCCGCACCAAGGCGAAGTTTGGCTGGACGATAGGCCCCGTTCCCGCCTCCCGCCGCCAGAGTGGCGTCGCCGGGTAGGTTTGTTGCCTACTGAAAGCCATTGGTGGGCGGAAACTGTCGGCGAGCATTGGCCGGCTTCCGTTACCGTTCCTGAACTGGAGCGTCTGCTCGGGATACTGGGTTTTGAAGCTGATGTGCGCGGCTGGTCCATCGCCCGCCTGTCTACTGGCGAACGTCAGCGCCTGGCACTGGCGCGTCTGTTATTGAATCGGCCTCAGGCTCTTCTGTTGGACGAGGTCACCGCCAATTTGGACCTGGTCAACCGGGAACGGGTTGAGGCCGTGCTCGAAGAATATCGCACGACGCATCATGCGGCTGTACTGTGGGTCAGCCACGATTTGGAGCAACGAACTCGGTTAGGCGGTCGGCGTCTGGTTATTCACGACGGCGGACTGGAGCCTGAATCATGCAACTGATTTACCTGAGCGTCTGGGATTTGATGTTAGCTGCAGGGCTGATATTGCTATTGGCCACCTTGTCCTGGCGATTGCGCCTGGGCGTCGAGCGGCGAGTGCTAATCGCCGCGCTGCGCAGCAGCATACAGCTGATGCTCATCGGCTTAGTTTTGGAGCAGTTATTTGCGCAGACCCATCTGCTGCTGATCGGACTCATCGCGCTGGTTATGCTCTTGGTGGCGGGTTGGGAGGTGCTTAGCCGGCAGAAACGCCGCTATTACGGATTCTGGGGTTATGGGATTGGCGCATTATCCCTGTTTATATCTTCATTCAGCGTGACCTTGCTGACGCTTGTGGTCATCATCGGGGTTAAACCCTGGTATCAACCTCAATACTTGATCCCCCTGCTAGGGATGATGCTAGGCAACACGATGAGCGGAGTAGCGATTGCCCTGGATCAATTGACGCGCCAAGCCTGGGATGCCCGAGGGCGCATTGAGGCTCGTTTACTCTTGGGGGGAACCTGGGATGAAGCTATCACTGATATTCGTCGTGATGCCCTGCGTTCGGGACTTATTCCGATTGTCAACGCCATGGCGGCGGCCGGTCTGGTCAGTCTGCCTGGTATGATGACCGGTCAGATTCTAGCAGGCAGTCCACCACTGGAAGCAGCCAAGTATCAGTTGCTCATCATGTTTCTGGTGTCAGGGGCTACCGGGTTGGGGGCGGTGGCGGCAGTGTGGATCGGTTCGAACCGCCTGTTCGATGAGCGTCAGCGCTTGCGCCTGGATCGTTTAGCGCCACCACCACGGATGGAATAGTGAAGTAAATAGCCCGTTTTTGCTGTGAGGCTATCGAAGAATATGGCTAACTAAATGATTTGTTAAGCTACTTTCATTATGGTTGCGGCAACTATAGATGCGTAGCGTTGAGTCCTGGCTTTTTTAAAGAAGATTCTCCTGCTGTTCAAGTCCCTCACCACCTATCAGTTCTGAGTTAGACTCTAAGGCGAGTTTAACTGAAATAGCGAGGAGACGATGGGAACGGTTCGGCAGTTGGCGACAGCAATCGAAGCGGGGTTGAGAGCGGCGCACCCGACCTTG
>JAGRHQ010000098.1 GCA_020444905.1 Candidatus Competibacteraceae bacterium
ACCCTTACCCTGTTCGATCCCCTGACGGGCCATACCCTGCGCAAAACGCTGCGCTACACCGTTTATCCCAAAACTCACTACGTCACCCCCCGTGAACAACTTTTACAAGCTCTGGAAGGCATCAAGGTCGAACTCCAGGAGCGACTGACCGAACTCCACGCCGCCGGTAAACTGTTGGAGGCGCAACGTCTGGAGCAACGGGTCCGGTTCGATCTGGAGATGATTCAGGAACTCGGTTATTGCAGCGGCATCGAGAATTACTCTCGCTATCTGTCTGGGCGCGAGGCTGGCGAACCACCGCCAACCCTGTTCGACTATCTCCCGCCGGAAGCTCTGATTTTCATCGACGAAAGCCATGTCACCGTACCGCAACTGGGCGCGATGTACCGGGGCGACCGCTCCCGCAAGGAAACCCTGGTGGCCTACGGTTTCCGCCTGCCCTCGGCGTTGGATAACCGGCCATTGCGCTTCGAGGAATTTGAACGGTTGAGCGGCCAGACCATTTTTATTTCCGCAACCCCCGGTGCATATGAGCGGGAACATTCCGGGGACGCTATCGTGGAGCAGGTGGTGCGACCGACCGGTTTAGTAGACCCCGAGGTGGAAGTCCGCCCGGCGCTGCATCAGGTCGATGATTTACTAAGCGAAATCCGCGAGCGGGTCAATCACCAGGAGCGAGTGCTGGTGACGACGCTGACCAAGCGCATGGCCGAGGATTTGACCGGCTACCTGGCGGAAAACGGGGTCAAGGTGCGTTATCTGCACGCGGATATTGACACTGTGGAGCGGGTCGAAATCATCCGCGACCTGCGCCTGGGGCAGTTCGATGTGCTGGTCGGCATCAATTTGCTGCGGGAAGGGCTGGATTTACCCGAAGTGTCGCTGGTCGCCATTCTCGACGCCGACAAAGAGGGTTTTTTACGTTCAGACCGGTCGCTGATTCAGACCATTGGCCGCGCCGCCCGCCATCTGCGCGGCAAGGCGATTCTGTACGCCGATCAAATCACCGGTTCGATGCGCCGGGCGCTGGAGGAAACCGAACGGCGGCGCGCGAAACAGCGCGCGTATAACGAAGTCAACGGCATCACCCCGCGCGGCATCCAGAAGGCAATTGCTGATATTCTGGAAGGCGCTTATCCCGGCGCACCGGTTCCCGCCGAACAGTGGGTCGGGGTTGCCGAGGAAACCCCCGCCTACGCTCGCACCTCCCCGGCAGCGCTGGCGAAAAAGATCAAGCAGCTGGAACAGGCCATGTACCGCCATGCCCGCGATCTGGAATTCGAGGAAGCGGCGAAATTGCGGGATGAAATTCAGCGGATTCGTGATCTTGCGCTTTTTTAACCGGAAAATGCGCTGCTGGCTTGCCCATCGACGGAAAATCCTTATAATTACCCGCTTCCCTCCCGTGCCGGGGTGGCGGAATGGTAGACGCAGTGGACTCAAAATCCACCGGGGGCAACCTCGTGAGAGTTCGAGTCTCTCTCCCGGCACCAAGCGCTTAGCGCACATTCTCACCAATCAATAGCATGTTCCTCTCGCTACGGACATGCGCTCATTCCGTTTCCAGAGCCTGCGCCAGATCGGCAATTAAATCCTCCACATCCTCAACGCCCACTGACAGCCGCACCAACCCATCGTCGATGCCCAGTTCCCGGCGCACTTCCGGCGGCACTGAGGCATGAGTCATGATGGCCGGATGCTCAATTAAACTCTCCACGCCGCCCAGGCTTTCCGCCAGCGTGAACACCTGGCAACCGGTCAGGAATCGAGTGACTTCAGCGAGGCTGCCGCGCACCACCGCACTGACCATGCCGCCGAAACCGCGCATTTGTCGCCACGCCAGTTCATGCTGGGGATGGCTCGGCAGACCGGGATAAATGACTCGTTCAATCTTCGGGTGTCGCTCCAGCCATTCCGCCAATTGCCAGGCATTCGCGCTATGTCGCTCCATGCGCAGCGCCAGGGTTTTCAGTCCGCGCAAGGCCAGGAAACTGTCGAAAGGACTGGCCACCGCGCCCAGGGCGTTTTGCAGATAACCCAGGCGCTCGGCCAACGCCTGACCTCGGCACACCGCCACACCGCCGATCATGTCGGAATGGCCGTTCAGATACTTGGTCGCGGAATGCACCACGATATCGAAACCCAGCTCCAGTGGGCGTTGCGCCCAAGGGGTAGCGAAAGTGTTATCCGCTACGGCCAAAACTCCGTGCTCACGGGCCACATTGGCGATCATGGCCAAATCGACCAGCCGCAACAACGGATTGCTTGGCGTTTCGATCCAGATCATGCGGGTTCGCGGGGTCAACACCGCTTCCAAAGTTGCCCGGTCGCGCAAATCAGAGTAGGAAAAATCCAGCCCGGCGCTGCGCCGTCGCACCTGCTCAAACAACCGTCGGGTGCCGCCGTACAGGTCATCCAGGGCCACAATATGATCGCCGCTGTCCAGCAGTTCCAGCACTGTGGAGCTGGCCGCCAGTCCGGAAGCGAAAGCAAAACCGGCGTCACCGCCTTCCAGATCGGCCATGCAGCGCTCATAAGCAAAGCGGGTCGGGTTCTGACTGCGCGAGTACTCGAAACCTTGATGAACGCCTGGACTGGATTGGACATAGGTTGAAGTAGCGTAGATGGGCGTCACGATCGCGCCGGTGCTCGGATCGGGCCATTGACCGGCGTGAATGGCGCGGGTAGCGAAGCCAAGAGGTTGAGAGGAATCGGGCACGGCAGCCATTTTCTGTACGGTAGTGGAATGAGGTCATTTCGTCGAGTGCGTAATCATTGTACAGTGGCGGGCAATTAACACCAGATGTCTGTGAACCCCTTCCAGAGTTCGGGCATATTGTTTCTCCGCCAGGGGGAGGATCGGATGGGGTTATGAATGAATTCATTTCAATAACTTCGACCAGGAGATTGCCATCGTGTATTTATGTATCTGCAAGTCGGTCTCTGACCGGCAAATTCGTGAAGCGGTCGAACTGGGCGCCCGGACGATTGGTGATTTGAACATTCGTCTGGGAATCAGCGCTGACTGCGGTAAATGCACTGACAGCGTCCAGGAATTTCTCGATGCGTGCCTAGCCGGCCCATCGCCAACAGGCATAACCGAGATTATGCCGCCTGTCGTTACGGAAACGGTTCCGCCACCGCGCAAACCCGTTGAGCCTGCTCCCGAGCGGCCTTGGTTTGCGGTCGATCTCTAAATCCCAAGGGAGAATATTCCACAATGAAAGGCGACGCTAAAGTCATCGAATACCTGAACCGGGCGCTCAAGAACGAATTGGCTGCAATCAACCAGTATTTTCTCCACGCCCGTATGCTGGATAGTTGGGGGTTCGCCAAGCTCGGTAAACATGAGTATGACGAATCCATTGACGAGATGAAGCATGCCGACCGGTTGGTGAAGCGCATTCTGGATCTAGAGGGGCTGCCCAATCTACAGGATCTTGGCAAGCTCTATATTGGTGAGAACGTTGAGGAAATTTTCCGTGGCGATCTGAAACTCGAACATCAGGCGCATCCGTTGTATCGGGAAGCGATAGGTTACTGCGAAAGTTGCAGCGACTACGTCACCCGCGACCTGTTGGCCGCCATCCTTGCCAGCGAGGAAGCGCATATTCAGTGGCTCGAAATGCAGCTAGGATTGATAGGACACTTGGGCTTGCCCAGTTACCTGCAAGCGCAACTTTAACCTTACCTCTGAACCAACAAGGTTCCCGTCCGTCCGGGAACCGTTCTTTCCGTCACCGCATGATGCGGCAGGGCATCCAGATTTATCTCCCTCGCCAGGGTTCGCAATGCCCCAAGGCAATAACTCTGCTTTCGCCAGCCGGTCAGCAAGCGATCGAGAATCGGCAGGAATTTCATGCCTTCCAGTTCAGCGTGCAGGGTGAAAACGTGACCGGTATCGGGCTTTGTCCGCGTCATTGCCAACAAGCGATCGGCCACATTATCCGGAGTGGTTCCATCGACGCCAATCAGTTCATCCAGCGTCGGCAAGGTGGTGGGGAACTGAGGACAGGCGATAGTTGCGCCATCCACCACCGGTAGAAATGGATGCGCGCCCCGACTGTCGGAACACCAGGCGAAACCCATTTCCCCAGTCAGCCGTAACGCATGATCATTCATTTGCCAGCCCGCCGCGCCATGCACGGTCGCCATCGCGCCAAAGATTTCCCGATAGCGGTCAACCGCCTTGTTCATCTGCTCCATCGTCCATTCCCGGTCAGCTTGAGCGACGTGATCCTGCCAGAGCACATGATCCCAGCAATGGATGCCGGTCTCAAAACCTGCGTCACGGACCGAACGCATCACGTCTCCTGCCCGCCGTCCGATATCCGGCCCCGGCAACAACGTCCCATACAGCAGCGTTTTCAACCCATAGTGCTCGAGCACCGAGGTGCGTTGCACCTTGCCGAGAAACCCTCGACGGAATACCCGGCGGATCGCCCAACCGGTATGATCGGGGCCGAGACTGAATAGAAAAGTTGCATCGATCCGGTGGCGCTGGAACAGTTCGACCAGGCGCGGCACACCCTCCAGCGTCCCGCGCAGGGTATCGGCATCGACTTTAAGCGCCAGCAGGGGCGTGATCATCGCTTAGTCCACCAGATCGCCCGCATCCATGATATGGGTCCGATACGCTTCGAAAATCTTCCGTAGCGCCTCGTCCATCGTCACGGTCGGCTGCCAATCCAGATCGGTGCAGGTGTTAGCAATTTTCGGCACCCGCTGCTGTACGTCCTGATAGCCTTGGCCGTAATAATCATTCGCCGTGGTTTCCACGAGCCGCACCTTGGCCGCGTTGTCCCGATATTCTGGGTATTCCGCCGCCAGCTCCAGCATCCGCATCGCCAGTTCACGCACTGACAGATTGTTGCGTGGGTTGCCAATATTGTAAATCTGGCCGCTGGCCACACCGTTCGGATTGGCGATAATCTTCATTAGCGCATCAATGCCGTCGTCGATGTAAGTGAACGAGCGCCGCTGAGCGCCGCCATCGACCAGTTTGATGGACTCGCCACGGGCGATTTGCCCCAGGAACTGGGTGATGACTCGGGAACTCCCTTCCTTTGGCGTGTTAATGGAATCGAGACCCGACCCGACCCAGTTGAAAGGGCGGAACAGAGTGAAATCCAGCCCCTGCTCCATGCCGTAGGCCCAGATCACCCGATCCATCATCTGCTTGGCGCAGGCGTAGATCCAGCGCGGTTTGTTAATCGGTCCATAGACCAGCGGCGATTGTTCAGGATCGAATTCCCCATCTGCGCACATGCCATACACTTCGGAAGTCGAGGGAAACACCAGGCGTTTTCGGTACTTGACGCAGGATCGCACCACGGGCAGATTCGCTTCAAAGTCGAGTTCAAAGACTCGCAGCGGTTCGCGCACATAGGTTGCAGGCGTGGCGATGGCCACCAATGGTAGCGCCACATCACATTTCTTGATGTGGTACTCGATCCACTCGCGGTTGATGGTGATATCGCCCTCGAAGAAGTGAAAACGGGGATGGTCGATCAGGTCGCGAACCCGGTCATCCTGCATGTCCATGCCGTGAATCCGCCAGCCGGTTGTGGCCAGGATACGTTGGGATAGATGATGGCCAATGAAGCCGTTGACGCCAAGAATAAGAATGCTTTTCATTGAGTGTGGAGAATTTCGATCGTTGAAGAAACCTGACCTAATCGCCCAGTCGCCAGGGTCCTGGGCCAAGCCGGTCAGTCAGTTGCTCAGGGAACACCGGTTGACCGGAAATGTCCAATGCCAGAATTTGCAATGCTTCGCTGCTCGCGCAAGAGGCTATCAGTCGTCCGCTGATTTCCGTTAGAACAGACGGATGTCCTCTCGGCGGCGGAGAGTCGAACTGGGGAGGCGGGCTTAGCACAACCCGCGTTCGCAAAATCCGCGCCGGCTGGCCCGCGACGGTGGTGAAGGTCCCCGGATAAGGCGGAGCGACCGCCCGAACCAGATTGTGAATCCGTATCGCGGGCCAGTTCCAGTCAATGCGCCCGTCTTCCGGCTTGCGCCCAGGGAAGTAGCTACCCTGGCTAAGGTCTTGGGGAAGACGCGGGGCTGTACCGTTGACCAAGGCAGGCAAGACGCGGTGCAAGGTCATCTCAGCAGCCACCGTGATTTTGTTAAACACTTCGCGGGCGGTGTCATCGGGCAGAATCGGCACGGCGGTCTGGGCGACAATATCGCCGGCATCCGGCTTGGCGGTCATGTAGTGCAAGGTCGCGCCCGTTTCCGTTTCACCGTGCAGAACCGCCCAGTTGACTGGCGCTCGCCCCCGATACTTCGGCAGCAGCGAACCATGCAGGTTGAGCGCGCCATGCCGTGCGATCGCCAGCAGTTCCGGGGACAACATGCGGCGATAGTAGAACGAGAACAGAAAATCCGGCGCCAGATCATGAATGCGTTGCACGATCTCCGGGCAATTCGGATTTTCGGGGGTGATCGCCGGGATGCCATAATCGGCGGCCACCGCCCCGACGCGGTCAAACCAGATCTGCTCGTTCGGGCTGTCCTCGTGGGTGAGAACCAGCGCCACATCGAAACCGCCAGCCAGCAGCGTTTTGAGGCAACGGACTCCAACATTGTGATAAGCAAAAACAACGGCGCGGGTCATGCGTTCGTTCCTTTATGATAATAGCGACTGCATTTTTCAGAATTTGCCCCATCTAAGGAAATCCATCATGTCCCAAGCGCAGGTCATTCAGGAAATCAACGACTATCTTAACCGCTATGTGCCCCTGTTTCAGGCGATGCAGGCGCGCCTGAATCGTTGTGACAATACCGGGTTGAGTATCGTCGCGCCACTGGAACCCAATATCAACGACAAAGGCATTGCGTTTGGCGGCTCGATGGCGGCGCTGGCTGCGTTGACCGGTTGGGCGTTGACCCGGATCACTCTAAATGAACACGGCGAGGCTTCGGAAATCGTCATTACCGACAGCGCCCAGAAGTTTCTGCGTCCGGTGCGCGGCGCGATTATCACAGAATGCTCGCGGCCGGATGCACAGGCGGTCGACCGGTTCATCCAAAGCTACCGTCAACGGGGTAAAGCGCGCTGGACCGTGGAAGTCATCATCCGCGCCGATGGCGAACCCGCAATGACTTTTACCGGACAATATGGCATTTTTCGCTCACCCACCCCCACTACCGCAGGATGAGATGTTCCTATGTCGAGCCAATGCTTGAAATCCGCCCACTGGTTGCTTCTCGGATGGCTGTTCGCCAGCGCCGCCCAAGCGACAGTCTATCCCCTGCCACCGCCGGATACGGATGTGGTCGGCCAGGTTAAAGTCGTTTACGCAACCAAGACCGATACTCTGATCGACATCGCCCGCCGGCACAGCCTGGGCTATGATGAGATCGTTCACGCCAATCCTGGCGTGGACCGCTGGGCGCCCGGCGAGGAAACGCCCATTGTATTGCCAACTCGTTACATCCTGCCAGATACCCCGCGTGAAGGGATCGTCCTCAATATCGCCGAATTGCGCTTGTATTACTATCCCAGCGCCAAAGAGGGGGAGCAGCGGGTGGTTTATACCTATCCCGTCAGCATTGGCCGCATGGACTGGAAAACTCCGCTGGGCGTCACCCGCGTGACCGGCAAAGAAACCGATCCGGCTTGGCGACCCCCAGCTTCGATCAAGGCGGAACATGCTGCGCAAGGCGACATCCTGCCCGATGTAGTGCCCGGAGGAGCGGACAATCCGCTAGGACGCCATGCCTTGCGTCTGGCGTTGCCCAGCTATCTGATTCATGGCACCAATCGCCCCTATGGGATCGGCATGCACGTCACCCACGGTTGTGTGCGGATGTACCCTGAAGATATTGAACGGTTGTTCGGCATGGTTCCGGTCGGGATACCGGTGCGCATTATTGACCAACCGGTTAAGGTGGGCCGGTTGAATGGCGCATGGTTCATGGAGGCCCATGAGCCGCTGGAAGAGGACAATATTCCGATCAAGGTCACTCTGGAGCAAGCCGAACAGGCCGTGATCGCCAAGACGGGTCCTGACATGCCTGGCGTGGATCGAGCGGCGCTGCAAGCCGCGATGGAGCAAGTTAGCGGTATTCCCGTTTCCATTGGCGCCCGGCCAGGATCAATGCCTTTCGGGCCAGTAGCCAGTTCGGCCCCAGCTATACCCGCAATCAAAACGCCAACGGCATCGAAAGCTCCGCCGACCGAAGAACCGGCTGAACCGGAGTCTTTCCCGGTCGAAAATCGTTCTAACATCCTGGTCTACGATGACGATCTTCAGCGCTACGATCATGCGTCGCCGGTTGAAAAAAACCGCCCCGCCTATCGGCCTGAATATGCGCCGCCTTATAACAATCATAACCAAGCGCCTGGATATGCGCCGGCTGCACCACGTTCCCCCGCTGATCCAGCGCTGGCCGAACCGCCGCTCATTGGCTCGCCACCTGCTTACCGATCTTATCCCCCTCGTCCGGTAACGCCACCTCCCTCCACTAATTCCGTTGTTCCGCCACCACCGGTTCGGCCCTCGAACAGCCGCACCGTCCCCATCACACCGTCAGAAACCTCAACAACTACCAATCGCCTGTAGATCAGGCAATAAAAAACCCCACGATTCATGGTCGTGGGGTTTTTGCGACCCTTGTCAGGCGTTCGGTTTACTTATACATCGAACGCTTGAACATACGATTGATTTTTTCCTCAGTCGACATGCTCATGGACTTCGCTTCCATGGCAATGGACTTGGCGTCGTTGGCGGTATCCATGGCATTGCGCGCCATCGACTTGGCTTCATTGGCATCCTGTTGCACCGCTTTCAAATCGCTGGTGCTGGCGCAACCGACACTCAAGCCAGCAATCAGGGCCAACGTAGAACTTTTGGTCAGGGTATTCAGGGACATCTTCAAACTCCTTGGCATCATTGCAAACAAGTAACGGACTGGATCATCACACTGTTGTTTCAGCGCAACTCAATTATTGCCGATACACAACAAATGACATTATATAACGGAATTTCAATTTGCGAATAGTGGCAAGAATGATACCACTAACGGATTTCAACCCGCATCCCAACTTTCACCCACGGTCTAAGCGCATCAATTTGCGCATTGTTTAGCGCCACACAACCGCTCGTCCAGTCGATGCCGGCCTCATGCACCTGAGGGTTGCCGGCGCCAACGCCATGAATGCCGATTTGCCCACCCAGTGGTGTGTTTTGCGGCGGGGTATGGCCAGTGATCCAGGCAGATCGAATACGCTCATAGGTTGAGTGGTCGATCCGATGTTCGCGCAGCGCCCGTTCGGCATAGTCAGTATTGGGATAGTCGAGGCCAATGAATTTTTTGAATCGGCTATGATCATTGACCCAGCCGACCCGGAATACGCCCAGCGGCGTCTTGTTGTCCCCACGCCGGTATTTAAGTCCAGCCCCGCTGCTACCCACGGCAATCGACTGGAAGACTTCAAGCGGGTGATTGTATTGCATCACCATCAGTTTGTCCGCTTTGGTGTCTATCAACAGCCAGGGTTCGCGCAGCGCTGGATCAGGAATTGTAGTTAGCGCAGGGGGGGACAGCTTCTTTTCCTGGACGGTATTTGGAACACATCCGCTGCTCAACCCGATCATGACCCCGACAAGCACGACTCGTTTGCCCAACTTCCACATACCAGCTTTCGCCTCCCAAGCAAGATTTCATCAGAGACGAATTTATAGGATAGGCGAGGCAGTGATGCAATATGGGCCAATCATTTTCGTTAGTATTAAACAACCGGTTCCAGTAGCACCTGGCTTAATAAGGAATTACTGATGAAGCAATTTTCCTTGGCCTTGCGATGCAAATCCATCAGTGCTTCGGTGCTTGGAACCGTATCGCTACTAAAAACCACTCGAGGCCGCAGGGTCAAACGGCTCATCATGGTCCGGCCTTTCTCATTCTTGCCCAGCTCGGCTGTCGGTTGATCCTCGTAACTGTCCACCACCAGTTTCTTGAGCGCTGCAATAGCCAGAAAGGTCAGCATGTGGCAACTCGACAGTGATGCCAGCAGGGCCTCTTCAGGATTACTCATCTCGGGATTGCCGGAATACTCCGGCGCGGCCGATCCGTTCACAGTCTGTCCACCAGCAAGACGCCAGGTGTGACTGCGATCAAAGGTCTTATAGTCGAAATCCGGCGTTGTGCGTTGCCAGTTGAGGCGAATGGAAAAACTGGACATCTCATTATCTCCTCCAAGTTGTAGGGCGAGTTCGCAAAACACACTGGTTTGGCATGATTTTTTAAGATGAAATCAAAATGAAGCTGAACCACCCTATAGCCGGATATTCAAAAATACAACCATAAGATCATCCCCAGCGACACGCAGCCCACCACCCCATTCAATGGCAATCCTATGCGCAAATAATCGCTGAACCGGTACCCGCCCGGCCCATACACCATCAGATTCGTCTGATAACCAATCGGTGTGGAAAACTCTGCCGAAGCCGCCATCATGATTGCCATTGCAAATGGCACAATGCTGGTATCCAGGCTCGCCGTCACCGCCTGAGCGATGGGAAACATCAGCAGCGCCGCCGCATTATTGTTGATCACCGCCGTGAATAACACCGTCGCCAGATAGATCATCACCAGATTCAGCGCTGGCGAGTCTCCCGCCAGGCCCACAATGCCCATGGCGACTTCCAAAGCCAGCCCCGTACTTTGCAAGGCGCTGCCAATGCCAAACGCCGCCGCGATCACCAGCAACACCGACCAGTCGATGCTTTGCCGGGCGCCCGCAACACTGAGGCAGCGGGTCAGGATCATCAAGGCTGCCGCCAGCAACGCCGCGTCGAACATATCAATAATATTGAATCCGGCCAGCACCACCATCGCTGCTAGAATACCCAGCGCCAGCAACGCCCGCTCATGTCGTAATGGCGTTGAGTCCGGCACCGGGCTAACCAGAAAGAAATCCTGATTATTGCGATGCACTTCGAGAAAACCGGTCCCGGCTTCCACGAGCAGAATGTCGCCAGGCCGTAGCACGATATCGCCCACCTTGCCGCGCAACCGGGCACCGTTGCGCGCCACCGCAATCACCACCGCCTTGTAGCGATTGCGAAACCGCCCATCGCGGATGCTATGCCCGACCAGGGGACAGGTATTGGAGACCACAGCCTCAACCAGCAAGCGGTCGCTGCGTCGTTCCGCCAGTTTAAACACCTGACTGGCCGCCGGAGTCAACCCGCGAATACGCTGCAAATCCACCACTGAATCCACCACGCCGACGAATACCAACCGATCACCGCCCTGCAGGGTTTCCCGGGGCGACACGGCGGGCAACACTGCCCCTTCCCGGTCGATCTCCATCAGATAGCAACCCGGCAAATGTCGCAAACCGGCGGCCTCAATGGTCTTACCCACCAACGGACCGTTGACATCGACCAGCATCTCCAGGGTATAGCGGCGCGGATCATCGTTAGGCGACACCGCCGGCTGCCGGTTGGGCAACAACCAGCGACTGGTGAGAATCAGGAACGCTAACCCGGCAATGGCTACGGGCAGACCAATCGGCGTGATGTCGAACAAACGCAGATTAATCTGAGCACGATCAACGAGGAGACCATTGACCACCAGATTGGTGCTGGTGCCAATCAAGGTGCAGGTGCCGCCCAGAATGGCCGCATAACTCAACGGCAGCATCAACTTGGACACGGGCAATTGGTGTTTGCGCGCCCATTCGCCGACGCCAGGAATCATCATGGCCACCAGGGGTGTGTTGTTGAGGAAAGCGCTCAGCGCGGTGATGGGCAGCACGAGACGCAGTTGTGCCTGGGTCAGCGATTCAGGACGCCCCAGGATGCGGTGCGCCAGCCACTGCGCTCCACCAGTTTCCCGTAGTCCCGCGACCACAACATACAACGCTGCAACAGTGATTAACCCCTGATTGGCCAAGCCCTCGAACGCTTTGGTCGCAGGCACAATCCCCACCACCACCAGCAACACGAGTCCGCCGAGAAACAGCATATCTGGTGGTGTGCGAGTGGCCGCCATGACTCCCATCAGCGTCACGATCAAACCACCGGTAAACCAAGCCTCCCATCCCATAAAGTCGCTACCTGTCGCTCAAGCGCCGCGCAGAATGCGCCGCTCGCTTAAATATCCCATTAGCCGCTCCAGACAGGTTTCCACCGAATCCTGCTCGGTATCCAGAACCAGATCAGGGCGTTCCGGCGGCTCATAAGGCGAGTCGATGCCAGTAAAATCACGGATCACGCCAGCGCGCGCCTTAGCGTACAACCCCTTGGGATCACGGCGCTCGCACGCCTCCAGCGAGGCGTGGACATGCACTTCGATGAACTCACCTTCCGGCACCAGCGCCCGCACCAATGCCCGGTCGGCGCGAAACGGCGAAATAAAAGCGGTCACTACAATCAACCCAGCGTCGGCGAACAGCGACGCCACCTCGCCAATGCGGCGAATATTCTCGATGCGATCGTCCTTGGAGAAGCCCAAATCACGGTTCAGACCGTGGCGAACATTGTCGCCATCCAGCAGATAACTGT
>JAGRHQ010000099.1:0-1014 GCA_020444905.1 Candidatus Competibacteraceae bacterium
AATTTCAAGCGCACTCCGCTGACCATGCCCTCGGGAAACTGAAACAATTTACCCACGTCGGCAACATGCGCCAGTGCATAGCCCCGGTCATATTCATACATGCCAGCCTCGAAAAGACCGACGACCTGGAAACGCTTGAGTCGCGGCAATACGCCAGCGGGCGTTACATTGGCCTGTGGGGTAATAACCGTCACTTTATCGCCCATGCTTACTCCCAGCGCATTCGCCAAGGCCTTGCCCAAAATGACGCCAAATTCGCCGGGGCGCAGATTATCGAGCGAGCCTTGAAACATTTTTTCGCCGATGTCTGAGACCTGTTGCTCTTCCTTGGGCAGAATGCCCTGGAGCAACGCACCACTAACTAGCGAAGCATGATTGAGCATGGCTTCACCACGAATATACGGCGCACCGCTCTGAACTTCAGGATGGCGCATGGCCGCGTCACGAATCGCAGGCCAGTCATCGATCAATCCATCCCAGCGACTGATCGTAGCGTGAGCGGTCATCGCCAGGATGCGTCCGCGCAGTTCCTGCTGAAAGCCATTCATCACCGATAGTACGGTGATCAGCGCGGTGATGCCTAGCGCGATGCCGAGCATTGAAGTCAGCGAGATGAAAGAAATAAAGTGGTTGCGGCGTTTGGCGCGGGTATAGCGCAGGCCAATGAACAATTCCAGGGGACGAAACATGGGCGCTCCCAGTAGTGGCGGTGGTCGCCGGAAAAGAGTCCCATTATAAACGGCGCTGGCCGCCTGATGGCGGCCAGAATACGATTAGCTGCCTGGATTTTCCCTATTCCCTAGCTCTTCTAATGGAAAGAAGCAAAACCTATCAAGAATTGGCATTAGCTTGGCGCTTTGGGCATTTCCGGGGTCTTGGGCATCTCCGGAGTCTTGGGCATCTCCGGAGTCTTGGGCATCTCCGGCATCTTCGGCGCGGATGGCATATCTGGGGTCTTGGGCGCATCAGGCGCGGATGAAGATTCCGGCGTCTCGGCCGCTTCGGCCTCCTCCG
>JAGRHQ010000099.1:1030-3677 GCA_020444905.1 Candidatus Competibacteraceae bacterium
CTCTACCGTCAACATGCCTTTGTTATCAGCCAATAACTTTTCCAGCGCCTTATCCTTGATACCAGGAACCTTGGTTAGATCATCTACTGACTCGAAAAGTCCATGTTCTTCACGATACTTGACAATCGCGGACGCCCTGGCCGGACCGATGCCCTTCAGACTCTCCAGCTCCTTGGCAGTGGCTGTATTGAGATTGATTGCTTGCGCGAACGTCACAACAGAAAACAACATCAGGACGAGCGCCAGCGCCATATTTAAGAATTTCATAACATTCTCCTCCATATAGAGTAGAGTGGCTGTAATACTGTCAGTCCTAAAAGAGCTGATAGTATCACAATCATAGAAATACCCGTGAAGAATGCAAGCCAATCCGTCGTCTTTTTAAGCAAATGTTCGATATTTTTTTGACACAGGAATGGAGCCTGCAATCAGGGATTGGTTTTCATCACCAGGTCAGGTATCGGCTTGATAGTGCTCCATTGCAGACAACTTGGACACCACCAGTGCAGGGATTTGACGACAAAACCACAGTAGCCGCATTGGTAGCGTGCAGCGCCATTGAGCATTTGAGTGCTAATACAGTGCAACGCCCGCAGATCAGCATACTCAGCGCCCTTGCCGCGCGCCAGTTTGACTTCAACCAAACGGCGCAAACCCAGCAGGGTCGGGTATTCCCGCAGTTCACGCTCAAGAAATTGCAGAGCGGCTTCCGCGCCTTCCTGGCGCAAGAGCCATTCAGCCAAGGCGTCGGTGATCCGTCCGCCATGATCTCTCGCCTGCACATCACGCAAATAGGCAATCCACTCATCAAGACGATTCAAAGCGCCATAACATTGACCGAGCGGGGCGATCACCTCGGGCAGGTAACCCCGGTCTTGCTGCTCGACCGCCTGAAATGCGGCGATGGCTGCTGGATAATCGCCAGTCCGCATTGCCAGGCGACCTAGCAGGAGATTAACCCGGGTACAGGATGGATCACGCTTTAAGGCATCCTGTAGCCAGGTCGCTGCCTCTTCATGCTGATTCTGCGCATTCGCGGTTTCCGCCAGCTCACAACAGAAATGCGCAGTTTGCCGTCGCCTGGATTCACCACTGATCTGCTCCAGGCGATCACTATGAGCAATGGCCTGACGCCAGTCTTTTTCCTGCTGAAAGATATGGATTAAACGGGATAGCGCAATCGCTGTATGATCAGGTTGATCCAGCAGCTTCCGGAACAGTTCCTCGGCCCGGTCAAAAAGACCTGCTCGCAGATAGTCTTCGCCCAGTTCCAACATAGCGCGACGGCGTTGATCATCGGTCAGGTTAGTGCGGGCGATCAAACTACCATGAATATGAATCGCGCGGTCAACTTCACCGCGGCGCCGGAACAGATTTCCCAGAGCCAGATGAATTTCAGCGGTATCCTGATCAACATCCGCCATGCGGGTAAAGACCTCGATGGCCTGATCAGGTTGATCATCGATCAGATAATTCAATCCCTTGAAATAGTCAGTATTGTGGATCGTTCTTCCATGACAATCCTCAGGCTGACGCCGGGCCGCCCACCAACCAGAGGCCGCAGCAACCGGCAGCAATAGCCATAACAGTTCTATCATAGCCTAACAGGGCGTCTCCATCAGACTAACGCGCATCTCGTCCCGCCTTTCGAACTAACAGGCTAATCTCCTGGTCCTTCGTGGAAAGAGTTTGACGCAAATGGGCGACCTGCCAGCGCAATGGCAATACGACAAAGATTCCAATCAGCGCTGTCACGAACGCGCCTGTGGCGAAGGCGCTCACTACCACCAGTGATAATGGCTGGGTCGTGGTCCCCAACAGATAGTTAACAGTCACTGGATCCGTGTGCAGAGTGGAAAATTCCACACCCAACAACAAGACAACCAGCAGAATTGCGCTAATCAGAATAAATTTAATCCAGAACATCGGTTTCACCTGCCAGGGCAATTTGAAATCAGTGGATTCGAACCATCGCTTCGCTAGATGCTTCCCGGTGGCAGCTACAAGCTACCCCTCAATTCCAACAAAAAACCCACTTTACCGTGGGCTTTTAAACGGCGGACGACAACCGGGGCCTTCCGGATCAGGACAGGCATCACAAGAAGTCATCGCGACCGTGTCCATGGCGATAATTAACCCGCTCACGCAACTCCTTACCGGGTTTAAAGTGTGGGACATATTTGCCAGTCAGCGTCACAGCATCGCCAGTTTTGGGATTACGGCCAATGCGCGGGGGGCGAAAATGCAGAGAAAAACTACCGAATCCACGAATTTCGATCCGTTCCCCATTAGCCAGCGATTCGCTCATCTGCTCCAGCATGGCTTTGACCGCCTGTTCTATGTCCTTGTAGGGAATATCGCTTCTTTTGCAGGCAAGAATTTCGATTAATTCCGATTTTGTCATGAAAAATCCTCAAGCGAACAGTAATCCCACCGGCGCCGATCTGCGCCGTATAACTGAAAATTGATGATAGCCCATCGATCATCGACAACACATCACTCCCTGAAAAGGGAGTCAACCCCCTTCGGTTAGGAAGAAGAGAGGAATTTTTGCACCGCTTTTCAGTCCTCGTCCTGCTGGGCGCTGATCTGTTCCTTGAAAATGTCTCCCAAGGTTGCGCCCGTGCTGGATTTCCGGCTGTAGTCT
>JAGRHQ010000099.1:3776-12455 GCA_020444905.1 Candidatus Competibacteraceae bacterium
TGCAAGACCTCGGCTTCTTCGGCCATATCCTTGGCTTTGATGGACAGGCTGATCGTCCGGTTCTTGCGGTCGACGCCAATGAATTTAGCTTCGATCTCTTCGCCTTCTTTCAACAAAGCGCGCGCATCTTCGACCCGTTCGCGGGACAGCTCCGAAGCGCGCAGCGTTCCTTCCACGCCATTGCCTAAATCCACCACGGCGCCTTTGGCGTCCACGGAGAGAATTCGGCCCTTGGTTACGCTCCCCTTGGGATGATCGGCGACGAAATTGGAGAAAGGATCCTTGTCGAGTTGCTTGATGCCCAGCGAGATGCGCTCGCGTTCGGGGTCAACCGCCAATACGACGGCCTCGACTTCCTGGCCTTTCTTGTACTGGCGAACGGCTTCTTCACCCGGCGCATTCCAGGAAATATCGGATAGATGCACCAGGCCATCGATGCCGCCATCCAGACCGATGAAGATACCGAAATCGGTGATCGATTTGATTTTGCCGGAAACACGGTCGCCCTTGCCGTGGGTTTGATCGAATTCATCCCAGGGATTTTGCTGACACTGTTTCATGCCCAGCGAGATGCGGCGACGATCTTCATCGATGTCCAGCACCATGACCTCGACTTCGTCTCCTAGCGCCACCACCTTGTTCGGGTTGACGTTCTTATTAGTCCAGTCCATTTCAGAGACATGTACCAATCCTTCGACCCCTTCCTCGATCTCCACGAAGCAACCGTAATCAGCGATATTCGTAACTTTACCGAACACACGAGTACCGACCGGATAACGGCGCGCCAGGGCGATCCACGGGTCATCGCCGAGTTGTTTGAGGCCCAGGGAAACGCGGTTGCGGTCGCGATCGAACTTGAGCACCTTGACCTGAATATTGTCACCCACCGCGACCACTTCCGAAGGGTGCTTGACCCGTCGCCAGGCCATGTCGGTAATGTGGAGCAGACCGTCGATGCCGCCCAAGTCCAGGAAGGCGCCATAGTCGGTGAGATTCTTGACAACGCCATCGACAATCTGGCCTTCCTGCAGGTTTTGCAGCAAGGCTTCGCGCTCGGCGCTATATTCCTGTTCAACCACGGCTCGGCGAGAGACCACGACATTGTTGCGGCGACGGTCGAGTTTGATAACCTTGAATTCCTGTTCCTTGCCTTCCAGGTAGGCGGCATCGCGCACCGGGCGCACGTCGACCAGAGAACCTGGGAGGAACGCGCGGATTTCGCCGATTTCCACGGTAAAACCGCCCTTGACCTTGCCGCTGATCAGACCCTTGACAATTTCCTCCTTTTCAAAGGCCGATTCCAGGGCGCTCCAGATCCGGGCGCGCTTGGCCTTTTCGCGGGATAGCCGGGTTTCTCCAAAACCGTCTTCCAGCGCATCCAGCGCCACTTCGACCTGATCCCCGACTTTCACATCGAGAACGCCTTCCTCGTTGTAAAACTGTTCGATCGGAATCAACCCTTCCGACTTCAGACCCGCATTGACAACCACAGCGTCCGGACGGATTTCTACGATCAGTCCCTGGACGATGGCGCCGGGCTGCATCTGCTTGTCGGCCAGGCTTTGTTCAAACAGTTCGGCAAAACTTTCGGTCATGGGTTATAACTCAAAAAAAACCGGCGGTAGCAAGCCGCCGCAAGTGGGTTAGGGCTACAAGGTTCGGTGGAATATAGCCGAACCAGTTCAGGGTGACGGTGTTCCCGTTGCGATGGAAACTTTCGGGGCCAACGCCCGGAGCGCCCAGTCCCGGCGCTCGATTCATTCAGTCAATCCTGCCAAAGCAAAAGCGTAGTCAAGACCATCATCCACGTAAAGGTTTAGGGACTAGGGAATTACCCGTATTCTCAGTCGCTGATTGACCAGCGCCAATGCCCAAGCGCAGACCTCAGCAATATCGAGCTGAGTGGTGTCCAATATCTCAGCGTCAACCGCAGGTTTAAGCGGTGCCACAGTCCGCTGCGCATCGCGGGCGTCCCGTTCAGCAATCTCCTTGATAAGAACAGCAAGATTAGCATCCATGCCTTTTTCAATCAACTGCTTATAACGGCGATCCGCGCGCTCGTCAGCGCTGGCGGTCAAAAACAGTTTAAGATCGGCGTCCGGGAACACCACGGTGCCCATATCACGGCCATCGGCGATCAGGCCGGGAGCTTGCCGAAAGTTTCGCTGCCGCTGCAACAACGCAGCCCGCACCGTGGGCAACGCCGCGACCTGCGACGCCGCGTTGCCCGTCGTCTCGCTGCGCAGCGCAGCGCCAATCTCCACGCCATCCAAAGTGACTTGCGTAGCGCCCTCGGTATTGGGGATGAATTGCACGTCCAGTTCGGCAGCGACCATCGCAACTCTGGTCTCATCCTGCAATGCGAGATTTCGACGCAATGCCGCTAGGGCGGTCAACCGGTATAATGCGCCGCTGTCCAGCAGACGCCAACCCAGTCGCATGGCGAGCCATTGGCAAAGCGTCCCCTTACCGACTCCGCTCGGCCCATCCACGGTGACGACAGGCGCCTGGTTATTCATGGCGTTTGCTCAGCGATCCGTAAACCGGCATTGTGGGTTAAACTCACGAACCCCGGAAATGAAGTGTTGACGTTAGCGCAATCATGGATGGAGACCGGTCCGCTGGCGCGCAGCGCAGCCATCGCAAAACTCATGGCGATACGATGATCGCCGTGGGCTTCCACCATGCCGCCTGAGAATGTTCCACCCTGGATGATCATGCCATCAGGCGTCGGCTCAGCGGCAATGCCCAAGGCGGTCAGCCCGTCAGCCATGACCTGAATCCGGTCGCTTTCCTTGACGCGCAATTCCGCCGCGCCGTTGAGCGTAGTGACGCCTTTCGCACAGGCGGCGGCAATGAACAGCGCTGGAAATTCGTCGATCGCCAGCGGCGCCAGTTCTCCGGGAATACGGACGCCATGCAGTGGCGCGTAGCGAACACGCAGGTCAGCAACGGGTTCGCCGCCAGCCAGGCGGGGGTTTAAGACTTCGATGTCCGCTCCCATCAGTCGCAGGATGTCAATAGCGCCCGTCCGCGTGGGATTAACGCCGACATGCTCCAGCAGTAACTCCGAACCAGGTGCGATGCTAGCTGCGACCAGCAGGAAGGTTGCCGAGGAGAGGTCGGCGGGTACGTCAATCGCTGTCGCTGTCAACCGCCCGCCGCCTTTGACCGCAACCGTGCGCTTGTCTTCGCGCTGCACGGGATAACCAAAGCCTTCCAGCATCCGCTCGGTATGATCGCGGATCGGCGCGGGTTCGGTGATACAGGTCACGCCATCCGTATAAAGACCGGCCAGCAGCAGGCAGGATTTGACCTGGGCGCTAGCGACCGGCAATGGATAGTCAATGCCGGACAAACGCTGACCGCCGTAAATGCGCAAGGGCGCTGTCCCCGATTCTGTTGCTTCAATTCGCGCACCCATGCGCGTTAACGGTTCAGTCACGCGGCGCATGGGACGGCGGCTCAGCGATACATCGCCGGTCAGCACCGTATCAAACGCCTGCCCGGCCAGAATGCCGCTCATCAGGCGCATGGACGTACCGGAATTACCCATGTCCAGCGGGTTGGATGGCGCATACAACCCATGCAACCCGACGCCATGAACAGTGACTTGACCCTGTTCCGGGCCATCAATATGGACGCCCATGGCGCGAAAGGCGTTAAGCGTAGCCAGACAGTCCTCGCCCTCCAGGAAACCGGTGATGGTGGTGACGCCTTCAGCCAGGGCACCGAGCATAATCGCACGGTGGGAAATGGATTTGTCGCCAGGAACGCGCAAGCGGCCCTGCAACATGCCGCCTGGTTGGACGAAGTACCGAATGCTTCGCATATCCTTGACTCTACTCGGAGGGGTCACGGCCAGATACGGACCATATACATGGCCCGGCCATTGGCGGTCGTGCGTTCAACCTCGGCCCGGATATTCCGGCTGCGATACCGGTCGCGCATGACAACGGCATTTTCCTGGATTGCGTATTGGCCGACAATCTTGCTGGCGCTGGACCTGGCTGATGCTGGCGGCGATGCAGGCTGCGGCGCTGTGGCGGTTCTTGGGACGGAAACCAGTTCAAGTTTGGGTAATGGAGCAGCAGCCTTGGCGCGGGCGGTGCGGGCGGCTTCCGCTTGCGCAGCGCGCCGAGCCGTTTCCGCACGCGCCGCTTCCGCACGCGCCGCCTCCGCTTGCGCAGCGCGCCGGGCGGCTTCCGCTTGCGCAGCGCGCCGGGCCGTCTCCGCACGCGCGGCTTCCGCACGGGCGGAAGCCGCCGCGCGGGCCGCTTCAACCTGTGAGGCGGTCGTTTCTCTTGCTACAGAGGGCGTAACCCGGGCTTGGGCCGCTTCTCGCCGCGCGGCTTCCGCGCGCGCCGCGGCGCTTCGTTCTGCTTCCGCGCGCGCACGGGTCTGAGCCGCTTCGGCCTGGTCAGCGCGGCGAGCGGCTTCCGCTCGGGCCTTAGCTGCCGCAATACGCTCTGCCTCGGCTTCAACTTTTGCCTCTCGATCTGTGCGGTCCACTGCTGCCTCCTCGGTTTGCACAGATTCGGTAGAATCTGTCCGAGTCGATGCGGCAGGCGCAGGAAGTTCAGGCGCGCCGGGAACTGCCGTTAGCGTAGAAGGCGCTGCTTCGGGTTGCGAAAAAGTTAAGGCCGGCGCTTCAGGATTTCGCGGTGACGCCGGTGAATCGACGGAACCTACAGTTGGCGGCGTCTGGGGCGCTTCCAGCATTTCCGGAACGAACAGGACCGCCAGCGCCGCGATGACAGCGGCGCCGACGAGACGTTGGGTCAAGCGGTTGTCCAAAATCAGGCCCCCCCTGATGACAGCAAGGAAAAATTCGATAACCACGGCTGGATCGCCAACACCGGCCCAACGGTGTGGAACGAACCGAGCACGACAATACGATCACCTGTCCGCGCTGTGGCAAGCGCGGTTTGGCAAGCATTCTGGATATTGGCGGCTGGGATAACCGAGGCATCCGTTTCATGCAACAGCGTCATGAGTTCAGCGCTGGTCCGTCCACGCGCGCCTTCGAGCGTCACCGCATACCATGCGTCAATACTCTGGGTCAATGCTGCGATGATGCCACGCGCATCCTTGTCCGCCAACAGGCCCATGATGGCCAGGGTCCGGCCAGGGCAGGGACGGACCCGCAGGTTCTGTGCGAGAACCGCCGCCGCGCGCGGATTATGGGCAATATCGAGAATCCACTCAACCGGTCCCGGAATGATTTGGAAGCGCCCCGGTAAATCAGCGTTGGTTAAGCCGGAGTGGATGGCAGTCGGTGGAACCGGCAGTTTTTGCCGCAAACTGGCCAGCGTCATCAACGCAGCGGCGGCGTTTCCCATCTGCGGCTCTCCGATCAGCGCTGGCAATGGTAGATCATCGAGTTGCAATTCATTTGACTGCCAGCGCCAGGTTAGCCCGGCGGGGATAAAGCCATAATCGCAACCGACCCGCAACAACCGCGCACCGATGCGCCGAGCGTGTTCGATCAGTCGCGGCGGCGGATCGGCATCGGCGCAAATAGCGGGGCGGTCGGGGCGGAAAATACCCGCTTTTTCGTAACCGATGCTGTCGCGGTCCGCGCCCAGCCAATCGGTATGATCGAGATCGATACTGGTCACCAGGACAGCGTCGGCGTCCACAGCATTGACGGCGTCCAGCCGTCCACCCAAGCCAACTTCCAGCACTGCGACTTCCACGTTAGCCTGGCGAAACAGCTCCAGAGCCGCCAGGGTTCCAAATTCATAATAAGTCAGGGAAACATCGCCCCGCACCGTATCAATGCGCGCAAACGCCTCGCAAAGCGATTGATCGTCGACTTCCACCGCATTGACTCGAATACGCTCGTTGTAACGTAACAGATGGGGTGAGGTGTACGCGCCCACTCGGTAACCGGCGGCGCGCAGGATAGCGTCCAGGAAAGCCACGCACGAGCCTTTGCCATTGGTGCCACCGACCGTGATCGTCACGAATGACGGTGGTTCGGGTTGCAGCCGATCCAGTACAGCGCGCACCCGCTCCAAACCGAGGTCAATGGCGCGAGGATGCAGAGTTTCCTGCCAGTGCAGCCAATCGTTGAGAGTGCTAAAGCGCATGAGATTGCCATTCTCCAACTACAAAGGCGCTGCGCGACCGGTCAGCATGGCCAGCAGACGGGCCAGACGGTCGCGCAGCTCGCGCCGATCCACGATCATGTCAATCGCGCCGTGTTCCAGCACGAATTCACTGCGCTGAAAACCTTCAGGCAGCTTTTCGCGCACGGTTTGTTCAATAACGCGCGGCCCGGCAAAACCGATCAATGCCTTGGGTTCAGCAATATTAATATCGCCCAGCATGGCCAGACTGGCGGAGACTCCGCCGGTCGTGGGATGCGTCAACACCGAGAGATAGGGAACCTCATTTTCCGCCAGGCGGGTAAGCACCGCGCTGGTCTTGGCCATTTGCATCAACGACACGAGCGCCTCCTGCATCCGCGCACCGCCACTGGCGCAGAAACAAATGAAGGGGATATGTTCATGCAAGGCCGTTTGGGCGGCGCGGATAAAGCGCTCGCCGACCACGGAACCCATTGAGCCGCCCATGAACCGAAATTCAAAGGCGGCGGCGACGACCGGCATTCCCTTCAGCGAACCGCGCAGGGCGATCAGAGCATCCTTCTCTTCGCTCGATTTCTGGGCCTGCGTTAGCCGATCCTTGTATTTCTTGCTGTCTTTGAATTTGAGAAAATCAGTGGGTTCGATATCCTCGCCGATTTCGACAACGCCATCCGGATCGAGAAAAGCGTGCAGACGCTGACGGGCGCCCAGCGGCATGTGATGGCCGCACTTGGGGCAGACCTGCAAATTGCGTTCAAGCTCCACGCGATACAGCACCGCATCGCATCTCTCGCACTTGCTCCACAATCCTTCAGGAATCTGATGTTTGTTGCGGCCATCGGTGCGGATTCGCGAAGGAACCAGTTTTTCGTACCAGCTCATGATGCTTCACATCGCCTGACGCATGGCGCTTAACAACTCGCCGACTTCCCGGCGCATCCGCTCAGGATCCTCCGCGCATTCAGCCATTCGGGAAACCAGCGCGCTGCCCACGACCACTGCATCAGCAACTTGAGCAATGGCGGCGGCGGTCGGCGGGTCCTTGATGCCAAAACCAACGCCCAAGGGTAAATCGGTGCAAGCGCGGATCATCGTCAATTTTTCCGCCACTTCGGCGACATTCAGCGTGGCGGAACCGGTCACGCCTTTTAGGGAAACATAGTAGAGATAACCCCGCGCCAGTTCGGCGGTGCGGCGAATGCGTTCGCTCGAACTGGTGGGCGCCAGCAGGAAAATGGGGTCGATATCAGCAGCGATCAACAGGTTAGCCAATTCAGATGCTTCTTCGGCAGGCAGATCAACGGTCAATACGCCGTCGACTCCAGCTTCCCTGGCGCCAGCGACAAAGGCTTCAAAACCCATGCTCTCAATCGGATTAAGATAGCCCATAAGCACCAGCGGCGTTTCCAGGTCGCCCTGACGGAATTCGCGCACCCGCTCCAACACCCCCCGCAACGACATCCCCTGAGCCAGCGCGCGTTCGCAGGCTTTCTGGATGACCGGCCCATCCGCCATGGGATCGGAGAACGGCACGCCCAACTCAATGATGTCCGCTCCGGCTTCGACCAGGGTATGCAGCATAGGAACGGTCTGGTCCGGATGGGGGTCGCCGGCGGTAATGTAAGGGATCAGGGCTTTGCGGCCCGCTTGGCGTAACTCTTGGAAGCGGCGGGAAATGCGATTCATTCGGTCGGACTCTTGAAAAAGGGATGAAGACCTCTCCCAGAGAAAGAGAGGTTGGAATGAGGAAGCCTAAAGTTGGATGCCGTCGAGAGCAGCGACCGTATAAATATCCTTATCGCCGCGACCGGACAGGTTGACCACGATGCTTTGGTCGGAGCGCAGGGTCGGCGCCAGTTTCGTCACGTAAGCTAAGGCATGGCTGCTTTCCAGCGCCGGAATGATGCCCTCGATGCGCGTCAGGTCGTGAAAAGCGCGCAGGGCTTCCTCATCGGTTACGGCAACATAATGCGCTCGACCAAGGTCTTTTAGCCAAGCGTGTTCCGGCCCGACTCCGGGATAGTCGAGACCGGCAGAAACCGAGTGGGTTTCGGTAATCTGACCGTTATCATCATTCAACAGGTAAGTGCGATTGCCATGCAGAACGCCGGGCCGGCCGGCGCATAAGGTCGCGGCGTGCCGTCCCGTGTCAATCCCGGAACCTGCGGCCTCGACGCCGTAGATAGCGACTTCGCTGTCATTCAGGAACGGATGAAACAGGCCAATGGCGTTAGAACCGCCGCCTACGCAGGCGACCAGCGCATCCGGCAGGCCACCCTGTTCCGTCAGCATCTGTTCGCGCGCCTCACGACCGATAACCGCCTGGAATTCACGCACCATCAACGGGTAGGGATGCGGGCCAGCCACTGTGCCGATCATGTAAAAGGTGTCATCCACATTGGTCACCCAGTCGCGCAATGCCTCGTTCAGCGCGTCTTTGAGGGTGCGCGACCCAGAGGTTACAGGTTCGACCGTAGCGCCCAGCAGGCGCATACGGTATACATTGATCGCCTGGCGCTGGATGTCCTCGGCGCCCATGTAGACCACGCATTCCATGCCCAGTCGAGCGGCGACGGTGGCGGAA
>JAGRHQ010000009.1 GCA_020444905.1 Candidatus Competibacteraceae bacterium
CTAGTCGCGTTAGCATTACTCACACCAATAACCGGGGAGGAAGACGCAACATTTTGACCCTTCGAGAGTAGTATTCAGCTTAAAGCTTGTATAGTATTAGTCTAAATATAAGTGAAAAATATGAATAATTAGGGTATTTTGTACGCTATTTGTACAAAATATTCTATTCCGGCTGAAGCCCGGTATCGAAGAGATCCATCTCCAATGCATAATAATCTCAATCATTGCAGCTTGCCTGACCAGGGCTTGGTGCCCATCCGCACGGTTTCCAGCTTAACTGGCGTGAACTCAGTCACTCTGCGCGCCTGGGAGCGTCGCTACGATCTCATCAAACCGGCGCGCACGCCCAAAGGGCATCGCCTCTACACGATGGCCGATGTGGACATGATCCATCAAGTAGTTTCGCTGCTGAATAACGGCATGTCCATTGGGCAGGTGCGGCAAGTGCTCGATAATCCTCAAGCCCAGCCTGGTGCAACGCCAGAGATTCATATCGAGGAAAATCCGGATTTCTGGCAAGGCTACTGTCATCGCTTGCTGCAAGCGGTCGCGGCCTTCGATGATGGAGTTTTAAATGACATTTACAGTGAGGCGCTATCGCTCTATCCGGTCGACATGGTTACCCACCAATTGATCATACCGCTGCTGCGAGAATTGGGCGAACGCTGGACGCGAGGATCGGGCAGCATTGCCGAGGAGCATTTTTTCAGCTTGTTCCTGCGCAACAAACTGGGCGCCCGCTTCCATCATCTCAATCGCAACCACAAGGGGCCGAAATTGTTGGGCGCTTGCCTGCCGGGCGAGCAACACGAAATCGGTTTGCTCCTCTTTGCACTGGCGGCGCTGGATCAGGACTACTCTCTAGTTTTATTGGGACCGAACACGCCGTTGACAGAGTTACCACCGGTCGTCGAACGCGCTGGCGTCCATGCGGTGGTTTTATCGGGATCGGACGAGACCGCTCTGGGCGTTATCGAGGAATATCTGCCCAGATTTTGCCAGGGGGTGACAGTCCCAGTGTTTGTTGGCGGACGAATCGCTGATGGTTGCGCCGGGATGCTCGCCGATGCGGGAGCCATACCTTTGACTGAAGATTTCGGTCTTGCTTTGCACCAGATTGACGCAATCCTGACCCCTCGCTAGTATGAATGCGTTGTTTATAATGAAGATTGATTTTTTAGAATCCTCGCTTGTGACTATTAATCTACATTATTCGGGTCGATCCTCACGGCGGTGATCCAGGATGTGTGGGGTTGCCACTGTGTCATCCACTCAAAAATTTGCGCCGCCGGCATGGGACGGGCAATCGCATAGCCCTGACCCAATTCGCAGCCCAATTGCAGTAGCAGTTCACCATGGGCTGCGGTTTCCACGCCCTCGGCGATCACCTCGCGCTGGAAGGCGCCGGCCAGACTAATGACGCCAGCCAGAATCGTCAGATCGTCGGGGTCGTCCAGCATGTCGCGCACGAAGCTCTGGTCGATCTTGAGAGTCTCAACCGGCAGGCGTTTGAGGTAGGTCAGCGAGGAATAGCCGGTCCCGAAATCATCGAGCGCGAACCGGATCCCTAGCGCCTGCGCAGCGCGAAGGATCTGGGATACCCTGGTAATATCCTCCAGCGCGCTGGTTTCGAGTACCTCCAGCTCCAGATCGCCGGGCTGCATATCCGAATGGCGGTCCAGGGCAGCGCGTAGTTTGTCGATGAAATCGGCTTGGTTAAGTTGCATGGCAGTGACATTGATGCTCACTGGCAACACTGCTCCCGCCCCGCGCCAGGCCGTCACTTGAGTAAGTGCGGTCTCGATCACCCAGTCACCCAACTCGATCATCAAAGGGTGGTTTTCGAGTGTTGGCAAAAAATCGCCAGGTGGCAGCAGCCCTCGTTCGGGGTGTTGCCAGCGGATCAGCGCCTCGGCGCCAATCACGTTGCCTCGGCGCATGTTGACCTTGGGCTGGTAATACAGCACGAATTCCCTGTTGGCCAAGGCCTTCCGGAGGCGCTCGATGCTTGCGTGGCGACCACGCAAACCGCGATCATGCGCTGCGTCGAACAGGTGGTAGCGGTTCTTGCCGGCGAGCTTGGCCTGGTACATGGCCTGGTCAGCCTGGCGCAACAGTTGATCGGCATCGACGGGTTCCGCTTGTGGATAGAAGCTGATCCCCAGGCTGGCGGAGACCTGCAACGGTCCCACTTCGTCATGCACCGGTTCGGCGATGGCCCGCAACAGCCGGTTCAGCCAGGGCAAGCTGGCGTCGATGTCCGGCAGATCAACCAATATCGCGACAAACTCGTCCCCTCCCAGGCGGGCCAGGGTATCGCCTTCGCGCAGGGCGTGTTTCATCCGGTCGGCCAGCGTCATCAGCAAGCGGTCACCGGCGTCATGGCCATGGCTGTCATTGACGACCTTGAAGCCGTCCAGGTCGAAGTAGACCACAGCAAGCTGCGCGCCTCGGCGCAGGGTTTGCGCCAGGGCTTGCTGCAAACGGTCGGCCAGCAGGACACGGTTGGGCAAGCCGGTGAGGACGTCGTAGTGGGCGATGTGCTCAAGCTGCTGTTGGTGTTCCTTTTGCACACTGATGTCCGAGAACAGCCCGACATAACGTTGCACGCAGCCATTAGAGTCGCGCACGGCGCTGATGGTCAACAGCTCGGCATACACTTCGCCGTTCTTGCGGCGGTTCCAAATCTCGCCGGCCCAATGTCCCTGGCTGTGCAGCGCCTGCCACATTTCCGCATAAAACGCCGTGTCTTGCCGTCCGGATTTCAGGATGCGGGGATTTTGGCCCAGCACCTCTTCCCGGCGGTAGCCGGTGATGCGGGTAAACGCCGTATTGACATCAAGGATGACGCCGTCCAAGTCGGTGATCGTGATGCCTTCATTAGCGTGCTGGAACACGCTGGCAGCCTGTTCCAGCTCGGCTTTGGCCTCTTTGCGCTGGGTGATATCATCGTAGATGCCGAGTACTCCGAACACGTTTCCTTCAGCGTCGCGCAGCGGCGCCTTGGAGGTGCGCAGCCAGATGGTCCTGTTGTCGGGCGTAGTTTGAGGTTCCTCATAGTCCAGACGGGACTGACCCGAGTCCATCACTTGCTGGTCGTCGGCGCGATAGCGATCAGCTTGCGCCGCCCAGCCCATGGCAAAATCGTCGCGACCGATCAGCTCAGACGGCGCTTGCTTACCGGCGTCCCGCGCAAAGATGGGATTGCATCCGAGGTAGTTGAGGTTGCGGTCCTTCCAGAACACACGGACCGGCAACGTATCAATCACTTTCTGCAACAGGTAGGTCGATTCCGCAAGTTCCAGCGTCATCTCTGTGAGTGCAGCCTGAATCGTTTTCCACTCGTTGCGTTCCGGGCGCTCGGATGCAAGAATCCGTCTCCCCGGTTTTCCTGGATTGATCGCCGCAACTTGATCAAGAACCCGTTGGAGCGGCGTGCGGATGTTGCGGCGGACCACACGCAACGCATAGACAACAGATACGAATACGATTAGCGCCGCAAACACGAGAACGCTATATCGAGTATCGCGCACCGCCTGTCGGATTTGGTCGTTTAGCACAGCGGCATGACTCGCTACGCCGGTATCCAGGCGCTTCATCTGCACAAGCACCGTCTCCCGGGCGTCATGGTTGTGTCCGAGTATTGCGTCGTAGTCCCCTTGCTTTGCGTTCAGTCGAATCACCTGCTCACGGTAGGCGTGAGTGAGCGCACCGACATATTTGGCAATGCGCGCCATTTCAGGTGACGCTGGGGTAAAACCCTTGATGCGCAGGGCGAGATTGTCGATAGCGGGAAGTATGGCAACTTCGGCGTCATCCGCCGATCGGTTGCCGCCACTCTGCAAGGCGATTTGCTTGCCGATATACAATGCGGTTTCACGATAGCCTGAGACCAGCGCAATAATCTGGTCGAGATGACTAACCGACTTGCCAGCCAGCGTTTGGTCGATCAGCGCCCGACCCGTCAGGCCCTCCAATTTCTCGAACGCGGTCAGCAGGTGACGGTCGGTTTCTGTTATTTCGGTCAGGACGTCGCCAATCTCTCCACATACATCGAACAGATGTTGGGTTTCCCGCCGCAGAGCGCGCATTGACTCAATTAGCTCCTGATCCGGGAGCTTCTTGATCAGTGCGTCCAGTGAGTGGCTGATGTGAGCGCGCGCCGCGCCGAATGCCGTCGTGTCCCGGCATGTTCGATTCGCCAGATCAATCTCGGAAAGCGTGGCGGTCAGATCACGTCCAATGGCAGCATTGTCAATGACCTGCTGCATCTGGACCGAGGAAATTTGCGCCGCCAGCTCTTCGAGTTGATCGAAGGAACCAATGGTCAGGATGACGGTTATGCCTATTGCCAGGGCATTGAACGTCACCAGGATATACAGCTTGCTTGCAATGCCTTTTGGCCAAGGTGGCATGATTCGCTTCCACCGCTTACGGTTGTTCGCGCACCAGCGTCGCCCCTCTCAGCGCCATCGGCTTCAGGGCAACTCCTCTACGCTCCAGTTCCGTTACGTTAATGATACGCTGCCCCTGTACGTTTTTCATGATGGGAATGGCCGCCACTGATTTGCCGCGCATGGCCTGAAGCAACATTTCCGCCGATTTCTCGCCTTGCTCTTGTCCGGTCTTAACAACAGCCGCCAATGCGCCCTGTTCAACCTGATAGCGGTTGCCTGCCAACATCGGGCCGCGGTAAATGTCCTTCAGTAATTTACTGATTTCCAGGTTGGTAAGCGATTCGCCGCCTTGATCAGTGATGCCCTCGAGGCTGTCGATGAACAGAGCATCGCATGACGCATTTAGCGATTTTTTCAGTGCAGCGAGTTCGTGCGTTGTAGAAACCAGGTAGAAATCGGAGAACGCTACTGGATAACTGTCCCTTTCGCGCATGACCTGGGCGCGCAGCGCCTGGCCCGACGGCACATTGTTGGTCAGGAAGCAAATGTTCTGAATGGAAGGCAACAACTGCTTGATGAAGGACAGGGATTCGCGGATATGGGCGCGCTCCAACACGCCGGAGACGTTGCGCGACGGAAATCCGTACTTTTCCGGTTCGGCGTTAACACCGTTGAACATAACCGGTTTGTCGCTCTTGTCCTTAAGGAAGGGCACCACGAACATCGCCTGGGCGTCGTCATCAGCCGCGATCACGCCATCAGGTTGGAACTGTTGGAACAAGGCATAGGCTTCTTCTGCGCGCTTCGGTCCGTTGGCGCGATCGGCTTTCGTATTCATGTAGAAATAACGAATCTCGCTTGAGGGAGAGAGCACCCCTTCGATTCCTTCGCGGATCTCCTGGACCCAGGGGTTATCTTCCTCATAGCTCATTACGACGAGTACTTTGAACTCTGCAGCTATTGCCGAAGTAGACGGAAGCCAAGCTATCGCCGCCGCCAACGCGCTGGCAGCCAGCCGCCCTATCGTTCTCGATGATTTCTGCATACGGATAGACCGCGACAGGGAGCCGCTGCTGACGCCGGCCCGCCACTGATCCTGGATCTCCAGGATTTCATCCTCTTCGGCGCCGCCCTGAAACACATCGTTCCAGGCCACATACAGGAGAACGCCCAGATAAACGGGCAGCGGCAGCGCCAATACCTGCGCAGGGATAGCAAACAACTCGAAGAATGGCAACGTCGCCAGCACCAGACCACTCAAACCCAGCGCCGGAAATAGCCAGGGATTAAGTTGCATGGCCAGAACGCTCCGCCGCCAGCACACTGAGAGCGGCAGTTCGCGGAACAATTGCAAGGGAACCACAAAAACGGCCAGCAATACCTGCAAAACCAGCAACACGCTGCCCAGAACACTGAGCTGGGTTCCTAGCAAGGTGCTGGCAACCCCGAAGGTTGCTGGCGGTGGAACCGACATCGAATTGCCAGCAGCAGCCAGATCAACAGGCAAGAGTTGATCCTGCACCCAGTAGACCACCAGATAGCCTTGCAACAACAGCGCAAACAGGAACAGACTGGTTCGAGTCAGCGCTTTGAAGGCGGTCGAGTTGAATAATTGTCTGGGCGCTGGGGCGTGCTTGCGATTCGCTGCGCGGGCGATGCCACAGGCCAGCGTTACCGTCAGACTGAGCGGCAACCCGTAGCAGAGTACGGTTGCGATTAATGTGACCCAGCCGCCCAGCGGCGGCAACCACCATTCCCAAACCGGCAACGCAAGCAGCAGCGCGCTGCCTGATGGAGCAAATAGCGCAATGGCTACGAATAGCCCCGGTCGCCGCCACATCAATTGCCAGGCTTGAATCAACCAATCCCGGCCATCGCCTGGGGTCAGCGCCCGAGGCCCAAAACCATGCATAATTCCTCCATCCTGTGGCGAGTGGCGCGACTTCACTCAAAGTAAGCGTTCAGTTCCCTATCCCCTGCCAAGGGAAGGTTAGGAAGAGTGGGTAGATTTGAACTGTCAGCCTTCTTCCCCAACCCCCCTCCCGAAGCGAACGGTTACAGCTCAAAATAACTCTACGTCTCCTTCGTCCATGGATTCCTGCAAAACCGATTTGCTTTTCTGGAAGACTGCGGACTGTCGGATTGACTGCAAATGATCATGGAGCTTAAAGAGCGCCGCCTGAAGATCCCCGCCGCCTTGCGCGGTTTTAGTGAAACTTGCCAAACGCTCGCGCAGTTCCATTAAGGTTTTTTCCTGTTCGCCCAACTCGCGTTCAGCGTGCGTCAACAACTGGCCCACGATATCCTCGAATTGCAAGGATTGCACTGCTAATCCCACGCTACGATCAATACCCTGGGTAATTTCGGAAACCTGACTTAGATTCTGGGAGATATGCTCATTCATCACCGCCAGCTTGGCAAACAGCATATCGGAACTATCCCGGGCCTCATTGAGAGAATCCGTGTCGCGCGCGGCCATTTCGTTAACCACACCCCGGGTTTCATGAACGATTTTCTTGGATTTTTCGACCTGAACCCGAATCTGTTCGTTCAATTTCGCCGAGTTTTGCGACAAATTGCGCATCTCGGTGGCAACGACCTGAAAACCCCGCCCTGCCTCGCCCGAGCGGGCTGCTTCGATAAAGGCATTAAGGGATAGCAAATTCGTTTGCTTGGTGATCATTTCGACATTGCTCAGCAGTGAAAACGTCTGGTTGACGACATCGGTCATCGCCTCCATTTTAGCGATCACCCCACTGCTCTGAGCGCTTACCTGCGCGAGCATGTCCATGAAACTTTGTAAAATAGCCGACATGCCCTCGGCAATTTCCCGAACGCTGGCCCGGTCGCTATGCTGCGATCCAACGCCATCCTCGGAAACTTCCTGAATGAGTGAAGCAACAACTTGCTGCTGGGCATGTGTTTGAGTATTCAGACTATTAAAGCTATTACCCAGCTTAACAACCGCATCGCTAATCAGCGTTTTGCCCCGATGAATGTCGTCATGCACCTTGGTATCCTTCGTCGCCAGAATTTCCTGAACAGACAATAGGATATCGGTAACGACCCGAAGCAGAGATTCATCCGTGTTTACAGGCATTCCACTCACTGGGCGTTTTCCTTTATCGGTCGCATGATCTATTAGCACGGTTCACTGTTCACTACCTGCTTGTTCGCCACTCGCCACTCGCCGGTCACCGGCCATGTTCCTCCACTAGCCGCATGATCTGGGCCGGAATGGCTTCCAAGGGCATGATTTTATCGACCCCACCCAATTTCACTGCTTGGCCAGGCATTCCCCAGACCACGCTGGTTTGCTCGTCCTGAGCGATGGTCGGCGCTCCCGCTTCATGCATTTCTTTCAAACCTTGCGCTCCGTCATCCCCCATGCCGGTCAAAATCACCCCAATCGCGTTCAGGCTCGCATGGGTAGCGACGGATCGGAACAAGACATCGACGCTCGGCCGGTGGCGATTCACCGGCGGGCCATCACTCAGCCGGCAGACATAGCGAGCGCCGTCGCGAAACAAAACCAGATGCCGGTCGCCCGGCGCGATGTAGGCATGGCCCGGCATCACTTGCTGGCCATCCTGCGCCTCGCAGACCGATAGCGCCGAAACCGAATCCATGCGTCGGGCGAACGGCCCGCTGAAGGCTTCCGGGATGTGCTGGGTAATAACGACTCCCGGGCATTGCTGCGGTAAACGAATTAAAACCTCCTTGATGGCTTCGGTGCCGCCTGTTGAGGCGCCAATGGCAATAATGCAGTCAGTCGTCTTAAAGTTCCGCCGCTTTTGACTGTCCCGTTGCATAATCACATCAGCGGAGTATTTTTCGGGCGCTGCTGCAAGTCGGCCCGCCGTCGCCACAGGTTCCGCCGGAGCCGACCGTCGCTCCTGAACCTTGGCCCGCGCCGCCATGCGCACTTTCTCGCGAATTTCCAAGGCATAATCATCCAGCGCATGGGCAACATCCACCTTGGGTTTGGTGACGAAATCAACCGCGCCCAGTTCCAGCGCCTGGAGGGTGACCGCTGCGCCGTTCTCGGTCAGCGATGATACCATGACCACCGGCATGGGTCGCAGCCGCATGAGGTTGCTCAAAAACGTCAAGCCATCCATGCGCGGCATTTCCACATCCAGGGTCAGCACATCGGGATTGAGTTTTTTGATTTTCTCGCGGGCTGCATAGGGATCGGTCGCAGAACCGACGACCTCGATACCTGGGTCGCGGCTGAGGATTTCCGTCAGAATTTGACGCACCAAGGCCGAGTCATCAACGATTAATACTTTAATTTTATTGCCCGGCATACGCTTAGTCTCCGAACAGTTCGACCTCGCCGCCCTCGGTCGCTTCCCGGCGCAGATCGGCAAGATAGGCGCTTTCCTGTTGAACAATGGTTTCATTGCGAACATTGCGCAATTTTTTGAGCAGCACCTTGCCGGTCGCTGGGAAATACGCCATGCGGCGCGGGTAGTCGCCACCGACATCCTCGGCGGCGACTTTTAAACCTTCAGTACGCAAATAGGCGCGCACAAAGCGGATGTTTTGCTGCCCCACATCAGCCATGCCGCCCATGATCCGTCCGCCGCCGAAAATTTTGACCTCCAGGTTCTCACGCCGCCCGCCATATTTCAAAATGCTATTAATCAGGCGCTCCATAGCATAACTGCCATAGGCCGCGTCAGCGTCCAGGCCATGCGTTGCAGTTTTGTTGTTTCGCTCGGCTCTTTCCGCTGGCAGCATGAAATGGTTCATGCCGCCAATCCCGGTTGCGGCGTCGCGGACGCAAGCGGACACACAGGAACCTAGCACCGTGGTGATCATCTCGTGGCAATGCGTGACATAACATTCTCCCGCCAGAATGCGGACGACTTCGACGCTCTGAATCGGATCCCAGTAACTTTTCATGTGCTGGAATTCCGGCAAACGCAGGTGTTTTACCGGACGGGAAGGACTTTTCAAGGCTGACGCCATAGTTCCTGATCTCTACAGATATTTTACAGACAGCGTTGATAAATAGTCTTGCCCAGCGGAACGAAACGCTCGGTGACCTTGAACAGCGATTCAGAGTGGCCGACAAACAGGTGGCCACGCTCAACCAGGATATCAGCATAGCGATCGAAGAGGATTGCCTGTGTCGCTTTATCGAAATAAATTACGACATTACGACAGAAAATCAGGTCAAAAGGACCACGCATCGGCCAATCGTTCATCAAATTTAACTGCCGGAAAGCAATCAGATCACGCAATGCCGGCGCGACCCGCACCCAACCTGCCTGAGCATTTCGTCCTTTCTGGAACCAACGCCGCAAACGCGATTCGCTGAGATCTTTGACGCGGCTCCACTCATAGATACCGCGTTCGGCGGTGGCCAGCACATTGGAATCCAGGTCGGTCGCCAAAATTTTGACATCCCAGCCAACGTTGGGCAGCGCTTCGCGCAGCACAATCGCGATGGAGTAGGGTTCTTCCCCGGTCGAACAACCGGCGGACCAGATGCGGATGCGCCGGTTGTTCGACCCCCGTGAGCGCATTAGCGCGGGTAACAGTTCATTCGCAAGAAATTCGAAGTGATGCGGCTCCCGGAAGAAGGAGGTCAGGTTCGTCGTCAGGGCATTAACGAATTCACGGAGTTCGTCTTCATCATCGCCGGGTTCCAGGTAATCGCAATAGTCCGCGAAACGCCGAAAACCCCGCTGGCGCAACCGCCGCGACAACCGGCTATACACCAGTTCGCGCTTGCCGTCCGCCAACGAGATACCTGCTACCTGGTTAATAATGCGTCGAATGCGCTGAAAATCCTGGTCGGAAAATTCAAATTCATTACTCGCCATGACGGGTTACCCGCCGCAACTCTGCCAGGGACGTAACCGTCCAGTCCCCCCCTTTGGCAAAGGGGGGAGGCAAATGCTTACCCAGGGATTACGCATGGGCCAGCACCTGGGAACTGCTGCTCCGAACCGTTTCCAGGGAAAACATTTCTTCAACACTCAACAGTCGATCAACGTCCAGCAACATGACCATGCCCGAATCCAGCGCGACCAATCCATTGATAAACTCGGTGCTAACCGCTGAGCCGAAGTTCGGCGCTTCCTTGATGTCAGCGGCATTATTGATGTTCAAAACATCCGACACTCCATCGACTACCATGCCGATAATCCGGTCACCTTGTTCCGCATGCACGGTGACCACGATAACCACTGTCGTCTTGGTGTATTCCACAGATTCCAGCCCGAACCGCAGGCGCAAATCGACTACAGGGACGATGGCGCCCCGCAGATTCATGACCCCCCGCACGAAGACCGGCGCATTAGGCACCTTGGTGACGGGCACCCAGCCGCGAATTTCCTGAACCTTCAGGATATCGACGCCATAGGATTCGCCCGCCAAATTGAAGGTCAGATATTGCAGGTTTTCCACGACAGCTTCACGTTGAGAGCTGCGCTTCCCCGCAGGGGCTAAATCGGTCGTTCTCGTTTCCATGATTCGCCTCATCAGATTACATGATTGACCCGGATCAAACCGGAAATATCGAGAATCAGTCCCACCCGACCATCGCCCAGGATCGTTGCGCCCGCGACGCCAGGCACCCGGCGGAAATTCTTCTCCAGGGATTTAATGGATATCTGTTGCTGACCCAGCAGGTCATCCACGAACAGCCCGACCTGCCGGCCATCAGCCTCCACGACGACCAGCAGACCCTTCTCGAGATCGGTTTGTGCGCCTTGCGCGCCGAACAGTTCGTACAAACGCAGGATCGGCAGGTGCTGGCCCCGAAAGTGAAATACTTCATTCTTCCCGGCCAGTCGATTAACCATGTCAGCGCGAGCTTGCACCGATTCGATAATCGACAACAGGGGGATAATGTAACAATCCTGACCAATCGTAACCAACTGACCGTCGAGAATGGCCAGGGTCAATGGCAGACAGATGGTGATCTTTGTACCGCGCCCTGCTTCGCTGGCCACCTGGATATTGCCGCCGACATCCTGGATGTTGCGACGCACTACATCCATGCCAACGCCGCGCCCGGATACATCGCTGATCTGTTTGGCGGTGGACAGACCGGGATGAAAAATCAGCTCATAAATTTGCTCATCGCTGTACTCTTCGCCCGGTTTCAGCAGACCATTTTCCAACCCTTTGCGCAGCAGCGCCTCGCGATCCAGGCCCCGGCCATCATCGGCGATCTCAATGAAAATGCTGCCGCTTTTGTGGTAGGCGTCGAGCATGATGTTACCGGTTTCCGGCTTGCCGCGCTCCAGCCGTTCCGCAGGGGGTTCCAGACCATGATCCAGGCTGTTGCGCACCAGATGAACCAGCGGATCGCCAATCTTTTCGATGACCGTCTTGTCAATTTCGGTCTGTTCGCCGTTCATCAACAGCTCGACCTGCTTGCTCAGCTTGCCGCTGATGTCATGCACCATGCGCGGAAAGCGACTGAACACGGAACTGACCGGCAACATGCGGATGCGCATGACATGTTCTTGCAAATCCCGGGTGTTGCGATCCAGTTGATCAAGGGCCTCGTGCAATTTGTCCAGGCGGCTCATCTCAAAATCCGCGCCGAGCGCGCTGAGCATGGATTGCGTCGTGACCAGTTCGCCCACCAGATTGATGACGGCGTCGACCTTGTCAATGCTGACCCGAATGGAGCCGCTGTCCGCAGCGGCGCTGGCCCGGCGTTCGCCTTTGCGCCGGTCGCCGCTGGTGCGCCGTTCGAGCACGAGTTCGCCTTGCTGGGCTTCTTCAGAGGAGGCCTTAGCCGCTTCAGGCGCATCTGTGCGGGTAGATTTCTGGACTTCAGGCGCGGTAGGCGGAACCGACCCGGTCAGCGGTTCGATGCGCAAATCGCATTCGTCCTCGACCCAGGCAAATACTTCCGTCACGGCTTCCTGGGATTGAGCGCCGCGTAATTCGAGTTGCCAGGACAGATAACAGTCTTCGGGATTCATCTCCGCCAGGCGCGGTAGCCGGCTGCAATCAGCCTGAATGGTTAATTCGCCCAGCGCCGATAATTCACGAAAAATGCGCACCGGATCATTGCCGCTGTGCATCAACTGCGTATGAGGGACAAATTCGATCCGCCAGTCGCCGATTTTAGGAGCAGAGGGGGAGGGCGAGGATGGCGGCGACGATTGTTTGGCCTTCGCTGCGCTACTCGTTGCCGTTTCATGCGCTTCATTCTGTTCCAGCAACTTCAGCAGGCGAATCCTTAGTTCCTCCACCTGGTTGTTATCGATGTCCACCTGCTCGCGTAGCGAGACCAGCATCTCCCGCAGGCAATCCACGGATTCAAGCAGGGTATTAACGGCTTCGACGGTCACATCCAGGCGACCTTCGCGCATTTTGTCGAGCAGAGTTTCCATGGCGTGGGTGAAGTCTGTTACTTCACTAAAGCCGAAGGTGCCGCTGCCCCCCTTGATCGAGTGAGCAGCCCGGAAGATTGTGTTGATCTGTTCCAGGTCTGCCGCGCCGGGCGACAGGGCCAGCAAGCCCGCCTCCATCACATCCAGTCCTTCGAGACTTTCGTCAAAGAAGGTTTGGACGAACTGCCCGATATCAATGGCCATGGGCGCTTATCCCAGTACTTTGTTGACAGTCGCCAGCAGTTTTTCCGGATTAAACGGTTTAACGATCCAACCGGTAGCGCCTGCGCCCTTGCCTTCGGTTTTCTTCTCGGCAGTGGATTCGGTGGTCAACGTCAGGATCGGGGTAAATTTGTAGGCGGGCAACGCGCGCAATTCCTTGATCAGGGTAATGCCATCCATATTGGGCATATTCACGTCGGTGATCACCAAGTCAGCTGGGGCGCCCTGGGCGATATTCAGGGCTACCTGACCGTCTTCGGCCACCATCACTTGATGGCCGGCTTCCTTAAGGGTGAATTCCACCATTTGCCGCATGGATGCGGAATCGTCTACGATCAATATCGTCGCCATTAGCAAAATCTCCGTCGACCTAGAAGCTATACAGAAAAACCACTCATCACTGCGGGCGCCGGCTTACCGGCGATAGCCCTGTTTATTGTTGCTCACAAACGAGTTGCTACGCCTCGCCGAGTTTCAGTTGATCAACCAGTCCCAGCAACCGCGCGCTTTCCACCAGTGGGGGCGAAGGATTACGCCAACACACCGACAAACCCAGCGACTGAGCTTCATTCATCAGGCTCAGAAGTAACTGTAGCACTGCCGCGTGAATTTTGCGCACTGCCTGAGCCTCAATTTCAAGAGGTTCGCCTGCCTGCAAGGCGCTCAACAATTGTTGATGCAAGGCGCCAGCGGCGGCAATGTCCAATTCAGCCTGACATTCAATGGTCGTCATAATGGATTCCTTACTTCTTGTTCCTGGGGTTCGGGTTGACGTCCAAGCATCTGGAGCATGATAAAGCCAGCAGGAGAGCTAAACCGCTATTCTCAGAACTCTTCCCATTCTTCAGATCGTTCTGATTGAGCAGGCCACTTTTCAGCAGGTGCAGGACGTCGCGAGGAGCGCGGCTTGGCTGGCGTTTTCGACCGGCTATTATTATCTATAGGAACAACTTTCGCTCCCGACTTCTGCAAGTAAGGGACATACTGCTTGTCACTTTTCTGAATATGGTTGGTCATCCAGTTCTTGAGGAGCTTCATGAACTCCAATTGAGAGAGCGTGCCTCGCTTGAATTGATCTTGCATTTCCCTGACTTCCTGCAACATGGCGGCGTGCTCTTCCTGATGCTCAGCCAGTTTCGGATAATGGTTGGCTCGCATCCGCTCTTCCTCATCGTGAAAGTGCTCCTTGGCATGTTCTCTTAGCTTATTGAGCAACTCGCCCATCACGCTCTGTGGCTTTCTGTTAGCCATCGCTTCATGGAAGCTGTTGATAATCCCCACGAGTCGCTGGTGTTGTCGATCCAGTTCAGGATCGTTGACGCTCAGCGTGGAACTCCATTCGATGAGCGCCTTTACCTTATGATCACCAGTACGGTGGTCAATGACCGTTGCCGGGGCTTCTCCCAGCTTGAAAAATTGAATGACCTCCATCAACTCCCGGGCCTGGTCGCTCATCGCCTGACTGGCGGCAGCCGTCTCTTCCACCAGGGAGGCGTTCTGCTGCGTGACCTGGTCCATCTGCAAAATAGCTTTGTTGACCTGCTCAATGCCGCTGGCTTGCTCACGGGCCGCAGCGGCCATCTCGGCCACGATGTCACTGACTTTCTTAATGGCGGCGACAATCTCCCGGAGCGTCTGCCCGGAGTGCTCGACCAGTTCACTGCCATCTTCCACCTTGGTGACGCTATCCGTAATCAACGCTTTGATCTCCTTGGCGGCATCGGCGCTGCGCTGGGCCAGTTTACGGACTTCGCCGGCAACCACGGCAAACCCCTGTCCTTGTTCGCCGGCGCGCGCCGCCTCAACGGCGGCGTTCAACGCCAGCAAATTCGTTTGGAAAGCGATTTCGTCAATCACCCCGATAATATCGGCAATTTTCCGGCTGCTTTGGTGAATAGCGTTCATGGCTGACACCGCGCGATCAACAACCTGTCCGCCTTGCTCCGCCTGATCGTGGGCCACAACCGCCAATTGATTGGCCTGCTCGGCATTATCGGCGCTGTGTTTAACCGTACTCGTCAGTTCCTCCATGCTGGAAGCCGTTTCCTGCAAGGCGCTGGCCTGTTCCTCGGTGCGTTGCGAGAGATCGGCGCTGCCCTGGGCGATTTGTCCAGCGGCGGAGCTGACCTGATCGGTCGCCGCAGAAACCTGGCTGACCATATCCCGCAGTTGTTCGGCCATGTCGCGCATCGCGGCGTAGATGCCGGTTTCCTGACCGGTGTGCGTGAAGCGGACGGTTAGATCGCCGTGGGCAATTTGTTGCGTCAACAACGCCATCTCCGCCGGTTCGCCGCCGATGGGCCGGCGAATGATTCGCACGAGCAACCAGGATAACAGGATGCCCAACAGCACTGCTCCTCCTGACAGCCAGGTTACCACTTGTACGGACAGGCCGGTTTGATGTTGTACCTGTGGTCCTAAAGCATCCTGATTTTCGCCATAAGATTTGATCAACGCTTCCGTGTTGCCGGCTATCTGTGGCCCGAGCTGATTCAGGCTGTTTTCCACCAATTCGTCAATTTGGACGGTCAGGTCATAAACCTCCTGCATCAAAGCCATGTAGCGTTCATGAAATTCTTCAAATTGTTTTTCAAGAGACTGTATGTCCAGATTGGCGCCCTTCTCCCACAATATATCAGCCTGTTTCTGGGTTTGCGTTTTCATTTCCTCCAAAGCGGAGTTGTAGTCTTGCTGTTTATGCCAGGCAATGTACTTGATCATGTTCAGCCGACCCAGCAACATTTGTTCTTGCAATCGACCCGCCAGCACTGCTACTTCGACGCTATCACTTTTAGCGGATAGATCAATCAGCCCGCTGACGATTTTCCGCATTGCAGGGCCCGTTTCGTTCATCTGCGTGATTTTTTCGCGACGCTGCTGGCTTTGCATCACGACCTGTTTGAAAGTTTCTTTATATTGAACAACTTGCTTGTCAATAAGGTCAAGAAGTCGAATTCTTTCAGGGTTGCGGACGGCTTCCTTTAACCGCACAACCTCGGCTTGCATGGTGTCAACGTATTTCTGGAAACGTTGTACAGCTTGATCATCTTCTTTCGCGACAAAATCCTTGACCGATAACCGCATGTTGAGCATGTAATCCTGAAATCGACCAACTTCCTTGGTCATGCGCGCAATTCGCCGATACTCGGTGAAACCTCCAAATGCGCCATCCAAACCCCAATAAGCCGTTCCCGAGATAATCACCAATAAAGCGATAACCGTTGCAAATCCGAGACTAAGCTGAGTACGCAATTTTAAATTTTTGAACATCATTTCAATTTCCTCTGCTAAATTTAATGATGACTAATCAATCTTGCGTTTAGCGATGCCACTCGTTACTTTGGCAGCGTTGCATTCCCCAACAGCACAATAAAAGAAGCTGTATAAAATAACCCATTGACTTTATACAGCCTCCAAGTTTTAAAGCTAGAACTCTTCCCATTCCTCAGAAGCGGTGTGCGTTGCCGCTGACTTCTTCTCGGCGGGCGCAGGTTTGACCGCAGATTTAGCCGTGGGCCTGGCCGCAGGCTTAGCTGTTTTAGCCATCGGTTTGGCCACGGCTGGACGGCCCTTGCTTGCAGGTCGAGACGATCCCGAGGTGACAACCGCAACCGGCTTCTCGCTGACGACCCGCTCGTCCAGCTTGAAGAAAGCCATCAGATTTTGCAGCTCGCGGGCCTGTTCGCCCATGGATTGACTGGCCGCCGCTGTCTCTTCCACCAGGGCTGCGTTCTGTTGGGTGACCTGATCCATTTGCAGAATGGCCTTGTTGACCTGTTCGATGCCCGACGCCTGCTCGCGCGCCGCCGCCGCCATCTCGGCCACAATGTCGCTGACCTTCTTGACCGCGGTGACAATTTCTTGCAGGGTCTTGCCGGATTGTTCGACCAGCTTGCCGCCATCCTCCACCTTGGCGACGCTGTCAGTGATCAATGCCTTGATTTCCTTCGCCGAATCGGCGCTGCGTTGCGCCAGTTTACGCACCTCGCCGGCCACCACGGCAAAACCTCGGCCCTGCTCCCCGGCCCGCGCCGCTTCCACGGCGGCATTCAGGGCCAGCAGGTTGGTCTGAAAGGCAATTTCGTCAATGACGCCGATAATGTCAGCGATCTTGCGGCTGCTGGTATTGATGGCGCCCATCGCGGCTATTGCCTGATCGACAACCTGCCCGCCTTGTTCGGCCTGGGTGCGCGCCGCGCTGGCCAACTGATTCGCCTGCCCGGCATTGTCGGCGCTCTGCTTGACGGTCGAGGTCAGTTCTTCCATCGAAGAGGCCGTTTCTTCCAGAGCGGAGGCTTGTTCCTCGGTGCGCTGCGAGAGATCGGAGCTGCCCTGAGCGATTTCCGCCGCCGCTGAGCTGACCTGATTGGTCGCTTGGGTGACCTGACTGACCATTTCGCGTAATTGCTGGGCCATCTCGCGCATGGCGACGTAAATACCGGTTTCCTTACCGGTGTTGGTAAAGTGGACGGTGAGATCGCCGGTCGCAATCTGGCCGGTCAGCGCCGCTATGTTCGCCGGTTCGCCGCCGATCGGGCGCTGAATCATCCGCGTCAACAGAAACGCCAGGCTAATGCCCAGCAGTACGGCGATCGCCGACAGCCCGCCGACGACCTCTAATGCCAGCGTGGCCTGGTTCTGGATTTGCGGTCCCAGGGCGCTCTGATCGTCCTGATAGGCGGACTTGATTTCGTCGGTGGCCTTGGCAATGTCGGAGCCAATCCGATCCAGCGTGTTTTTAACAAGATCATCGCCTTTCTGAACAGCATCGTGCAGGGTCGGCAACAGGGCGATATATCCGTCATGAGCCTTCGAGAGCGCTTCAAGATGAGTCGGGTAAGCGCCCTTGGCGTTTTCTACTAGGGCTTTCTCGCCCTGGTTGATTTTGGCGATCATAATTTCCTGGGCGTTTTGGAAGTGCTCCATTTGGTGAGAGTCCAGATATTTCAGGACAGCAACCCGCCCCTCCAGGAACAGGACCATTAATTTGCCGGCGCTCTCCACCACCTCCGCATTTTGGGCATTGGCAGCTTGATGACTGAGGTCGTTTAACGCTTTGATTGCATCAGCACCCAGCGTCCCCATTTGAGCCACCAGTTTTTCTCGCTGATTGACTACATGCACCACCTGATCAAACGCTTCATTGTATTTTTTCGATTGTTCGTCAATAAACGCTGCCCGCTTGGCGCGCTCCGGGTTTTTTACATTCTCCCGTATCTCCTTGAGAATATTTCCCATTTTCTCGAAGTCCCGGCGATAGTTCTGGACGCTCTGATCATTTGGTTCGATGAGAAAATTCCTGACCGCCAAGCGCACGCTGAGCATGTATTCCTGGAAATTCCCAGCCCGGTTGGAGGCCTGCGCCAGCCGGCGGTATCCGGTAATCCCGTCGGTCGCGCCTTGAAGACCCCACCAGGCTGCCGCTGCGACAATGACCAGCAGTGCAAGGATCGCTACGAAACCTAAATTCAACTGGGTTTTTAATTTCATGTTTTTAAACATTATTTTTCAACTCCCATTTGTGACTTTCTAGGATAACTGCTTTTAGAAAGGATGGATTTTCAGACTGTCATGCGTCTCATCGCACCCATTCTCAATCTTCTCAACAGAGGAGTATAGGTCAAGCGTCAATTTTTTCATGGGATATTTTTTCAGCGAACATAATGAAATAAATTAAGTTGACGCAAGCAACCCATCTCACAAAGGAATTGACCGAATCAATAGTAAATCCTCCGTTTGAAAAATAAAAGAGACAATAGTATAAAAATACAGTCTTGCGTTTTTCAAACGCTCAGGTCGATTTGCTGAAGGGTTCCCGCCACGCCATTTTCGTGGAGAAAAACCCCGGATTCGCGAATCGCGCCCAACAAGTTATTCTGGTCGTCCTTGAGCGAGAACGGCGTAGCGACATGACCCAGGTAAATGGCGCCCACCCCGCGCTGACCCAGCGCAACGAGCTGATCGTTCCCCGTAGCGTCCTTCGACCAGATGCGCAGGCTTTGATAGATAGAATCGTTCTCATCGATCCACTGATTGCCGTCTTCATCATATTGAGCGAGTTCGGCAAAGCCCTGTCCTGTGGTTGCGCCAAACAACTCGCTGCCATCGTTAATTGTCCCGTCGCCATTACGATCCAGCGCCAGGAACCCGCTGTTGGGACCGACAAAGGCGATTTGATCCTGCTGGCCATCGGAATCAATGTCGAAGCTGAAGCGGGTCGTGGATAATTCCGCCGCATTGCCGCCAAAGTTTAACACCAGCGGATCCTTGAGTTTTGCATCACCAGCGCGCAAGCTCACACTTTGCTCTTGCAAGAACTCGCGGCTCATGCCCAGATCAACAGAAAAATTGATTTCCCTGCCGTCTGCGGTCTTGACCATGCCATCCGCTGAGAACGTAGTTTTCTCGGCTTCGTAATGGCGCTCGTAATAATCGTATTCGATGCCGAACCCGGCGCGTTCCGGAGCCTGCGCCTGCCGCTGGACCTGTTGCAGGGATTGCGTGGTTTCCTGGGCCTGTTCCTGGATTTTGCCCATTTCCTCGCGCAACGCCCTGGGCGAGATCAGCTTGATTTTCTTGCCGGTCAGCGCCTCAATCGTGCGAATCAAAATGCCCAGCTTAAGTTCATCCTCGGGCTGCAACTCGGTCTCGTCCGACGCGACTCCCTTACAGGACCGGGCTTCACAAGCCGCCTGGGAAAGATGCGCGGCATCCGAGCGCAATTGACCCGGAGGGACGCTCTGGCTTGGCGGAGCAGGCTGGTTCCGACCCTCGAAATCCGGGCGACGGTCACCCACCCACATCCGCAACGATTCCTTGACTTCATGCTGGGTGACAGCCTTGTGCTGACCGACGAGTTGTATATTCGAACTTTGAATGATCATGGCGGATTCCTCTTGGACGGGCGCAATTTAATAAGAATATCGGCCTAGCAGAAAAATTCTTTACCAGAGGTCATGAGAGCGAATCCCCATTATTTTGTGCATCGCTGCTGAAATTAGGCTTTACTATTTCCTAACGAGGCATGAGTCAGGTCATCGCGTCATGAACAATTCAAGGTTTTTCTTCAAGACGAAGAAACGATTTACACACGGGTCAGATAGCGATTTTACCAGGGGATGGCGATTGAAACTGTATCTTTTACTTTTAGTTACATTTCCAGTCGGGTTCGCGCTGGCTGGCGATGAAGCCTACACCTGGAAGGATGCCGATGGACGGGTGCATTTCGGCAATCGTCCGCCTGAAGGTCAGACGGCTACGCCCATTCATGTTGAACCCAGCGACCGTATCTATAGCTGGACTGATGCAGAAGGCAAGGTTCAATATGGCGCGCATCCGCCTCCGGATGCCGTGGCCAAGGAACTCAAGGAAGAGGAGGGTTCGCTGTCCACCATCCACGCCAGTAAACTGCGTCCAGGAGAAAAGCAGTTACTACAGGAATGGCGACAGCGTTGAGTAAAGGCCAGCGAAAGAAATCGCCTAACCGCTTTTCCAGGCGTCAGGCCAGCGGCGCTGAAGTTCAACCAGCCATTGGCGCCGCAGATTCTGGCGCGTCCCTGCGGATGCGCCATGCAAGAGCGCGCGGTAGTACTGATAAGATGCGCGCGTGACCGCACGCTCGCATCTCGGCAACTTCTCGATATCGCGAATGGTCATCATGGCGTACCTCCAGCTTTTTCAGGGAAGATCGGAAGAGAGTTTTCTGAATTTTAACAAGCATAATGCGTGCCGATATTCACCATGATGCTCCGCTTTCGACCCAAGAGTTTTGAGCATGACTGCAGATGATTACTGCCATAACCTGGCAGTCCGGCAAGGCTCTGATTTCCGCTACAGCCTGCTAAAGTTGCCGCTTGCGCAGCGCCATACCCTGATTGCCGTCCACGCTTTTTATCTGGAAACTGTCCAGATTCCCCAGGAATGCCGGGACCCTGGTCTTGCCCGGACCAAATTGGACTGGTGGCGCGCCGAACTCGGTCACTTGTTCGCCGGCGACCCGCACCATCCGATCACGCGCGCCTTGCAGCCGCGACTGGCGACTTTTAACCTGCCCGAGGAATATTTCCGGGAAATTCTGGACGGGATTGCAATGGACATCGACTATGACGCCTATCCAAGCCTGACGGAATTGACCCTTTATCTTCATCGGCGCGGCAGCATTCCAGCGCTGCTGGCGGCGGAAATTACCGGCTACCAGGATCGCCGCGCGACGCCGCGCTTTGCTCACGAAGCCGGCGCTTCGCTGCTGCTGTTTGACCTGCTGTACAAGGTGCGCCACCATGCGCAGCATGGTCATTTCTACCTGCCCGAGGATGAAATGCAACGCTTTGGCGTCGGTCCAGGCGACCTGTTAGCGGCGCAAACCACCGACCGGGTGCGGCAATTGTTCGCTTTTCAGGCCGAGCGTATTCATGAATATTACCAGCGGGCATTGGCTGTTCTGCCCGAGACCGATCGCTATGCACAATCCCATCTGCTGGTTCGCCTAGAACTGGTCATGGCCCTGCTGGCGGAAATTGCCGGGGAAGGTTACCGCTTGCTGGAGCAGCAAACCCGCTTGACGCCCTTGCGTAAACTGTGGATGGCCTGGCGATTGCTCGGTCGTGAGCAACGCCGCTATCGGCAGAGGGTCGCCGCATAGTAAACTGATCCAATTAATCGCTTTTGGACAGGATAGTGTCATGAAGGATTACCAACCTGCTGCTGATTTATTGAAAGACCGGGTTATTCTGGTGACCGGCGCTGGAGACGGCCTGGGTCGAACCGCTGCGCGGCAGTTAGGCGCACACGGAGCGACGATCATCCTGCTCGGGCGCACGATCCGTAAATTGGAGCAGGTCTATGATGAGTTGGAACAGGTGGGCGCCCCTCAACCAGCGATTTACCCTATGAATCTGGAAGGAGCGACGCCCAAGGGCTATGCCGATCTGGCGCAGGTGCTGGAAACCGAATTCGGTCGATTGGACGGCTTGCTGCACAACGCCGCCCTGTTTCAGGGGCTGACGCCCATTGCTAATTACGACATCGAACTCTGGTACCGCGTCCTGCAAGTCAACCTGAACGCGCCCTTCCTGCTGACTCAGACGCTGCTGGGCCTGCTGAATCGTTCTGCTGACGCCTCGGTGGTCTTCACCGCCGACCAGGTTAGCGAGAAGGGGCAAGCCTATTGGGGCGCTTATGCCGTGGCCAAGGGTGGCGCGCAGACTCTGATGAAAATGCTGGCTAATGAACTGGAGACGAACACCCCAATTCGTGTGAACAGTATTGACCCAGGGCGGGTGCGCACGCCGATGACTTTGAAAATCTATCCGGGTCGCGAACCGGAGCAGTGGCCAATCCCCGAAACCGTAATGAACGCCTATCTTTATCTGCTGGGCCCCGACAGCAAGGGGGTTACCGGCCAGGTCTTCCACGCCCAGGATTGACCCGGTTCCGGCTCCCGGCGCGCGGGTTCAGAATGCTCCGAAGACTCTATGGCGCTGGGCTATTATACCCATTCCCATTATGTTCAATGACATTACCGCAGAGTCTCCCCCCTTTGAAAAAGGGGGGCCGGGGGGGATTTCGATAGACAGCGTCGATCCACGGTGTTCAAATCCCCCCTCACCCCCCTTTGAAAAAGGGGGGAATCCAGAATTCAAAACCTATCGAGAAACGATATTAGATCGTTTTTCCGCCTGGAATCTTCCAAATTCAGCTTATTTACAAAGGAGGCAAGTCATGCTGGGAGGTTTCCCCACCTTCGTCGTTGGACTGGCGGTTTTCGCCGTAATTCTGGTCTTTCTGGGCGTCAAATCGGTGCCGCAAGGCATGGAATACACCGTCGAGCGTTTTGGCCGCTATACCGAGACGCTACGTCCCGGACTCAATCTCATCATCCCAATCATCGACCGCATTGGCCACAAGATCAACATGATGGAAACAGTGCTGGATGTTCCCTCGCAGGAAATTATCACCAAGGACAACGCGATGGTGCAGGTGGATGGCGTCGTATTTTATCAGGTGCTGGACGCTGCCAAGGCTGCCTATGAGGTCAATCAGCTTGAGTTCGCCACACTCAATCTGACCATGACCAATATCCGCACGGTCATGGGTTCGATGGATCTGGATGAGTTATTGTCCAAGCGCGATGAAATCAATGCGCGACTCCTGACCGTCGTGGATGAGGCTACGACTCCGTGGGGAGTCAAGGTGACCCGCATCGAAATCAAGGACATTTCCCCACCCAAGGATTTGGTAGACTCCATGGCCCGGCAGATGAAAGCCGAACGGGATAAGCGGGCCTCGATCCTTACCGCGGAAGGCGCGCGGCAGGCGGCTATTCTCGAAGCTGAAGGACTCAAGCAGGCGGCCATTCTCGAAGCCGAGGGCCGCAAGGAATCCGCTTTCCGCGATGCCGAGGCGCGCGAACGACTGGCTCAGGCGGAGGCGCGCGCGACCATCATGCTATCGGAAGCGATTGGCAAAGGCGACGTGCAGGCGATTAACTATTTTGTTGCGCAGAAATATGTGGAAGCAGTGGCCAAGCTGGCGACAGCGCCGAATCAAAAGGTGCTGCTGATGCCGCTGGACACCTCCGGATTGGTGGGCGCCCTGGCTGGGATTGCCGAACTGACCCAGGAAGCCATGAGCAAGGGAGGAACCCGCGCGTGAGCGACTGGCTGCTGGAACCGGTCTACTGGAACTGGTGGGTGCTGGGCGTGGCGCTCATGGCGATAGAAGCCCTGGTCCCCGGCTTCTTCTTCCTGTGGATGGGCGTAGCTGCACTGCTGGTGGGGTTGGTGCTGACTATTCTGCCCGAAATGCCCTGGACTTGGCAGGTGTTCCTGTTTGCCCTGTTGTCAGTAGGTTCTATCGTCGCCTGGCGGATGCGGTTGCGCCGGCATCCCACCCGCACCGCTGATCCCCTGCTCAATCGACGTGGTCATCAGTACATCGGGCGGGTGTTTACCCTAGATGCGCCCGTCATCAATGGCCATGGTAAAATCCGGGTCGACGACAGCACCTGGAAGGTGCTGGTCGAACAAGACTGTCCGGCAGGCGTGCGATTGCGGATCGTTGGCGTCGATGGGGTCATGCTTAAGGGCGAAATCGAAAGCGAGAACGTTGCATAAAAACATCCCTTTCCCGAAGGCGAGAGGTTGTGGGCTGAGAGCGTTTTATCCTTCTTTTTCGCACAGCGCTTGTTCGTAAGCCTGGCGCACATCCCCGCCAAAGCACACCAAATAAACCATCTCGATCTGGTCATCATGGGCGAGAAAATGGCGAACCTCGCGGATAGCGATACGCGCTGCTTCGTCCAGGGGATAGCCATAAACCCCGCAACTGATGGCAGGGAATGCGATGGTGCAAATCGCCTGCTCCACCGCCAGTTGCAGGCTTTGGCGATAACAGGACGCTAGCAGTGCGGGTTCCTCCTGCTCGCCGTCCTGCCAGATAGGTCCAACCGTGTGGATGACATACCGGGCGGGTAACCGATAGCCGCGTGTCAGCTTGGCCTGACCGGTTTCGCAACCGCCCAGTGTGCGGCACTCGGCCAGCAATTCCGGGCCAGCGGCGCGATGAATTGCGCCATCTACGCCGCCGCCGCCAAGCAGTGAACGATTGGCGGCGTTCACAATAGCATCCACCGATAATCGAGTAATATCATCGGAAATGATCCGAATACGGCTGGAATCCATCTCAATCGCCTCATCGACAACACGCTGGAGGTTGTTAATCCAATAATAGGTTAGTCCATAAAAAAGTTAAAAACTTATGGCCATAAGGTTATTATGCAATTTTTTAGTTGGTTTTATCATTCCACCATGCTTTACCAGTTGACGGCTATCGTCTTTCCTCTCTTCGCCCTGGTGGCGGTCGGCTTTTTCTATGGTCGCCGCCATCTGCCCGACATGGCGGTAGCCAACCGGATTAATCTGGAGATCTTCACGCCAGCATTAATTTTTTCGGTGATGTCCGCCAGGGATTTTCAGATCGCGGCCTATAGCAAACTGGCGTTGGCTGGCGTGCTGGTGGTCCTGGGTTCGGGGTTGATTGCCTGGCCGATCGCCTGGTTGGCCGGTTGGCGGATTAAAGCTTTTGTTCCACCCATGATGTTTACAAACTCAGGAAATATGGGTTTACCTCTTGCGGTGCTGGCGTTCGGTGAACCGGCGCTGGCGGCGGCTCTGGTGCTGTTCCTGGTGGAGAACACACTGCACTTCACGATCGGCAATGCCCTGCTGGAAGGCCGAATTCACCCTGGAATGTTGCTGCGCATACCCATTTTGCAAGCGACTCTGGCAGGGCTGGCGGTCACATTACTGGATATAACAGTGTGGAAGCCCCTGGCGATGGCGCTGGATCTACTGGGGCAGGTGGCGATCCCGCTGATGTTGTTTGCGCTTGGCGTACGCATGACGCGCATTAATTTACAGGATTGGCGCATTGGTCTGACCGGAGCGGTAGTTTGTCCAGCTTCGGGAATCGCCATCGTGCTGCTGGTCGGTCCATTGTTGGGGGTCAGCGGCGAACAGTACGATCAATTGCTGGTATTTGGCGCACTACCGCCAGCGGTTCTCAACTTCATGTTAGCCGAGAAGTTCAGCGAGTCGCCCGAGGCGGTCGCTTCCATCGTTCTTATGGGCAATCTTGCCAGTATAGTGACGCTGCCAGCGGTGCTGGCGTGGATACTTTGATGCTGGATTGAATGAATGCTTCTTCAACTCCGCAACCGCATGTGTCCACGCCGGTAACGCTCTCGATATAAAATAATACTTCTAACCGCAATAAAACCTTCCAGGAGAAATAGATATGCCTCAGTTTGTCATCGAACGAGAAATCACCGGCGTAGGAAGTCTGCCTGAGGAAACCTTGAACGCCATGGCGAAAAAGACGCGGGAAGTCGTCAATGACACGACGGCTAATGTGCAGTGGTTGTACAGTTTCGTGACCGATAACAAGACATATTGCGTGTATCTTGCCCCGGATGAAGAGGTATTGCGGCAAAGTTCAGAGCGGGCGGGATTGCCGATTAGTCGCGTATCGCGCGTGACTTCAGTGCTTGATGCGGCGGGGGAAAAACAATCGCAATAAAACCTTCTGGGTGGAGGCTTTGGGATGCGCAATGCGCACCCTACTGCTGCTGGCGTGTTCAAGGCTGAATTTTGTTAATGACTGAATTGTTCGCATTCGCCCACCCAGGCAGACCAGCTACCGCTTGTGCGCGTTTCAACATCTTGGGGTTCGGGGTAAATTTTAGCTCAGCGACCGTGTAGGCAGGCGGCGGGTTTGACTTGAAATCAGGCATGATCACCGCTTGACCTGGGATTTTGGGAAACTGGCGTATGAAGGCGCGCATGTTTTCGGGTGTAGGAGCGTAATGTCCACTTTTTGCGGTAATGAATTTTACTACGCCCTGATCTACAACTAGCTCGCCTGCTGCCATGACAGCGCTGCCGCTCAGGAATGTGGAGTGATGATAGATGCCTGTGACGTGTTTATGCGCGTACATCTTGCCTTCTGGCGAAACTACAAAGATGGCCCAGCCCGTTCCCGATACGACAGTTGTAAGCGGTTGGCTATGAAATAGCGCGCCACTGATGGCGTAATAGAGCTTACCGTCCTCCTTGAACACGACGCGGCGCTTTTCGGCCTTGGCGTTCCCCCCATAATATTTCACCAAAAGCGGCACATGAGGTGGATTCAGTCGCGCGTAATCCCAAAAACTTTCGTGCGGTTGACCATTCTTTCGCCACGCCTCAAAAATAGACGCAAGCTGAAAGCCAACGCCATGCTGGGGCGAGAGATATTCTAACCAGTAGCTCCGGTTTCGCCCATGCTGGTTGTTATCGATCGACTTCCAATTGGTGGGGCCAGTTAGAAAGCGCGCGCCGAGTTTCGCCCCTTCATCAATGACCTGTCGGGCTAAATCGTCCATTGCAGCCCAGCGCGCTTGGTTAGTGGCAGTAGCCTTCGGCGGATGACTCGTCAACCATTCTCCCGCGCCAACGAGGATGCGTTCGAGGATATTGATTTTCTCAATATTCGGCAGGTTGGAATGGGTATTGTAGTACTGTACCAGATCCCATACGGTTTTCAAAAACCAGTTTTGGGTGGTGGATATCTTCGCATTGGTTAGTTTTGTAGTGGTAAGCATGGATTGTCTTCCTAAAAAGCGGCCAATTTATGACCAGCATTTTCAAGTCACATGCCAGGTGGTAAAATTGAAAAATAATCGATTAACTATCTATTTTTCATAAAATTAATTTACTAAGACAGTGATTTATATCGTGTGGAATGTCTTATTTTTATTTCCAACATATTGGAATTTCCAATATGTTGGAAGCAGAAAAGAGACGAGTCATTAGGTTTGAATAGCGCCATTCGCCGCCAGCAACAGGATGCCGAGCGCTAGCACAATGTATAAAAAGACAAAAATCCGCTTTGCGCGACGCGTGATCATCAAGAATTCCTCACTCTCTTAAAACTTCCAGGATATTTTTATTCCAAGTTATTGATTAATATTATCTTTATTTAGAAGCGCCTGAATCAATCCTGAACAATGCGTAATCGACAAGTTGTTGCAGGACAGATCGCGCAACAACCTGATTCCGGCCCCATCGACAAAACTGACGTCGGTAAAATCCAGCTCCAGGGTTTGTGCGGACTGAAGCTCAGCGTCGATAGCCTGCTTCAAGACGATGACCCAGTCCGCCACAACCCGGCCTTCGACCTTGAGCACGACGGACGATGAAGGATTGACGAAGCGGGTAATGCGAAGCATGTCGATCTCCATGAAATCCTGTTGCCCAGGATTTATTTGGAGCAGGTTCAATGCCAAAAATATGGACTTCGGATCAGCGCGGTCGCACGATACCGAGCTTACTCATGCGAGCGTTCAGCGTCGTCGGCTTGATGCCCAACAGCTTGGCTGCGCCTTGCGGGCCGCTGACCTTCCAATCAGTGAGCTGCAACGCCTCCAGAATATGCTCGCGCTCGTAAGTATCCAGCGTCTTGATTTCCCGTTGATGAACCTGTGGCAACGGGTTGGCCCGCGGTAACCAATTTCCCGGATCAAGCCGGCCAGCGCGGCTGAGAATCACGCCCCGTTCGATCACATGCTCCAATTCCCGCACGTTGCCTGGCCATGCATAAGCCGCCAGCGCATCCAGCACCTGGGGACTGATGGTTTCGACAGTACGCCCAATTTTCTTGCTGTACTTGGCGACGAAGTAATGAGTGAGCAAAGGAATATCCCCCTGACGTTCGCGCAAGGGGGGCGCGGCAATTGGAAATACGCACAGCCGATAGTACAAATCCTCCCGGAAAGCGCCTTCCACCACGGCCCTGCGCAAGTCACGATTAGTGGCGGCAATCAAGCGCACATCGACTTTATGCACAGTCGCGCCGCCTACCCGCTCAAATTCCCCTTCCTGCAAGACCCTCAGCAGCTTGGCCTGCAAGTCCATAGGCAACTCGCCGATTTCATCGAGGAAGAGCGTACCGCGATTGGCCAGCTCGAAACGACCAGGCTTACGCGCGATCGCTCCGGTAAATGCGCCCTTTTCGTGACCGAACAGTTCGCTTTCGAACAACCCCGCCGATAAAGCAGCGCAGTTCACTGTAATCATGACCTGATCCTGGCGACGGCTCAGTTGATGGACAGAGCGCGCGATCAATTCCTTGCCAGTGCCAGTCTCGCCCAGGATCAATACGGTGGCGTCAGTCGCAGCGACCTGCTCCAGATCATCGAGCAATCGCCGCATCGCTGGCGAAGCGCCAATCATTTCGGTGAAGCCCAGTTCCGAATGTACAACGGCTTGCAGTCGCGCATTTTCTTGCTGCAACTGCTCCAGTTTCTGTTCGGCGCGCTGGCGAATTGTGGCGTCGCGGAGAATCAGCGTCAGGTAGCGTTTCTCGCCCAGTTTGAAGGGCGAAAGAGAAGTGTCGACGGGAAAAGCTTCACCGTCGGCGCGAAACGCTGTCAGCCCCTCGGCCCACATGTAGTGCTGCTTCCAATCGCTACGGGCGAATTCCTGCATGGATAGTTCGAGCAGTTGCTGAAATCGCTCGGAAACCAGCCGCGCCAACGGCAATCCCAAAACCGTAGCCGCCGAGCAGCGAAAAACGCCTTCAGCTGCATGATTGAACAATGTCACGCAACCTTGCGTATCGAGCGCGATGATGGCGTCCATGGCGGAATCGAGAATCCGGCTCAACCAAGCCTGACTTTCTTGCAGAGCCGCTCCCATCCGCCTGCGCTCGGCGACATCGCGCACCATGGCGATGACGCATGACTGTCCTTCGATATGAACGACTGAAGCCGAAATTTCCGCCGGCAGAAATTCACCATTCTTAGTTAGGCAGTTGAGTTCATCAGTCCATCCGTGACCATCGCTCAACACCGTAGTGGCAAAAGCCAGCATGCGCGGCATCTCGTTAGGATGCACGTTGCTGATCGGCGTCGCCAATAATTCCTCATGGGAATACCCCAGCATAGCGCAAGCTCGTGGATTGGCCTCGATGATTCGGTTCTGCGCAGGGTCGATAACGAAAATCGCATCGTTTGAATAAGTAAAAATCTGGCGGTAGCGTTCCGCGCTTTCGTGGATTGTCGGTTGCATCTACAGATGCCAGCCCCTTCAAAGCTTTTATATAAGAATTTGATATTTATTAACTAAATTTCTTATTAAGATTGGGGTGAATCATTCTAAAAAAACCCGCGCCTGACGATGCTGTCGGCGCAACACGATGGCCATTGCGACCACCAACAGGAACAGAAATCCGGCAATGCTAGCCCCAAAAATTACATCCCATCGCTTCGCTTCCAGTGCAACCTGGCAAGCAGCGGTATAGCCCTCTTTCAAGACCCCGTGCGTGGAATCGGCGGGATCGTAATACACCGTCACCGCTGCGCCTACTGGATATTCCGCTAGCCAGGTCTCGGCGGCCTTGCGGTTGGTCGTCGGCTCATTGCAGAAATAGGGGGTTATACTCCGTTCCTCTACTCCGGCAACGTTGTAGCCGAACTCGATCCGTGGCCAATAGCCGTCGACTTTGATTTTCCCTTTCGGGATTTTCGCCGTCGCTAGCTCAGCGCGGATAATTCGGCCTGACGCTTCGGACCAGTTCGCACTGGCCTCGGCCCATTGCTGTTGCTGTTGCAGAATCTGGTAAGCCTGATATTTCTGGAACGCCAGAACCGCCAGAGAGGTAGCGACAACCAGTAACACCGTTACCGCCACTATCGCCACCCATTTCATTTGTCGGTAATACTTCTTGCCATCGACCAGTTTACCGAGGAGCGCTCGACCCTCGTGCAAGGCCACCAATCGACCGTCCGGTTGCCAATCCTGGCAATAGAACTGTGCGGTGATTTCCTGACGCGGCGGGCGAGTCCAGCTCGTATTGGGTTCAATCAGCGCATAAAGCAATCCCGTTGCCGGACGCCGGTCAAGGATCTGCACCGCCATCAACACACCGGATTTATTGCTGATGCCCGCAGGCGTTAAGCGGGCATTGACCGGGTTGCAACTTCGCAGCAACCGGTTGGCGTCAGTCAATCGCCGTGTCATCCAGCGTTCCAGATACCACAACAAGCCCCACATTAACGCGATCATCGGCAGTATGACCAAACCGGCCACGGCAAAAATCAACAGATTTTCCATGCTCCGATTGGACAAAGCCGTAGTCATCATGAAGACCAGCGCGCCCGCCATGATTAAAAAGAACAGCAGGCTTAGCGAACGGGTCAAACGGCGATGAGTAGCGTTCAGTTGTTGGAGGCTAGGATGAAGAGAAGCAGGGAAGAGGTCAGTCATCTTTTGGCAAGTGGCGAGTGATCAACAGTTTTCCTATCTCGTCGGTTCAATAGCTCGGGCGGAAATCGAGAAAATCCCGGTATCCAGCCAGTAACCATATTCATCCTTGAGCGTTTGCAGCTTTAACAGCACGACCCCATTGGGCTGTTGGTTGCCGTCCGCGTCGGCCACGGCGATTACCTTGAAGTCCAGGTCCACATTTTCATCGGTGGAGCGTTCCAGCGTTACTTTGAGCGGCAACGCCTTGGAGCGGGCATCCTGCGGATGGGCGAAGGTCACCCGGTACAGCGGCGAGGCGGGCCAGCGCTCGACATTCAATTGCCGGAAACCGAGAAACACCGGCGCGTAAAAATCGAAAGTCGCTTCCGGCAGGCGCGTCTTGCGATCCTCCAGTTCCAGATTGGCGAACAGCACATTCTCCGGTTTCAACCGTCCGGTTTGCTCCAGCACGCCAATGAAACGAGCGGTGGATTTCATCCCCAGTTCGCGGCTGCGCAAATTGAACTTGTACAACTGCCCTTCGGACAGCGCGCAAACCATCGCCCCGACCGCTGCCGTCGTTTTGGGATCGGTCAATCGCCCACCGACGGAACGGAACGGATACCAGTCGCCGACTCGATAAGCGTGCAAGCTAACAATGCGATCGGGCGGCGCAGGCAGTTTCGCCAAAATCGCGGCCCGCACCGCCGGGAATCGGCAGGGCCGCCCGGAAATCAGCAGGTAGTCGCAATCGTACAAATGCACGACTTCACACAGGTCGCTCAGCACTTGGCCAAGAATACGGCGCACGGTGGTGTCCACCGCCAGCATGGTGGTGGAAAAAGCGACCTCGGCCAGTTGAAAACCCTGCCCGCCGGCGGCATGGACGGCTTCTTCCAGAAACGCCGTAACTTGCTCATGCGGTCCGGCGCCCGGTGGGTAAACATCGGCCAGCTTGAGCGTAACCGCTTCATTGCCCATGCTCAGATCGGCGTTTTCGTAGCGTTGCAGCAAGGCCAGCGCCAAGGGCAATGCGACCTGACTGGCGAACTGTCGGCGCAAGGTGCGTTCGCGCTCAGCCTGATCGCCTCGATTCGCGCCCAGCCGCCGCGCCAGTAATTCCTCGGGATTGGCCGCCCCGCTGGCGCGAATCGCGTCCAGCAACGCGGGGAGGACATTGCGCTCGATCAGACCGCACAACACATCATCGCCGGCAATGTTGAAGCCTTCGCGGAATTCCTGGGTAGGCCGCAACGCGGTGCCGCCCTCCAGTTGATAGGTGGTGATGATCAGATCGGTGGTGCCGCCGCCCACGTCGATGCTGGCCAGCCGCAGACAAGGCGTTTCGCCATAGCCTTCCCGAACCCGGCCAAACACCTGAAAGAACAGGGCTGCATCACCCTGAAAGTTGTGCTTGACTTCGTTGTAAAGAAACACAATCTGGGTACCGGTTGCCTCGTCCCATTGCAAAAACGGTTCGGGAGCCTGACTTTCATCCAGACCCAGCGCCCGCCAGGTCAACCGGATCGCCGTGTTCACCCGGCGCGTGAACAGCTTGCGTTCCGCCAGCGGCATAGCGGTGGGCATGGTCAGAATCACCCGGCGCAAACGGCGCGGCGCTTCGGAATACACTCGCTCCGAACGGCGGGCGGGCGAATTGGCCTGAATAAAGGCTTGCAAGAGCACCTCGGCAACGAAGAAGCTCATCAGCGATCCGCGCGAGAACAGCGCAGTCACCGCTGGCGGTTCGCCCGGCTCCAATTCCTCGCCATCCTCGCGCAGGTGACCGACAAACGGCCCCGTGGTCACCGGACCGCTGTCGCCGCCGCCTGCTATCGGCCCGGCGTTAAACCGCCAGGCGTGATGACGCGAGTCGGTATCCCACAGATAGCGCTTGGGACTGGACAGGCCGGTGCTGCCTTCCGCGCCGTGACTGAAGTAGGACAAAGCCTGGGCCTCAAAACCGATCCGAGTGACGGTCGGCCACAGGAAAGCGCTGCTCCGGCCACTACGCCGCGACAGCTTTTCATCGCCAAACGTGCTGCGCACAAATTCCACGCGGCTGGGAAAGGGTTCGTCATAAACCCGTTCCGGGTGCGTCAGATCGCGCAACACCAGCCGATAGCTGTCGTTCATATCTACCGGCGCGTCGCCGCTGGTTTCCATCAACATGCCGCAGGTCCGGGAATTGCCAATGTCCAGCACCAGATCGACATCCACCGGTTGATTGAGCCGGGCCGTCGGCCCATCATCCACAAAAGTAAACCGCAAGCGCGGCGGATTCACTGCTTTTTTCAACAATGTCAGCACGGTCAACCAGGCGGCCTGACCGTCGGGACTGGCGCGCAGTTCCGCTTCATCCACCCGGCGCGGCGCGCGGCGGCGGCGCTCATAGGCGTAGAAATGCTGATGCACCCACTCCCGCACCCATTCCTGCTCCAGAAACCCGTTGGTATCGTCCTCGGCGTCGCTCAGGGCGAATTCCTCACCGGATTGCATATCCAGCGCGCTGGGGGCGAGATAGGGCCGACCTTCGCGGGTCGGCAACAACTGGGTGTCGAACGCCAGGGTCACCCGGTGCGTGTGGCCTTCAGCATCCGGGGCTGCCAATTCGACCAGACGCGCCCGCGCCCAGTTGGTAGGTCCATTATCGAACAGGTGATCGTGATCAGGACGGCGTTCGCGGATGCGCAGAAAAGGAATCGGCAACCAGGCTCGATCAAGAATCATCGCCGCCTTGGCCGCATTCAGCGAATAGGCTTGCTCAGGTTTAACGGTCTTTCCATCGTGGGTTGCGAATTGGCCGCTGGCGTCATCAGCGTACAACGGGGTTAATAGTGAATGCCCATCCGCGCCAGTTTCCGCCAGGAACGCGCGGGATAACCTGATCTCGTTGAGGTTGAATCCAAAATCCAGAAACTGGATAGCGGTGTTGGGAATCAGGTTGATCAGTGGGCCAAGTTGCCTGAGTTTTGCCAGCATGGTTGCTCACCTTCGTCCGCCGATTGGGCTAACCGCTGCGCTCGCGCTGTACTCGCAGCAACCGTTCCATCAATTGCTCGATTTCTGACTCCAACGCGCTGCGCTCCTGTTCGGATTGGTGATCGCGCGCCGCCAGTTTTTCCTTGAGGCCTTGGTATTCCTGCTGGGCTTCCGTCAATTGCCGGCGCAAATCTCGCACTTCCCGTTCAGCCGGGTTTGGATCGCCCCCTCCGGTTCCGCTGGATTCCATGATTTTAGTCCGCAATAAACGCCGTTCGGCCTGCAAACGTTCAAGTTGTTCTTGAAAATGTTGGCGTTCCTCGTCCCATGCAGCCTGCTGTCGTTTGAGATCGGCTAACTCCGTTTGTAGTTGTTCTACTTGAAGGGCGCTATCCGGCGGCAAATTCTGATCGACGCGCGCTTTTTGCAGCGCCAGGCTATCTTCCAAGGTATTCATCTGAATCTGTAGAGCCAATCGTTCCTGCTCCCAGGTCTCCTGTTGCTGGTCCAGCCGGGCGCTCAATTGAGTCTTCTCCCGACGCAACCCTTGCACCTGATCTTCGAGTTGACCATTCAACAGGAGCAGACTTTGCCGCTCCTCATCCCATTCAGCGCCTTTCTGGGCGAAACGATCCTGCAGAGCGTCTCGATCCCGCTGCAGCTGCGCCATAGCCTCGCGCAATTTCTCCACTTCTTGTTGTTGCGCCTGCAACTGCTGCCCGCCCTGTTCCTTGAACTCAGCATATTGCCGCTCCAGCTCAGCCTGACGCTCGCTGGCCTCGGCCAGATCGTGCTCAAGACGTTTTTGCCGCCCCAACAGAGTCTGGCGACCCTGATAGGATTTGGACTGCTCCGCTTGAAGGCTTGCTTGCAGAACGCCATTGCTAGACTGGGCATCCACCAGTTCGGCTTGTATCTGAGCATAAGCGCTACGCAGAGCTTGGTAGGGCAACAGATAAATCAAGACAGCACCCACTACCGATCCGGCAACTATCCCAATGATTAAATAGACGATGTCTGCCATAATTCTAATTCCGCTTTTGCTTTATCAACTTCCATCCAAATCATTCCGCATCTGAATGAACAATCGGTGTTCTTAACGCAATCCATACGCCACGATCGCTGCTCCAACGCCCACCGCTGCTGCGCAACCCGCCGCCCAGTAAATCCGTCGTCCCAGATCGCGGCGCGCGTCCGCCCAGAGTTGATGAGCTGCTTGTTCCACCGCTGCGGTAACGCTTTCTGCCTGAGAACTGATCACCGGCGCTTCTCCGGGCATCGGTAGCGATGCTGACCGGGCTGCCTCGATCGCTACTTCCCGGGCCGCCTCGATCGCGGCGTCGTGAGCGGTTGAAGCCGCTTTACGAACCGCTTCGGCAAACCGGGCGCTTAATTGTCGCACCAATCGCTCAGACAGTTCATGCAATTGGCTCGTGCAGACCTGCCCCGCTATATCGCGCGCGATATCTTCAAGCCCGGCGCGTTCCTGGGTCTGGAACGCCGCCAAGCGCTGATCCAGCAAAGGCGCAAGCTGTGCTCTAATCGCGTCTTCGGTCAATGGCAAGTGAGCGGATTCCTGGCCAGTCGACTGCCATGCCGTCAGTTGCTCCTGACAAATTCGCTCAGCCACCTGACCGCAGGTTTTCGCCTGGCCGGCATCCATTTCCTGCCGCAATTTGGCGATGACATCATTAAGCAACGGCAACACCTGGGACTCGATGGCGTCGTAAATCACCGATTCCGCCTTGTCGACGACGATTTTCTCCACCCACTCAACCGACACAGATCCACCACCCTCTTCAGGTGTGGGCGCGGTAATCGGCGCCTGCGCGGCATCCAGCGCCTGATGCATTCGCTCGAGAAGCACACCCAGCATCTCCGGCATGGCCGGCTTGGTCAGTACCTCAATAGCGCCCGCCGCTCTCGCCTCTTGCAGATAGGTAGGTTCATCCCGAGAGGTGTACATCGCGACCGGAATCGCGGCGATTGCTGGATTTTCCTTGATTTGCCGCACAGCGGTTAAACCATCCATACCGGGCATGGTGTGATCCATGAAAATCGCATCCGGTTGCCGGTCGCGCAGATAGTTCAGGGCTTCCTCGGCGGATTCCGCGGTATCCACGGTCATGCCAAAGCCTTGCAACATCTTGCGCAGCATTAGTCGTGCAGACTTGGAATCATCTACTACAAGGACGTGTCGGACTGGCATGGATCCTCCAGGTTTTCCGGGCCGGATTTTATTTCAGACAGATTAGCAGGATTCATGGGCGGAAAGAGCGTTTGTCACGGATAGCAGCAGATGACGGCGCGTCGCGATGCTACGAATATAGCGAAAGTCAGGATGATTCGCCCAATTCTTTCCAGTCACTCCAGATAACTCAGCGCAAAAGCCGCCATTTCGCCCAGCAGTTTTTGCACTGCCGCGTTGGCGGCCTGCGCTCCGCCGTATGCATCCTCGCTGGGCGAGGATTCTACCGCCTCGAAGATCCTCGTACCCAACACATGACCACTCTTCATATCCATCACTTTGATGCGCGTCGTCAAGCGCACCTGGCTGGGCGGAATCATAAATTCTTGTTGCAGGCGGATTAGATCTACATCCACTCGCAGATCGGCCAGCACGGGCGACGGCGGCGACACCACCGCTTTGAACGCGCCCGTGGCCTCGAAAGCCCGAACCAACAGCGGCAACAGCATCTTCGCCGGCGTGTCGCTCCAGACACTGTCATTGTAGTAATCCAGCTTAGGCGGTTCCCGGGTGTAAGCGATGCGCTGCGAATCAAAACCCGGCGCTTCCTTGGAAACGGTCACTAACAGGATTTTGCCACTGGGGCGTTGCGCCGACGTTGACGTGAAAGCTCTGCTCCCTCCGAGTAAATAAGCCTGCGGCGGCGGTGAATTATCTTGTGGCAATGTACAGCCGGCTCCTGTCGCCAGCGCGAACAGCAACATGACTCTCCATCCGTGAGTCATTATTCTATGTCGGATCCCTTCAAACACTTCCTTTTCTCCTCAATTCAAATAGATAGCATCTGGCCGTAATTCTCTCTAACCCCCTTTTGCTAAAGGAGGGACTGAATGGTTATCTCGCGCTTTGGCAAACGCCGCCGGCAGACAAGCAGTCTTTCACCTGACGCCTGGAGCCTGAAATTTGGGGGCTGAAACCTGATTATCTTCTCCCGGCCCGGGCCGGCCTTGCGGGTGACCCAGCAACAGGGCGCGAGGATTTTCTTCCAGCATCCTGGCCAATCGGTGCAGCACGATCATCAACTCATTCGCCTGCACCAACAAGGTATCCAGTTCAGGCACGGTATTCTGACTCAGTCGCTGTAACTCCTGGCGACCATCCACAGCCAGCTGGGTGAAAGACTGACTGGTTTTTGTAACATTATTCGCGGCATTGCGCACCGACTGGGCGCTGGCCTGGACATCGCGCAGGGTCGTCTGGAATTGGGTAGTCAGTTCATCCGCGCTTTCCAGAGCCGTCGCCAATTGATCCAGCGCCCGACCGAGGCGTTCAGAACGCTGAGCTAGGGTATTGGTGAACGTCTCGACATTCTCCAGCGTTTGGCGCAGGCTGTCCGAACGATTGGCCATTGCGCCGGTGATAGCGCTCAAGTGCTGTAAAATCTCAGTCAGCGCCGTCTGATTTTCATTGTTCAGCAACCGTTCCAACCGCTTCGACAGATTATCGAAGTTATTGATGAGGCTGTTAAATCCATCATCCAGGCGCGTCACCAGCGACGGGCCGGCCTGGATGACCGGCAAATCCTGATCCGGCTTCTTCTCCAACGGCAGGGACTGACCGCCGCCGCTGAGTTCCACCGAGGCCACACCGGTTAGACCCCGGGTGGACAAAGTAGCAATCGTGTCACGACGAATCGGCGTGTTGCGTTCAATACCTAGCACCACATCGACCCGGTCGGGATTGTTGGGGTCCAATCGGATTGATTCCACCTGGCCGATGTCTACGCCGCGATAACGCACCGTCGCCTTGAGATTCAGGCCCGCTACTGATTCATTAAAATAAACCCGATAAGGATCATAGAGTTTTGTCTCATCACCCAAGGTCAACCAGAACACCACGCTTAACAGCGCTGAACCGAGGATAATGACGAACAGCCCGACCAGGGCGTAATTGACATTACTTTGCAAGCGCCTGCTCCCGCGCCGCGCGGCCACGCGGCCCTTCGAAATAAGCTCGAATGAGCGGATGGTCGGCCATTGTCAACTCCTGCATCGGCGCATAGCCAATCACCCGCTTTTCGCCGAGAAACGCAACCCGGTCCGTTGCCTGCCAGAGCGTATCCAGATCGTGGGTCACCATCACCACAGTCAAACCCAGTGATTCCTTGAGCTGCACCACCAACTGATCGAAAGCGCCCGCACTGACCGGGTCCAGACCGGCGGTGGGTTCATCCAGGAATAGCAACGCTGGATCAAGCGCCAGCGCTCGCGCCAGCGCTGCCCGTTTCAACATGCCGCCACTCAATTCGCGTGGCAGTTTATTGCCGGTGTCAACCGGCAAGCCGGCCAGCACGATTTTGAGATCAGCAATTTCCGCAATCAACGGGGCGGGCAGCTGGGTGTGCTCACGTAGCGACACGGCCACATTTTCCCGCACGGTCAGCGAACTGAACAGCGCGCCTTGCTGAAACAACATGCCGAATCGGCGACGCAATTGAAACGCTGCACTGTCGCTAATGCCAATCACTTCCTGACCCAACAGCTTAATGGAACCTGCCGTCGGTTTCAGCAACATGATAATCGCTCGCAACAATGTAGTTTTCCCGGAGCCGCTGCCGCCGACCAAGGCGATAATCTCGCCTCGATGAACGTCAAAATCCAGGTTATCGTGAATGATCTCAGCGCCAAATTGAGTGCGCAGACCGCGCACCGCGATCACCGTAGATTCAGCAGCGACGGTCGCACTCACAGGCCAACTCCGCCCAACAGGATTGAGAATAGCGCATCGGCGGCGATAACCAGAAAGATCGATTGCACCACGCTCACTGTGGTCTGCCGTCCCACGCTGTCGGCGCCGCCGCGCACCTGAAAACCTTGATAACACCCCACCAGCGCAATGATGGCGGCGAACACCGGCGCTTTACCCACGCCCAGCAGAAAAGAGGTCAGCGTGACCACTTGTGGAAATCGATCCAGAAAATCCTGGAAATTGACATCCAGCATCACCTGCGCGATGAACATGCCGCCAAACACACTTAATGCATCGGCGAACACGGTCAACAAGGGCAGGGCAACGGTCAACGCCAGCAATTTGGGCAGCACCAGCAAATCCATCGGCGGAATACCGATAGTGCGCAATGCATCCACTTCCTCGGTCACTTGCATGGTGCCAATCTGGGCCGTGTAGGACGATCCGGTGCGTCCAGCGACGATGATTGCGGTGATCAACGGCGCCAATTCGCGCAGCATAGTCAGCGACACCAGTTCGACGATAAAGATATTGGCGCCATAGAACTTGAGTTGCTGGCCACCCTGATAAGCGATGACGACGCCAATCATGAATGAGAGCAGCGCAATGATCGGCAGGGCGTTAACGCCAGCGGTTTCGAGGTTGGCGAACAACGCCCGCCAGCGAAACCGCTGGGGTTGCAAGGTCAACCGCCCCAATGCGGTCGCCGCCTCGCCCACGAAGACCAAAAAGGCAAAGCCTCTGTGCAAAGAGTGTACGGCTTGTCGGCCTAGCTGCTCCAAAACAGTGGTTCGTTGCTCGGGCGCTGCAACGCTCCCGTCCGCCATCAGACGCTTGCAGACCAAGTCGAGCAGGGCCTGATGTTCCTCGCGGAGTCCGGTCAGATGGACGCCATGCCCGGTCCGTTCCAACTCGGCGATCAGCTTGCGCAATTGCAACGCGCCGACGGTATCCAGCGCGCGAATCATAGAGCCATCCAGTTGCAATGCGCCGGGTGGCCATTGAACGCTGCGTAGTCGCTGGTCCAAATCGATAATGCCATCCAGCGTCCATGCGCCCTCGCAACGCCACCCCTCGGGGCTGGCGCGAACCATGGCAGGATCAGAAAGCGATGGAGGCGGTAGAAGAGCCACGGCCTTTAGCCAGTCTCTAGCGTGGATTCAAGCGCCGCCAGGAGGCGGGATCCTGTTGACTACCCGCTTTTTCCCAGATGCCGCGCCGCGCCCGTTTCGCTTCAGCTTGCGCCTGCCGGTAGACCGGGGAATTATTGTATTGCTCGTACATGACGGCCTGTCCCTGCCGAACCAGCTCCAAACCCACATCGCGCTCGCCCGCAAACACCTGCGCAACCGTCCGGCCATAGCGATCCTGATCCATGACGCGCAATCGCACCGGATCATGACCGGTCAACAACTGTTTCAGCGACTGCTTCGCGCCATCGCCCCACGGTTTTTGACCCATTTCCGGCGCGTCGATGCCGAACATTCGCACTTTGACCTGGCCGGCTGGACAACTGGCTGTCAGGGTATCGCCGTCATAGATGGTTTTGACCGTGCAGGTCAATTC